>CAMOJK010000067.1 GCA_946616835.1 uncultured Lachnospiraceae bacterium
TAATGTAAAAGGCGGAAGATGTGAAGCCTGCAGCGGGGATGGGATAGTAAAGATTGAGATGCATTTCCTTCCGGATGTATATGTACCCTGTGAGGTTTGTGGCGGAAAAAGGTACAACAGGGAGACATTGGATGTCCGCTATAAAGGAAAGAATATTTACGAAGTTCTGGACATGACCGTGGAGGAGGCATTGGAATTCTTTAGTGCCGTGCCTTCGATAAGGGACAAGATGCAGACACTGTATGATGTGGGACTTTCCTATATCAAGCTTGGCCAGCCTTCTACAGAGCTGTCAGGCGGAGAGGCGCAGCGTATAAAGCTGGCGGCGGAGCTATCAAAGAGGAGTACCGGAAAAACCATATATATTCTGGATGAACCGACAACCGGCCTTCACTTTGAAGACGTAAGGAAGCTGGTTGATATTCTTCAGAAGCTTACGGACGGAGGTAATACCGTAGTAGTCATTGAGCATAATCTGGATGTGATAAAAAATGCAGATTACATAATCGATATGGGTCCGGAGGGGGGGGACGGCGGCGGAACTGTCATAGCAAAGGGAACTCCTGAGGAAGTGAGCCGCGTAAAGGCTTCATATACAGGGGCTTTTCTTAAGAAAATACTTGCAAAATAGGGGCTTATTTAATAAGATTTAACCGTATTATGTTAATCGTTTTTCGGAAGTAATGTCTTCTGGATACAGAGGGAGGAGGAGAGAAAACATGATAGACAGAGCGGAACTTAAAAGCAGAGGCATGAATGCCTTTAAGGCAAACTACTGGCCCTGCGTGGGTGCGGGTTTCCTGACCACCATATCCATAGCAAAGGCTGGCGGTGGCGGATCGGGATCAGGCAATTGGTCGAACACATTTAGCAATTCGTCAAGTTCGTCAGGTCAGATGACTGAAGATGAGGTGATGGGGCTTATCGTATTGCTCGGTGCCATTTTTCTTATCTGCATGGTGATATGGGTTGTAGGCATGGTTATTAAGGCGTTTGTCTTTAATCCGTTGCTGATCGGGTGTCGGAAATTCTGGGTTAACAACGCTGATGGAGTTGCAAGGGGTGAAGATCTTTTATATGGATTTAAATGCGGTTCCTACATGAATGTGGTCAAGGTCATGTTCTTAAAAGACCTGTTTGTATTCTTATGGTCCCTGCTTTTCATTATTCCGGGTATCATTAAGTCTTATGAATGGTATATGGTTGCTTATCTTATTGCAGAAGATCCCACCCAGTCATGGACCGATGTTAAGGAAAAGAGTTCACAGATGATGGATGGCTATAAGATGGATACTTTTATACTTGGGCTCTCTTTCATAGGCTGGGCTGTTCTGTCAGCTTTCACATGCGGAATACTTGCGATATTCTATGTTAATCCGTATATTTACGCTACGGATGCAGAGCTTTATATGTATCTTGACGGTTCGGCTAACTACGGTGCAGGAATGTCTGCAAACTATGGCGGACAGGGATTTAATGATCAGAATTTCAGTAATCCCGGGTACAATCCCGATAATAATGGATACACAAGTAATGCGTATACCCCTAATAATAATGGCGGAAACGGCGGACAGTTTTGAAATAAAATATTGCTAAGGAATCAATTTTTTCTGATATCATAAAAACGGCTGGGTGAATCACCCGGCCGTTTAATGTCTGATCATGAGTTTTTATCTGGACGGGTGTATCAGCCTGTCATCAAGCATATAAAGTTTCGCTGTAGTATCGTATATTTTCATCAGCCTGCACCCGTTTTCGGTTATCCGGTAACGGCCTTCACCTGTTTCTTCAATTGTTCCTGAGTAAACCTGTTCATGAAATCTCTTATCAAATGCCTCATATTCACCGATATATTTTGATACGAAGTATTCCTCGATTTCCTGCTCGGAAAAGTCTTTATCCGCATTGTCAGACATATATCCAAGCATAAATACCGTGATTGAACGGTCGGCTGTAACCGGGAGATGGGTAAAGATCACTACATGTACGCAGCAGAATCCGGCAAATAAGAGCAGGACGTCCCTTGCGGTGATCAGCTCCCCGAATTTAAAAAACTTAAGGCACAGCATAGCCGCGGCTATGACGACGCCCCAAAACAGTATGATGTAGATACCTCTGAAAAAGAATACATCAGTACCGGAAAAAAGAGGCGTCCTGAAGCTTATGATATATGCAGCTGAGCCGGCAAGTACAAGTATGGCATATATCATGATGAGCTGAAAGAATTTACGAATATTCATTTAAGTTTTCCTTATTTTTCATTTATTTTTATTTGATATAAGTGTATCATTAGGGTAACACACAGGGATTCAGGATAATGAGTCGATATCGTATACCAGAAGGTCTGCATTATCGAGTGGAAGCATGGCTCCTCTGCGCACCCGGTAAACGGGAGAACCGCTTATCGAGAGGATATTCGCTCCTTTGTCTATGAGAACGGCTATCTTTTCGGAGAATCTGCCGTACTCCTGAAATGACATGGGGAGCAGGTAATCGTGGTGGGAGTGCTCGGTAGAAAGTACTGCAAAGCCGTTGTGGTTGTAACGGATGCCGTAAAAAGTGCAGATTTCGGCTGTGGTTCCAGAACTGCCGGCATCGGTGCATTCGTATTTTATGAACATAGGTACTCTCCTTTCAGATGTTGTATTACGGTTAAGATTATTTTAAATCCTGAAAATTAAGCGTGCAAGTTGTTAATTGGAGGTTTGTATGTGGAAATCAATGGACAGTTCTAAAAAGGCTCTGATCATTGCCATTGCCGTGACAGTGATAGTTGGCGGTCTGTCGGCTATATTCTTTCTGAGTATAGGAAAGAAGACGGACAAGGGCGAGGAAAATGCTGCTCAGACGGCAGCTGCTGCGGAGACCGGAACCGGAGAGGTGACGGGAATGGTGGCCGATGCGGCAGAGACATCAGATACTTCGGCAGCTTCAGAGGCTTCAGGCGCTTCAGATACGAAAACACAGGAAGGTACAGCCTCAGGAAGCACTGATTCAAACGGCTTCTATGCAGAGATAAAAGAAGAGGAAAGCTGGGGAGATGCACCCGTAAACAGCAAGTACACCATAAAACTTGTGAACAAATCCGGAATGGATGTTGACGGCTGGAAACTTACCGTGAATGTGGGAAATGCTACCCTGGGTGACGGCTGGAACGGAAATTACAGTATCCAGGGAGGCGTGCTCACCATAACGAATGCCGATTATAACGGACAGATACCTAATGGCGGAAATGTCGAGATAGGTATGATCCTGGCAGGCGTGGACGGTGATATGAATTATGAACTGACTGCAGGCTCTCTTAAGTCTACGGGAACAGCTGCCCAGACTCAGGATACGCAGCAGCAGAATAATGATTCAAACAATCAGGATAATTCAAATGCTGCAAATGTGCCCAATGCGGGTGCGCTCAATGTGCCTGCGGCAAGTACGGATGACTGGTTGCATACAGACGGAAACGGTATCTATGACAGTAACGGTAAGCAGGTATGGCTCACTGGGTGCAACTGGTTCGGTTACAATACAGGCACAAACACTTTTGATGGACTCTGGAACAGTGATCTGAATACTTCACTGCAGGCTATAGCGGACCATGGCTTCAATCTGCTTCGTGTGCCCATTTCGGCAGAGCTTATACTTCAGTGGAAGTCAGGCAATGCCCCGGATGCAAATTTCAACCAGGCAACAAATTCGTATCTTGTAGGGATGGATTCACTTGAGATTTTCGACTATGTTGTGGGTCAGTGCAGGGCTAACGGACTGAAGATTATGCTGGATATACACAGCGCCGAGACTAATGCATCCGGACATACCGTGAATCTCTGGTATACGGATAAGATAACTGAAGCTCAGTACAGAGAGGCACTTGCCTGGATGGCGGAGCGTTATGCAAATGATGATACTATTATTGCCTTTGACTTAAAGAATGAGCCTCACGGCAAGCCTTTTGAGGGTGATAATGCGGCTATATGGAATGACTCAAAGGATGCCAACAACTGGAAATATGAAGCAGAGCAGGCTGCGGCGGCTGTGCTGGCTAAGAATCCCAATGTACTTATAATGGTTGAGGGCACGGAAATCTATCCCATCGACATAAAGACTAACGGAACTTTTGCTTCAACCAATGAGAAGGATTATTATTTTAACTGGTGGGGTGGAAATCTCCGCGGTGTAGCTGATTATCCTGTTGATCTGGGGAAGTACAATAACAAGCTGGTTTATTCACCTCATGATTACGGGCCTACCGTATATAAGCAGCCCTGGTTTGAAGGAAATTATACCTACGATTCCCTTATGAAGGACTGCTGGCATGACAACTGGTTCTATATCTATGAGAATAAGACCGCACCTCTTCTCATAGGTGAGTGGGGCGGCTATATGACAGAGCCGAACATCACATGGATGACGCATATGCGTACACTTATAGGTACATACCATCTGAACCATACTTTCTGGTGCTATAATGCCAATTCAGGTGATACCGGCGGATTGGTAAAGGATGATTTCGTAACCTGGGATAATGAAAAATATAATTTCGTGAAGGAAGTTCTGTGGCAGGAGAACGGTAAGTTCGTTGGTCTCGATCACAAGATCCCTCTCGGAACTGCCGGAAACGGAATAACCTTAAGCGATGCAAAGGGACTGTAAGAAATCGTAAATTTAAAGGAGTCATTTGGAAAAAAACAGTGGCTCCTTTTTTCGTGGCAGGTCGTGAAATTGTTATGTAAATTAAGTGCAGGAACTTATGTAAACCATGTATTTTTTTATGTGCAAATTCTTGATAAAATCCTCAAAAACCCCTAATACTTTAATTGCAAATTTACTGTCCTCTATGTTAGAATATGTGGGCATGACTATATGAAACATTAATGTAACAATAAAAAGGGAAAACGGAGGAAAAGCAATGTCAAAGAAAATCGTATTAGCAGGTGCATGCCGTACGGCTATCGGAACAATGGGTGGCGGATTATCCACCATTCCTGCTGCTAAGCTTGGTTCGATCGTGATCAAGGAGGCGCTTAATCGTGCAGGAGTTAAGCCTGAGGATGTAGATCATGTATACATGGGCTGCGTTATCCAGGCAGGACAGGGACAGAATGTGGCTCGTCAGGCATCAATCGGTGCAGGCCTTCCCAATGAAGTTCCGGCAGTTACCGTTAATGTAGTATGCGGTTCAGGTCTTAACTGTGTGAACATGGCTGCTCAGATGATCGCAGCAGGTGATGCTGATATCGTTGTAGCAGGCGGTATGGAGAACATGTCAATGGCTCCTTATGCAATTCCCCAGGGTCGTTATGGTTATCGTATGACATGGCCCAGCCAGAGCAAGGGCGCACTCGTTGATACTATGGTAAACGATGCACTTTGGGATGCTTTCAACGACTATCATATGATCACAACAGCAGACAATATCTGCCGTGAGTGGGGACTTACAAGAGAAGAATTGGATGAGTTTGCAGTAAAGAGCCAGAACAAGGCTGAGGCTGCTCAGAAGAACGGCGCTTTCAAGAAGGAGATCGTTCCTGTAGAAGTTAAGAAGAAGAAAGAGACTGTTATCTTCGATACAGATGAAGGCCCTCGTGCAGGTATGACAGTTGAGAAGCTTGCAGGTATGAGACCTATCAATCCTGACGGATTCGTAACTGCAGGTAATGCTTCCGGTATCAACGACGGTGCAGCAGCGATCGTTGTTATGAGCGAAGACAAGGCTAAGGAGCTTGGCGTTAAGCCTATGGCTACTTTCGTAGCAGGCGCACTTGCAGGCTGCCGTCCCGAGGTAATGGGTATCGGTCCTGTTCCCGCAACAAAGAAGGCTATGGCTAAGGCAGGCTACAAGATTGAAGACTTCGATATCATCGAGGCTAACGAGGCATTCGCAGCTCAGTCTGTTGCAGTAGGTAAGGAGCTTGGTATTGATGTTGACAAGCAGCTCAATCCTAACGGCGGAGCTATCGCACTTGGACACCCCGTAGGTGCATCCGGAGCACGTATCCTTGTAACACTGCTTCACGAGATGGAAGCAAAGGGTGCTAAGAAAGGTCTTGCAACACTTTGCATCGGCGGCGGTATGGGTTGTGCAACCATAGTTGAAAGATACGAATAATTATTATGAACACCTTGCAGGCAGGCGCCTGCAGGGTGTTTTGATGTTTTGATGCGATACCGCAAAATGCGGCGGAAAGGAGAAAAATGGAGTACATTTTATATGAGCAGAAGGACGCTGTAGGCGTTCTTACCATTAACAGAGAAAAGGCTCTCAATGCCCTTAATTCACAGGTACTTGACGAGCTTAGCGAGGCTCTTGATGCTGTTGATCTTGCAACAGTAAGATGCCTGATACTTACAGGCGCAGGCGAAAAGTCATTTGTTGCAGGTGCAGACATCGGAGAGATGAGCACTCTTACAAAGGCAGAGGGCGAAGCTTTCGGCAAGAAGGGAAATGATGTTTTCCTTAAGCTTGAGAATTTCCCTGTTCCTGTTATCGCAGCGATCAACGGCTTTGCTCTTGGCGGCGGCTGCGAGATATCCATGAGCTGTGATATCCGTATCTGCTCCGACAATGCAATGTTCGGTCAGCCTGAAGTTGGCTTAGGTATCACGCCCGGTTTCGGCGGCACACAGAGGCTTGCACGTATAGTAGGACCCGGAATGGCTAAGCAGCTTATCTACACAGCAAGAAATATCAAGGCTGATGAGGCGCTTCGTATCGGACTGGTAAATGCAGTATATCCCCAGGCAGAGCTTATGGATGAAGCTATGAAGCTTGCTTCCACTATTGCAGGCAACGCACCCATTGCTGTAAGGAACTGCAAGAAGGCTATCAACGAAGGACTTCAGGTATCCATAGATGAGGCTGTAGTGATCGAAGAGAAGCTTTTTGGTGACTGCTTTGAGTCATATGACCAGAAAGAAGGTATGGCAAATTTCCTTCGTAAAAAGGATGATCCTGCCAAGGTTAAGAAGGTAGCATTCAAGAACGAATAATACAAACGGATCGTGTGAGTGCGGAGTGATCCGCAGTATATGATTTTGTTAATAAAAAATAAGGAGGATATAAAATGAAGGTAGCAGTAATTGGTGCCGGTACAATGGGACAGGGCATCGCAAAGGCTTTTGCACAGTGTGACGACTTCGAGAAGGTTTATCTGTGCGACATCAAGACGGAGTTTGCCGAGGGCGGACTTGCAAAGATCAAAAAGGGATATGAGAAGCTTGTTTCAAAGGGAAAGATGGATCAGGCAGCTGTTGATTCATATCTTGCTAAATTTGAGACAGGACTTAATTCCATAGCAACAGACCCCGATATCGTAGTCGAGGCTGCTCTCGAAGTAATGCAGATCAAAAAGGATTGCTTCAAGGATCTCATGGAGAATGTAGTAAAGAATGACAACTGCATCTTTGCTTCAAATACTTCATCATTATCTATCACGGAGATAGGCGCAGGACTTCCCAAGCCTATCGTAGGAATGCATTTCTTCAATCCTGCTGACCGCATGAAGCTTATCGAGGTTATCGCAGGTGCTAATACACCGGCAGATCTTGTTAACCAGGTTAAGGATATCTCTGTAAAGCTTGGCAAGACTCCCGTACAGGTTAATGAGGCACCCGGTTTCGTAGTAAACCGTATCCTTATCCCGCTCATCAACGAAGGTATCTTCGTATATTCTGAAGGCGTATCTGATATCGAGGGTATCGACAATGCTATGAAGCTTGGCGCAAATCATCCTATGGGTCCCCTTGAGCTTGGTGACTATGTTGGACTTGATATCGTGCTTGCTATCATGGAAGTTCTCTACGCTGAGACAGGTGATTCCAAGTATCGTCCCGCTCCTCTTCTCAAGAAGATGGTTCGTGCAAAGAAGCTTGGTGTAAAGACCGGTATCGGTTTCTATAATTATGCTGACGGTGGCAAGGTTCCTACAGATAAATAAACAGTGCACAGAGTTCCGGTCTGTGTGATCCACAGACCGGGATTTAATAAAATATGGAGGATACAAAACAAGATGGAGTTCACGTTAGACAAAAAGCATGAAATGGCGAGACAGTTGTTCAGAGATTTCGCCGTGAATGAAGCAAAGCCTCTTGCACAGCAGACTGATGAGGAAGAGAGATTCCCCAGAGAGACTGTTGATAAGATGGCAAAATTCGGTTTTCTGGGTATTCCCGTTCCGAAGGAATTTGGCGGACAGGGCTGCGACATACTGACCTATGTAATGGCAGTTGAGGAGCTTTCAAAGGTTTGCGGTACAACAGGTGTTATCCTTTCCGCACACACATCACTTTGCGCAGATCCCATCATGACCTATGGTACACCTGAGCAGAAGGAAAAGTACCTTGTTCCCCTTGCAAAGGGTGAAAAGCTTGGTGCATTCGGTCTTACAGAGCCCGGTGCAGGTACTGACGCTCAGGGACAGCAGACAAAGGCTGTTCTTGACGGAGATGAGTGGGTACTCAACGGATCAAAGTGCTTCATCACAAACGGTAAGGAAGCAGATGTATATGTAATCTTCGCTGTTACCGGCAAGATCGAGAAGCGCGGCAAGTTCATGAAAGAAATCTCAGCATTCATCGTTGAGAAAGGAACACCCGGTTTCTCCTTCGGTGTTAAGGAAAATAAGATGGGTATTCGTGGTTCATCAACTTATGAGCTTATCTTCACAGACTGCAGAATTCCTAAGGAAAATCTGCTTGGCCAGAAGGGTAAGGGCTTCAATATCGCAATGCACACCCTTGACGGCGGACGTATCGGTATTGCTGCTCAGGCACTCGGAATCGCAGAGGGCGCTCTTGAGACAACTATCGCATATGTAAAAGAGAGAAAGCAGTTTGGCAGATCTATCGCACAGTTCCAGAACACCCAGTTCCAGCTTGCTGATATGGCTACAAAGGTTCAGGCTGCTCAGTATATGGTATACAGTGCAGCTGCCAAGAAGGATGAATACACAAAGAATCCTAAGGTTTCCTACTCAGTAGAAGCAGCTATGGCAAAGCTTTATGCTGCCGAGGTTGCTATGGAAGTTACCACAAAGGCTGTACAGCTTCACGGTGGTTACGGTTATATTCGTGAGTATGATGTGGAGCGTATGATGCGCGATGCTAAGATAACAGAGATCTACGAAGGAACTTCAGAAGTTCAGCGTATGGTCATTTCCGCAAATATATTAAAGTAGGAGGTCTGGACAGATTATGAAAATAGTAGTATGCGTAAAGCAGGTTCCGGATACCAAGGGCGGTGTTAAGTTCAATCCGGATGGAACACTTGACAGAGCCGCTATGCTTGCTATCATGAACCCTGATGACAAGGCCGGTCTTGAGGCTGCACTCAGACTTAAGGATCAGTACGGAGCAGAGGTTACTGTTCTTACCATGGGATTACCTAAGGCTGCTGATGTACTTCGTGAGGCTATCGCAATGGGTGCTGATAAGGGCATTCTCGTAACCGACAGAGTACTTGGTGGTGCAGATACATGGGCTACATCAACCACGATCGCAGGTGCACTCAGAAATCTTGAGTATGATCTGATCATCACAGGCCGTCAGGCTATCGATGGTGATACAGCTCAGGTTGGTCCCCAGATCGCAGAGCATCTCGGTCTTCCTGTAATTTCTTATGCTGAAGAGATCAGTGTTGATGAGGCAGCAAAGAAAGTTACCGTAAAGCGTCAGTTTGACGATCGTTACATGATGGTTGAGGCTTCCATGCCTTGCCTCGTTACCGCTCTTGCAGAGCTTAATGAGCCGAGATACATGACTCCCGGCGGAATCTTTGATGCATGTGCAGCAGAGATCACCACATGGGGCAGAGCAGACCTTAAGGATGTAGAGGATTCCAACCTTGGCCTTGCTGGATCACCTACCAAGATCGCTAAGGCTTCCGATAAGGTTCGTAAGGGCGCAGGCGAGAAGGTTACTCCCGATTCACCTGAAGAAGCAGTATCATACATCGTCGGCAAGCTTGATGAGAAGCATGCCATCTAAGGGCTGACACTTGAAAGGAGAAAGATCATAAGATGAATCTTGAAGATTACAAGGGCGTATTTATCTATGCACAGCAGGTAGATAACCAGATCAGCCCTATATCATTTGAACTGCTTGGTAAGGCAAAGGAGCTTGCTGCTCCACTTAATGCACAGGTAACTGCAGTCCTTATCGGATCCGATGTAAAGGGACTTTGCGATTCGCTTGCAGAGTATGGTGCAGACAGAGTCATCGTTGTTGACGATCCTGAGCTCAAGGACTACAGAACTGAGCCTTATGCTCATGCTCTGGCTTCCGTTATCAACGAGTACAAGCCTGAAATCATGCTTGTAGGTGCTACAGCAATCGGCCGTGACCTTGGTCCTACCGTATCAGCAAGGGTTGCTACAGGTCTTACAGCAGACTGTACATCACTTGAGATCGGTGATTTCCCTCTTCAGCCCATTCCCGGCAAGGAGAGCGAGCAGAAGCACAATCAGCTGCTTATGACACGTCCTGCATTCGGTGGAAACACTATTGCTACAATTGCATGCCCTGACAACCGTCCTCAGATGGCTACGGTTCGTCCCGGTGTTATGCAGAAGATCGATCCCATCAAGGGTGCTAAGGCTGAGGTTGTTGAGTACAATCCCGGTTTCACTGCAAACAACAAGTATGTTACTATCAAGGAAATCGTTAAGGCTGTTTCCGATACCGCTGATATCATGGATGCAAAGATCCTTGTTTCCGGCGGCCGTGGCGTAGGCAGCGCAGAGAACTTTAAGCTTCTTGATGACCTTGCTGCTGCACTTGGCGGAACTGTTTCCTGCTCAAGAGCTGTTGTAGATGCAGGCTGGAAGCCGAAGGATCTGCAGGTTGGCCAGACAGGTAAGACTGTAAGACCTAAGCTGTATTTCGCAATCGGTATCTCCGGTGCCATCCAGCACGTTGCAGGTATGGAAGAGTCTGATATCATTGTTGCTATCAACAAGGATGAGGATGCTCCTATATTTGATGTAGCTGACTACGGTGTTGTAGGCGACTTAAACAAGATCGTTCCCAAGCTTACAGAGGAGATCAAGGCTGCAAAGGCTGCTAAGGCAGGCGCATAAATACACTATGTGACGGTGGGGCAGAGAGTGCCCTGATCGGATATCATAAGGAATAAAATCTGACCGGCATTTCTGTTTGAGTACAGGAATGCCGGTTTTTTATGGTTAGATTCGGGAGGTTTACGGACGGTGTCTGCTTAGTATAGGACTTAAAAAAAATGTTGTAAGAGCAGGGCGGGTAGGCTACAATAATCTTATGTACAGTCTTAAACAGATTGTTCGTACTTATTTAGTGGGGTGAAAAATGCAGCGTAACAGAATTTCAGTTGGACTGTTTATCAGCAATATCAATGATCCTTTTGACCAGGCAGTGTATGCGGGGGCAGCACAACGGGCAAAGGAACTGGATGTCAATCTTTTTGTTTTTCCGGGAAAATATATCAACCCAAATTATCAGGATGTGGTGCGCAGTCGTTTTGAGTATCAGCACAACACGATTTTTTCGTATGCCTGCAAGCAGAATCTGGATGTGCTGCTTATTCTTTCCGGTACGATAGCATCTGCTATAAGCCTTCAGGATAAAAAGGCTTTCCTTAAGATGTTCAAGGAAATACCTACCATACTGGTTGCGGATAATGTTGAGGGCTATAAGGCAGTCCGCATAGACAATAAGTCCGGCTTGCGGGAAGGAATAGAGGATCTTATAAATAACAGGGGATGCCGGAAAATAGGCATGGTGTCCGGCCCTTTGACCAATAGTGATGCTGTGGAAAGGCTTGATGTCTACAAGGAGACTCTTAGGGAAAATGGAATCAAGGTCTCTGAAAAGCGGATCGTTTATGGTAATTTTTCGGAATACAGCGAGACAGTAGTTTCCAATCTTCTGGATGATAATCCGGATCTTGAGGCAGTAGTTTTTGCTAATGACCAGATGGCTTTAGGCGGCTATGATGTATTTAAGAAGCGTGGTATAGTCATAGGCAAAGATCTGTATGTTATGGGCTTTGATGATGCTCCTTCTGCGGGACAGCTTATGCCAGGGCTTACAAGTGTTAAATCCGATGTTATGGAGCTGGGAAGGACATCTGTGGAGCAGGCCTGTGAGTATGTCCAGGGACTGCGTACGGATTTTGATCCCATGAAGACAAAGCTTATAAAGAGGGGCTCTACAGGCTACAGCGATGGTTTGAGCATGAGGCAGATTACCGAATCGGATTTCTATGATAAGATTGAAGCTGAGCAATATGATTTAGCGGCTCTGGAATTGCTGCATATTTCTTTTGGCGACAGGTATCGCTGGTATGAGAAGTCGTCATTTATTTCGTTTCTTAAATCATATATATCAGATTTCTTAAACTGCATGAACAATCATGAGCGGAAGATTGATTATGAGAGCGCTTATTTCAGGCTGGAACAGGCTGTTATTGGCATGGAAAATGAGGAGGCTGATAAGCGTATAGTATTTGGTATGATGAATGTGCTTAAAAATGTCCTGATAGAGGAAAAGTGCGACAGGGAAAAGGAAATGTTGGATTTCCAGTATTCCTGTATGATGCAGATGATGCAGGTTATCAATAATCTGGGACATAAGAGAGATAATGAGACTGTATTTGCACAGTGGATATCAAATTCAATTGCCAGAGAAATGCTTACCTATGGCGAAGGCAATGACGAGGCGTATGCTTCCTTAAGTGATAAGCTTCTGCAGTTGAACTTTTCGGCTTCGTTTTTTTACACACTGGAAAAGCCTTATGTATATTATGATGATCGTGTTACTCATGATTGGCGTGTACCTTCCAAGGTGCTGCTGAAAAGTTATTACAATAATCCTCTGGATGTTAAGGTGGTTCCTAAGGAAAAGCAGCTTATGGATTCCAGAGCGATGTTTGGCAATGAATTTATGGATCCCAACAGGCGCTATACTCTGATCGCTAATCTGATAAGCGTGAATGAGGAACAGCTGGGCTTCCTCCTTTGTGAACTCCCCACCTCATGGGTGAGACATATCTATACCATTACGGTGCAGCTGTCCAGTACCATGAAGATAATGAATATGATAAATGAGCAGGCGGAAATCCGTAAGCAGCTTGAAACCTCCCTTGACCGTATCAAGGAGAACAACAGGGCGCTGGAAAAGATATCCAGGCTGGATGAACTGACCGGAATTTACAACCGACGGGGCTTTATGGATATGGCTGTTGAACAGGTACAGAATAAGTATAATGAGGGAAGGACTGCGATACTCATATTTGCGGATCTTGATAACCTTAAGTCAATAAATGACAAGCTGGGCCATGATGAGGGAGATTTCGCCCTCCGTTCCATAGCTGCCATATTGAAGGAATCGCTGCGTCAGACGGATATTATATCCCGCATAGGCGGTGATGAGTTTATGGCTCTCGCTCTGGTGAGCGCTGATGATGGAAAGGGCGAGCAGATCAAGGCCAGGATCGTGGAGGTCATGGACCGCTTTAATGAGAAATGTGAAAAGCCCTACTATATAGAAGCAAGTCTGGGGTTTGCAAAGTTTAGCTGCTCGGCTGATATATCCCTGGAAGAATACATGGACCTTGCGGATGAAAAACTTTATGAAGATAAGCGCAGGAAGCGTAAGAATATCATGAAGCGTGTGGTGGCAAGAAAGAAATAGATGGGAATAAAGAATAAAAAGATACAAAAAAACAACGCCGTATAGGCGTTGTTTTTATGCGGAAGGCGGGACTTGAACCCGCACGTCGTTGCCAACACTAGATCCTTAGTCTAGCCTGTCTGCCAATTCCAGCACTCCCGCAGACGAACATTATTGTAGCAGAATCATATTTCAAATGTCAAGAGAAATTTTTATTATTTATAAAAAAAGAATAAAAAATATTTAGCTATAAAATCCGGTTATGGAAAAATCTGATTGACAGAAATTGAAACACAGAGTAGAATAGTATTCGTTACTGCAGGAATGGCGGAATTGGCAGACGCGCACGGTTCAGGTCCGTGTGAGAGCAATCTCATGAGGGTTCAAGTCCCTCTTTCTGCACGAGAAGGGAGATGCCTGAAGTTTGTGAAATGTTGCATTTCTCTTTTTTTATGTTAAAATTAATGTTGGGGGGCAAGGAAAATGGTATTTGAGGAGTTCTTATGGAAGAAAAAGCTATATTGCAGCAACGGGTGAAATTTATCTGCCTTGCGGTTCTGTTTTGTGCGCTTGTAGCCTCAGAGTCTCTTATCATCTCCGGATTCGGAATAACTGAAGAATTAGAGTTTTTGGTAAATCTGTTAGGTGTACTGACAGTGTTGCAGATATTGACTGCAATATTCCTTGTCACGATATCAAAAGAAGGCTATTACTATGTAATGATCCTTTTTGCCATTGAAACGGTTATAGTGGCTGTAAAAATGGCTGTTGCCAAGGAAATGCTGCTTGCACCGATGTTAGCCATGATCCTTTTGGGTATTTGTGTCCAGTATGTGATCCATAGGCTGATAATCAACCTGACTACAAAGGAAGAGCAGGTTGAGGAGATGTCCCACAAGGATGTCCTGACAGATCTTCCTAACAGACGCTCGGTAAAAGAGCATATGGATGAGCTGATCGCATCACACTGTGAGCATTATGCAGTTGCCATTATAGATATTGATAATTTTAAAAATGTAAATGATACCGCCGGACATGAAAGCGGTGACGAGGCCCTGGGACAGATTGCAGAGAGATGGAAAGAAATACTGGGGATCAATGATTTTTTGGCCAGACTCGGAGGCGATGAGTTTGCTGTCGTTATTTCTGACTATGAATCATTGGAAAGTCTGGACAGGATGCTGGGTAATATTCTCTCAGCACTGAGTGAAAAATTTGTACTTAAGGACAGGGATTACTACCTGACAGCCAGTATGGGAGTGGCATTTTATCCGGGGGATTCCGTAGATGCCAGCCAGAGCCTTAAATATGCAGACATGGCAATGTATGTTGCTAAGAAGCAGGGACGCAATCAGCAGGTATATTTCAACAGCATTATGAATGATGCTATTGAAAAGAATGTTAAGCTGGAGACAATAATCCGAGGTGCACTGGAGGCAAATGCATTTACGCTACTTTATCAGCCACAGTTCAGAACTACCGATAAGAAGCTCAGGGGTTTTGAAACTCTGATCCGTATGTGGGATATAAACGGCATGCCCGTAAGCCCGGCAGAGTTTATACCTATTGCAGAGCAGTCATCCCTCATAAAGGATGTAGATCGTTGGGTACTGTCCCATGCAATGTTCGACTTTATGCTATTAGTGGAAAAAAATCCAGATCTGGTTCTTTCCATTAATATTTCGGCACTTCATCTGCTGGATGAGAATTTCCTTAATGATCTGGACGAGGTGCTGGAAATGACCAAGTTCCCTACTGCCTGTCTTGAACTTGAGCTTACTGAAACAGTGATGGTTGAATCTGTAGATCATGCTAAGGAAGTGCTGCAAAAGATTAAGGAAAGAGGTATACAGATAGCTCTGGATGATTTTGGAACAGGCTATTCCTCACTTAAGTATTTAAAGGATCTTCCTATTGACCTGCTCAAGATTGATAAGACCTTTGTGGATTCTATAAAGGATAAAAAGGATGAGTCCTTTATAGCTGCTATTATTTCTCTGAGTCAGATAATGAATTTTGCCGTTATATCTGAAGGTGTAGAAGAAGAATACCAGCGTCAGGTTCTTGAAGACCTGGGATGTGACTATATACAGGGATTCCTTTGGGGAAGACCTCTCATGCTGGAGGATGCAAGGAAGCTGATATTCGGTATTCCTGTACGCCCGGAGGAACCGAAGGAGATAACACCTCCTAAAAGAAGATAGGGAATACCGGGTAGATTCTGAACAGTTAAATAAGGAGAAAAATATATGGCAACAGTGTCAGATCAGATAATGGATGAAGTAAAGAAGGTTATACACGGAAAAGATGAAGTGATTAAGCTTACACTGTGTGCCATACTTGCCGGAGGACATGTGCTTTTGGAGGATATACCGGGTGTGGGGAAGACCACGCTGGCTGTGGCTTTTTCAAAAGCTCTTTCCCTTGCTTACAGGAGGGTGCAGTTTACGCCTGATGTAATGCCCAGTGATCTGCTGGGATTTAATCTCTATGATAAGAATGCCGGTGAATTCAGATTTCAGCCCGGCAGCATCTATACAAATCTTTTCCTTGCTGACGAGATAAACAGAACATCACCTAAAACACAGTCTGCGCTTCTTGAGGTTATGGAAGAAAGACATGCTACTGTTGAGGGCGTGACCAGGTACATGCCTGAGCCCTTTTTTGTGCTTGCAACTGACAATCCCTTT
>CAMOJK010000068.1 GCA_946616835.1 uncultured Lachnospiraceae bacterium
GCTGGGGCTTGATATGTATTTCTTTACATATGTAAGCGGAAGCGACAGGCTGGTGCGGCTTACCCACAGTGACAGACTGGTGGAGGCTTCCTGGGAGGAAATGCGGGCAGTACTTGAAAAAGGCAGGGATTGTTACAATGGCAGAATAGAGGAGCTTTTTAAAGAGGAGCGCTACCTGATCTCACCTCTTACGGATCCGGAGAAGTTCCTCAGGAAAGAATATTTCCTTACATCACAGCAGAGGGATATAAAGAAACAGATATTACGGCGTTTAAGACAGGCATCTGCTGAGGGCGTTGTTGCAGCGCCGCAGGGGTTTACTGGCTTTCCCGGGACGGGCAAGACCATACTTCTCTACGATATAGCAATGGAACTTTCCAGGAAAGATCCGGTGTGTATTTTCCATTTAGGCTCATATATGCAGGAACTGGCGCATCTGGACAGGAGGCTTAAGCGTATAGATTTTTACTATGGCAGAGAAGCTTTTGAAAATGAGATAACTGCAGGCTATCGCACAATACTTGTCGATGAAGGGCATAATATGGATGGCAGGATGTTAAAAAAGCTTATGGAGCTTTCTGATAATTGGAATGCGCCCATAGTGATATCATATGACAGGGAAGATGCAGTGGCAGTTGAGGAGCAGGGGGAATGCGGAAGCTCGCTGATAGAGGCTCTGGAGGGCTTTAAGGGGTATCGCCTGACCAACAGGATAAGGCTCAATACGGAGCTTTCCGGCTTTATCAGGTCTGTAATGCATTACGGCTACGGGGAGCGGAGAAGGGCGTATCCGTCGGTTTCGCTTGTATATGCTTCCGATGACTCGGAAGCGGATTCGCTGCTTGGGATTTTTACCAAAGAGGGATATGAATTCATTTGTGATGCGTCACTTGGGGAAACGGTGTATGCCGGCAGGCAGGTAAGCATAGCCGAGGCGGAAGGCCGGGAATACTCCAAGGTTGTGATGCTAATAGACAAGTCATTTTATTATGATGAAAGAGCCTGCCTGCGTCATGGGGATAATAATGATGAAACGCAGGCGGTGAGGAATCTTTTCAGGGGGTTGAGCAGGGCAAAAGAAAAGATTGCATTGGTGGTGAAAGGGAACGAACAGGTATTTTCACGGTTACTGTCTCTGCTTCAGCCGGCATAGAACAGGTCTCTATTTCGGGTACGCGTTCGGTACGTATATAACTTTATAATATGTTATAAGCTGGTGAAGGTATTTATTATATAAAACAAAGTAGCGGAGGACTGGTCAATGGATTCTTTATTAAAGGAAAGCAAAAAAAAGGAAATCAAGGGAGCAGGTAAGGAAGAACGGCAGCAGTCATATAAAAGATATGAGGTAAAGCTGAACGGTGAGAATTCTGCCGCTACTGAGAAAAAGAAGAAAAAGATTCCTCTTTTTGCATTTGCCGAGGAGAAGACTCTTAATGACATCGCATGCGATACCATAGAGAAATATGAGTCGAAGCTGGAGGAAGATCAGGCAGAATCCGGGCTCAAGCGCAGTATAGACAATTATACTATGAAGCAGCTCCTTGATCATATGGAGCATGATAATGAAAAAAAGCATAAGGCATTCCGCGAGATGGAGGATGCTTTTAAAATGCTTGTTAACTTAAGCGAGTACAATGAAAATGCCAGACAGAAGGGCTTTATGCAGGTTGATTACCGTGATGCCGTCAGGCTTGCGGAATCAACGGCAAAATACTATCAGCTTACCCATAAGAAGTGGATGCATCTTACGGGCAGCGGCAGCTCCAGATATCGTATAAGCTGCCGTATAGTTGATGTCGTTTCGGGGCTGAATGACCAGCTGATGAAGGCTTCTGCTGAAACAGGAAAAAAGATCAATGATAAGGTCAAGGATATGCAGGTAAGGGAAATCCTGTCCAATGAATCTATTTCCGATACTGTAAAGGGAAATCTTATAAACAAGTGGTATGGTAACAGTACGGAATATAAGGATGTACTGAAGAAACTTGTAAGTGGTAAGGAGTTTGATAATAAGGATAAGGAAACACTTGAAAGAATACTTGCGGATAAAAATAACAGGCTTATTGCAAACAAAATGACACTGAGCATGATCTGCGATGAAAATCCGCAGCTTACACTGGGACTTTCGGGGCTGAAGGATAAGCTTGGCAAATATCTGACTGATAAGATCAGAGATGACCAGAATTTCCGCATGCACATGTTTGATGAGGTAACCGAGTTTAGAAAACATATAGGCGCTCTCCTTAAGACTTTTGAAAAGGAAAACAGCAGGCTTCTTGAGTCTGCCAAAATAAAGAAGGATAAATATATCGAAGCTCTGGGGATAGATAGAAATGATGAACGTTTCTGGGAAAGGAGTGAGGTAAACGATCTTATCCTTAATTCAGATGACAGTTTTTTCCGGATCCGGCTTGATATTCTCAAGGAGCAGACAGAGTCCAATTACGAGATCATTGATCAGATCGTGGATGAGAAGGAATATTCGGGACTGTCCGCTAAGAGGATAAAAGACAGGATAAAGGCTGACCTTGGAGCTATGTATGTTTACGGCGGAGAGATGGCTATCGCTGATGCTGTTAAGTCATCCATGTCCTATGTCACATTTCTCGCTCCGGGTGAGATAAAGGCTGAGAAAACCTTGGATCATCTTATGAAAGTCTGTCAGATCCCGTCTGTGGACAAGACCGTATTTGCAAGATACCTTGCCGGAGGTGAGGAAATTACTGAAATAAACAAGCAGAGTAGCTATGCCCTTAGGAAAAAGGCTGAGCAGTTTCTTGTCAACCTTAGCGGTCAGTCTAAGGTTAATAAGAAATACGGCTTTAAACATCGAATGCTGAAAGCAGAGACATGGGAAGCAATCGAAAAACTTAAATTTGAAATGGGTGCATATACAAAGGAGGAATTTAAGGCAAAGTTTGATGAGCTAATAAGGAAGAATGATGAAAAAATAGATCTTACAAAGCCGAACATAAAGTATGCAGACTTCATTGCCCATTGGACAGAAGTGAAGCCTGAAAGGCGTATAGGTTTTTCTAACCGGATACTCGGCGATTTATTCCTTGAGAACCGGGATGTCTGCAGGATTCTTGACGAGACGGACAGGAAATTCTTAAAGGATAATCTTATAAAAAGAATAACCGGTTCGGACACAGAACTCTCAAAGATGGAATATCTTCCCACATCAGACATTAAGCTGATAGCGGGGCTGCTGAAACGCAATATAGTAAATAATGAAGAATTTATAAAAGGTATGAAGGAGGCACATAAAGATGATCAGGAGCTTATCAATAAAGTTATGCTGGAAATTACTGCATTAAGCGGAACGGCCAGCTTAGCTGACTTAAATGATCTGGTCTCAAGCACAAAGGAAAGTCTGGAATCCTCCAGAAATATTGAACAGGAAAGGGGAAAGATGTTTGCTGCACTCAAGCCTGAGGCAAAGCCTGACGGAACACTTGATAAGCAGAGGTTTGAGCGTTTTACAAAGCAGTTTAAATTCATTTGTCAGTATAAGAACGGAAGATATAAGAATTATGCTGAAAAACTTTGTCAGGATAAGAGCTTATATATCACAATGATGACTTTTAACGAATCATATGTAGCAAAATATCTGGATACTACAGTTGAGTTAAAGATAGGAAAGGCGATAGATGCAATTAATTCTGCAAATGTGCCTGAAGCTATTAAGCAGCTCTATATTGAAAAGCAGTACGACCTTATCTATAGCGGTAAGCTCACAGGAGATGCTGTACTTTTTAAGAATGAGCTTGAAAGGGAACAGAGAACTATCTTAAAAAAGACGAATGCCGATGGTAAGAGTATTGAAAAGAATATCCAGACTGCAACCGGGGCTGCGCTTAAGACGATAGTGGGAAAGGATAAGAAGAATGCAGGAAAGACTGCGTCAGTATACTTCTGTGCACAGGCAGTGATTACCGAAATGTATGGTGATAAGAACAGGTTTAAGAAGCTGCTGTCCCAGGAGTCACTTAAGGAAGAAATCGTCAAAGCATGCAGAAGATATGAAAATAACAGTTTTCAGGCCGGACTGTACTTAAAGAAACTTGCTGATAGTGATACGAACAGCGTTTTTGCCGGACAGGAGGAAGGAAACAGGAACATTGCACGCTTTATCAGCTCGAATAAAGTGCTGATGGTCAATCTTAGTGAGGCTGATTTTAAAGCAAAGCTGGCTGAAATGGCTGAGGATTATGAAAAGATATACAAAAAGGATGTAAAGTATGCAGAGAGCCACAAAGCTAAGTCGGAAGAAAAGGACAAGGCTAAAAAGCTTATTGCTGCGAAGAAATCCGAGAGTACGATAAGAAACCGCAGGGATGTCTTTTGGGGAATATACGACGACCGGAAAGTCCTGGATGAAATATTTACAAGCAAGGCGTTAGTGAATGTCAGAACTTCCAAGCTGAATTCACTGAGTTCCGATGACTGGAAAAGGGCAAGGGACAGAGTGAATTCCTCACTGGCAAAATACTATAAACTTGATAAGTTCCTTATCGATCTTCTTGTGGAGAAAAATGTTAATGCGCGATTTGATAAGACAATAAATGAGCATGCGAAGTGGCTGGCGGATGTTTCGGACATTCTTTCCTCTGCTGAGGAAAAAGAGGAGAAGATTTCAGAAGATGAGCATAAGCTTCTTGTAGTGAATGCATACAGGCATATGGAAAAGTTCGCTGATCCTGACAGAAAGGGGAAGTTCCTTTCCGAACGCCGTTTCATAAAGACTAAGTGGTATACAACTTTCAGAAAGAACTACAAACTGTTAAAACAACTGGAAAGTCTTG
Organism: uncultured Lachnospiraceae bacterium; assembly: GCA_946616835.1. GTDB lineage: Bacteria > Bacillota > Clostridia > Lachnospirales > Lachnospiraceae > NK4A136. The sequence continues at coordinate 4,812 of CAMOJK010000068.1, forward strand.
AAATCACAAATGGTTCCCTAGTGCAGGAACGCATGGATATATCCAGAGATTTAAGAGCGCTTCTGGCTACCGGAATCAACATTAAGGAGCAGGATGATAAGGCAAAAGTGTCATTTGAGGAAAAGGTTGAAAAGGCAGTAAGCTATTTTAAGTACATGGATTCCTTTATGACATGTGCGGATAAGGTATTGGAAAAAGATGACTACTACCGCAAGACAGATCGCTGGGGCCGGGACAGATATCTGAATTTATTAAGACAGTACTATCATGAAAATATTTTTAAAGAGCTTGAAAGCGGTAAAGATGTTGTTTTTGATGAGACAAAGTGGAGTAACGAATTAAAGTCATTTGCATCTGATAAAACTAATCTCAAGTATATCGCACTTAATGAGAAAGAATATGAGGTTGCATCTTCGAAAGATTACGGAAAGAAAAAATGGAATTTCCTGAGAGGCACGGGTAAGGAATCTTTCCAGGATATTCTTAAGAGGTACGGATCACGCAGCTGTAATAAAAAATATAACAAGCTGAGCGCCGGAGAAAAGGAACTCTTTGCGCTTGGACTTATGCTTCTTGAAAAAGGAGCAATCGGTTTTGATGCAGGTTCTGCTTCGGTACTGGCTGAAAAGAATCTCAGAGACAAGGACGTTGCAGACCGGCTTAAGGAACTTACGAATTATATGGCGGGAAAGAATTATGATTTCCACATAGATTACAGTGTATGCGGGTATAAGCTGCTTAATCACGGAGAAGGTATCTTCGGAGAGCGTACTGCTTTAAGCAAGTCTGCTTTTGAGAAAGCCCTGCAGTTTACCAAAGCTGTAACAGATAAGGTAAAGAAGAACAGGGATAAGGTCACCGAGGCAGATAAGAAGCGTATGGGTGACGGCATATCATCAATTTATGAAGCTGCATTTCTTGGCAAGAAGCAGATAAACGATGTCTACGAATTGAGAAAGATGGAATTTACGCCGGATTCTGTTAAGGATAAGCTTATTGAGCTTGCCAGGGAGGATCATGATCTGAATGTGGCTGAGGTATCGGTTGTAAAGGGTTCTAATCTGCGGAATGAATTAAAGGCAAGGAAAAAGGTTGTAGAGAAACTGGCGAATATGGATGAAATCGATATGCACAGATTTATCGCCATTCTTCAGAACCGTGCTGCTCTGGATACCAGCAGTGCAGACAAAACTAAGCATATTGATGAGGAAAAGAGGGAAGAACTTAAGCTTCTGTTTTCCGAGGATAACCACAAGAAGTCTTTCAGTAATTTCGTGAATAATGGTGCATGCATGCAGGCGCTGGTTACTGCTTTCAGCTTTAAGATGGATGATAAAAAGACTTTGCAGGGCAGGGTACTGTCAAAAGCTGATTTTGATGCGCAGTCATTTAACCGATACGGAAAAATTGACTGGATTCTTCTTGCAAAGGCAGTTGATTTTATGAATGAGATGGAAAAGGACAACAGAGCGAGATTTGCTATGCGAAATGCTTCCAACTATGTCCTTGCCAGCGGCAATAAGAAGGCTATAGCTGCTTATGAAAAGGAGTTTGAAAAGGCTGACGGAAAAGAAATTGCCAGGGATCAGCTTGAGGAATTCCTTAAGAAGGAGTCTGAAAAAGATCGTGCAAGTGGTAAGAATAAGGAAGCGAAGATCGCCTTTGCAGGGTACAGTAGTCTTAACGAAAAGCAGAAAAAGCTTTTCATTAAGGTGCTGGGGCGCAGGGATTTATTGGACATCTCAAAGAAGAATTTCTATATGAATGTATTCCGGGCTTCAAAGGAGAGATCTTTTGCAAATGAGACAGGAAGGTTCAGGCTTATTGACGAGTATATTGATAAGTCCATGCGTGGAAATGAAGGTGTGAGCCTGGGAGAGAATGCGTATACGGAAGCTTTCAAGTCGCTGCTGTCTACCCAGGTGGATGATTCGGTTGATTTTACTGCGAAAAAGAATATAGGTGATATCCTCAGCAATGAAAAATGCTACATTTTTAAGAGAGATACTGCTGTTGACTGGAAGCTGTTCTTAAGGGCGCTGCAGTTTGTTCAGAGAGCTGATTATGAGCTGGAGATGCGCGAAGGTAATGACGAGCTGTATCGTTCTGCGGGTAAGATTTCAACCTATGGCAAGATTTCCATGGATTACAGTATACTCAGACGTAACCTGCATAATACAGGAAATGGCTTTATGAGGTTTGGAGTACAGCATGGCAAGAAGATGCTTACGGATGAAACCCTTAACAGTACAAGTATTCCCGGTATCGGTATGTCGGTAAAGAAAATCAAATCAGAGGTGAAGAGTCTGGCGACGATAGTACTGCCGAGTCTCAATGATAAATTAGATAAGCTGGATGAAATGCTTGCTAGTGATGAGGAGAAAAAGGAAAGTCGCATAAGTGAGCTGCCCTCTTTCCTCACTACGGATCCTTCAAAATACGATATCAAGGGAATAGTTAAGAATCAGCTTACAGGTACTTTCTATACAAGTACGGCATCACTTACCAATGATATAAATGATCTGGTCATTAGTTCCATGACATACGGTGTAAAACTGGCGGATATCGGAAAGCTGGTAAAGGGTAAGCTCATGGAAAAGCCGACACCGGGCAGTGCATCCAGGATTGATGAGATAATCGGTTCGTATGAGATGAAGTACGAGTATGGTGATATACGTGATGATATCGACGAGCTTTTCGATAAGTATTCGAAACAAAAGAAAAAAGTTGACGGAGCAATCGATACCGTAAAGATCAAATCAAATACTGCTGTAAATATCGGAAATATGCTGCATGTAAAGATCATCGGTGAGATAAAAGAAACTGTGGAGAATAAGTATGCAGAGGCTACGGCTTATGTTCTTTCAAATATTGACCGTAAGACCGGCAAGCTTGCTGATGGTGAAGAGCATTCACCTTTTGTGACTAAGGTCAAGGAAATAGTGGAGGGTACTATAAGTGCGCTTGACAATCCTGATAAGGAGATCGAAGCTCTTCTTGAAAAGCCCCAGGAGATACTGAATAAGGTTCAGGAGGAAATAAAAAACTCCACAACGGAGATCGTTAATGGTGCTCTGGGTGAGAAAACCGTAAATATGCTTCAGGACAAATATAATGTAATAAAGAATTTTGGTGACAGCCTTATCAGCAAAGTTTCGTTTGTTGTCGGAAAGATAAATAAGTACAAGGTATTCATTGATGGATTCAGGGATATCGCAGTCAGCATTAAGAATAAAAAGCTTCTGAATGACGCAAAGGATCGGGCAAACGACATGTCTACGCTGATGAAGGATGGGGAGACACTCAGTAAGGCGGAGAAAGTTCAGGATGAGAGACAAAAGAAGCTAAATAAGAATACTGTAGCGGAACACAGAGACCTTCAGAATCTTTCGGCTGAAACTGCCAATACGATCCAGAATATGGCTATCGTGAATGACGTAACTAAGATGGGAATGGCGGTTGCTGAGGAAATCTTCGGAAAGATTGATGCAGGCATTATGACCGGAGTGATTAATTCAGCGATAAATGCCGGAATAGAATTTGCATCATACTGTATCAGGTGCATGCAGGATCGGAAAATGCTCGCAACCTATTACACGGATACAGAGAAGGGACAGAGGATCGTTCGTAATATCAAGGACAGCTATATATCCATGGTTGGTTCTGAGGAAGTTATGGATGGCGAGCTGAATGGGACATCAGTCCTCGAATTCGTATGTGCCGGAAAAGGTTATGAGAATATTGATGAGCTGGTAGCCGACACCGGAATGAGGATGGCCAACTCCATCGCCTTCTGTGCAAGTAAGTATAATCCGGTAAAGGAAACGAGGATAATGGCAGCGACTGTATTGCTCATATTAGGATTAAAGGGCAGCATAGGTAAGACGGATGCTGCTACGATAAACAATATCTTCCTCAAGATGAAGGCTGCATAAAGGTTAGTACTGACAGCCGGAGAAAGCTACTTTAGGAGAATTAATCATAATATAACAGATTGATCTGTGGATTTAATATAATTGAGATTTAATAAGATGACTGACTGGGACGGCTGAAATTGAGAAAATGAGGGTATTGCATTCACAATCTGATGTAAAATGAATGCAGTACTCTCATATGACGGCAGATAGATCACAACAAACATCATGCAAAGCTAAAGCCTAACTTAACATCTGGCAGTAATAAAAACTGCGCATCCGGCGATGCGCAGTTTTTGTTTGCTTTATAATCTTTTGTATCCTTTTAGTCGGGCTCGTTGAAAGGAACACCGTCCGGCAGGAACGCATTCTTGGTTGTGAATTTGATTACATCGAAGGTAGGTACATGAGGTATCTCGATAGGAGCAATGGGAACGACTCTCCAGTTTGCAAAATCGGGATACTGATCGATATCTGCCATATAGGTAATGAAAGGATACTCACGACCGTGGAGTATGAGTACTTCACCCTTCTGCTTGTTGAAACGCTGCAATTCGGAAATGGAGATCAGCCGTCTCTTTTCGGCACCGCCCGGCCCCCAGGCATCGATCTCGCCGCAGAGGAAGCTCATTTCATTTAAGAGGTCACGCTCACGGGAGGTGAGGAATATCCAGTTATCACAGTTACCTTTGATGGTATCAGCGTCTTCACCATAACGGCCTTTCAGCTGGTGTATGGACTGTACGATCAGGTAGAATCTCATATTACGGCTTCGTCCTGCGGATATCATGGAAGGCATATCCGGTATCTTCGGGATATTACAGAACTCGTCCAGTACGAAGTTGACACGGACAGGGAGTGAAAGTGTCGGCTGTCTCTGTGCTTCACCGATCAGGATTTCGTATACCTGCTTGATGAACATTGTTACCAGGAAGTGACAGGTAGTTTTTTCATCAGGTACGATGATATAAACGGCTGTCTTTTCATGACCAAACATTCTCATATCGAAAGTATTGTGGCAAAGCATATCGGTAAGTCTCTTGTTCAGGTTGAAGATAGAAACCATTCCGTAAAGCACGGACATGATAGAAGAAATGGTCTTCTCATTTTCACCAAGCAGAGTACCTTTGAAGAGCATACCGATGGTATTCTGTGAGCTCATCTTGCCGGCCAGTGTTCTGAGTGACTCAAGTGATGACTGGGAGCAGAGAGCTGTAAGGCTTCTCATATTAACTGCACCTTCGGCAGCAGCTGCTTCGAAAAGAAGATACATATTAGCTGTAAGCAGTGTCTCAGCCATGAGAGGATAGAGCAGATCAGTTGAGTTTTCCTTCTGTCTTGCTGAAAGAGTAGCAGCAAGGTCGTTTATGAGGTTGTTAGCTTCATCTTTACGGCCTGTAGTATAATACTCGAAAGGCAGTGCCAGAGGATCCCACATATCTCCGTAACCGATATCACGGAAATTGAGAACTACCAGTTTGTAGCCACGCTCTTTCGCAAATCCGCCGGTACGGACATAAAGCTCAGCTTTAGGGTCGGTTACGATAAAGGACTCGCCTGCACGGATCATCATGTTGATGGTAGGCATACAGAAGATACGGGTCTTTTTGGAACCGGTAGCACCGAATATAAGAGTATGTGTATCTGTACCGTCAAGGTAAGCGGTATTTCCGTCTGACATTACGGGGATACCGGCAGTGGGATAAGAGGGTGCATGGAGATCCACTCTTGTAGCGGAACGCTGCATCTCTTCAACGGTAGCCCATCTGGTCTGACCGTTGTTTGCTTTATATCTTGTGTTTTTTATCTGATTACTTGCCATTTTTAACCGGCCTCCTTATCTTTTAGTAACTGAACTGGGATGTGAATACGCGTGCATTGTTCTGTATCATTTCGGTGACATACATTCCGTCTGGTCCGAATGCACTTATCATGCTCCTGGTCACCATTCCGTTACTGGGAGGGGTGGTGCTGTAGAGCGAATATGCGATATCCGATGCCATTCTGTCGAGCAGGGTATATCCTGCAAAATACTGGTCTTCTTTAAGTCTTGCAACGGATGCGTATATGAGCTGCTCAGCTTCGGGATCCAGAGCAAGGCCGTATTTAAGAAGTTCGTTTTTGGTATAGAATCCAAGAGCGTCTGCATCCGGAAGCTTTAATGTGATAGGCTGTATATGGAAGAACAGTGCCAGTATCTGGGTGAGCTGCTCTATAGCCTGAGGATTGTAATTAGGTACCTGGAATACATAGAGTATATCCGAATTGATGCTCTGAAGGTATTTGAGCACATTTATGAAATTCTCTTCATTGAAATGACCGATCCATTCGCTTACATCAATGGACATGAGTCCGTGATATTCGGAACGGAAGCCAGCAGCGCTGCGGATTTTTTCCATTATTTTTTCCAGCTCATGGAACTGAGAAGCCTCGGAAGGATATTCCATATAATAATCAAGTGTCTGAACCGAACCATAAAAATCAATGAGATTCTTCTCTTCATAAACAAAGCCCGTGAGCATGTTCATGAGTCTTGCAAGGTCCATGCCGCTGTCAGATGCCCATAAAAGACTGGGGAGAACGGGAGGTCTCTTCACATTGTATTTACGGATGTTTTCGCTGAGAGTGTGCCACTGTTCCACAACATCTTTGAAATCATCCATGCCGCTGAGGCCCATGATTTCATTGTAGTACCGGTTTTCTGCCATTTAAGTTTTCCGCCTTTCTGAATTTTATAATCTTACTTAGAGTCTTACATTCAGTGGCAGAAACTGCCTGCTGGTGTAAGCGCTTAACAGGGAGTTTGACCAAACCCCCACATGGCATTATAACAATAAGCTGAAATAATTACCATAGCAAAGTGAATTTATAAGTGGGAAATTGTGAAAAATGACAATAAATTTATGACAGATAGAGGAAATATATACAAATCATTTTTCAGAGAAAGTTGGATTGTATACAAAAAGGTTTACGGTACTATCTCAAAGGTGCTGGAGGGCAGCCCTTTTTCAATGTCCTCTGCAGTACCTATGGCGGAGTAGAAATTTATGCCGCTCTGGGAATAGCTTCCGTTCTGGATAGTACCGTTGTAAATATCATGTCCCAGGCCATCGTAATCATTGCTGTCAATATAGGTAAGGATCGAACGGATGACGGCTTTGACATAGGACTGTGAAGAATCAGGGGAGTACTGGCAGATTGAAATCTTATCTCCCGAAGTCCCAGGGGATACAGTGAAGACTATGCCGGTGTCACCGCCGTTTTCATAGAGGTGATAAATATTTACGTCATTTGCATCTGCGTACAGTATCATTGAGTCAGCCTGGAGCTTGCGGTTTAAGTCGGATATAAGTGCTTCATTGGACAGACCGGAGGTATCGACCGGAGTATCTTCTGTTGGCTCGGCATTGTCGTCTGGCTGTGCGGAATCTTCAGGCAGTTCACTTTGTTCAGCATTATCCGATGTGTATTCGTCCGGTGAAGATATCTCCACAGGGACAGTTTCATCTGTATTATCTTTGGCTTCTTCTTCCTGCTGCTCATCTGAATGGTCTGCCAAAGGCGAATTCTCCGGATACTCCAGGGTGCCGTTTTCAAAGAGTTCAGCATACTGTCTTGCCACATTACCGGAAACAGCAGATGCGGTGTTATTCAGACAGTCATTACAGATATGTCTGGTGGTCCCCATGATATCAAATTCCTTGCAGACTTTCTGCTGACCGCAGAAATCGCAGGTGGTCTCTCCGCAGGCGCACAAAAGAAAGACAAGTAGTGACACCAATGCTGCCATTATGATTCTGTGTGACAATTTTTCTCTCATATTGCTATATTATATTACTTTTTGGAGGGTTTTCATCTGTTTTTTTGATAAAGCGCTGTCTGCTTAAACACAGTCAGACTAGTGCTGTACGGTATGGGAAGTTTTAGTTCTTTATATTTATTTTATGTTGTATAATGAACAAGTATGTCAAAGGGGGGCTGAAATATGAACGGAAAAATGTCAACTCCGTCGAGGGACGGTGATTACAGCAGAATAATCGGCATGCCGCATCATGTTTCGGAAAGGCATCCGCAGATGAGTATGGAATCCAGGGCTGCTCAGTTTGGAGCCTTTGATGCTCTGTCCGGAATAAAAGGGATAGAGGAAAAAGCGTCAGAAAAAGCAAAAGCTGAGGCTGAGGCACAGATGACAGGGGAAAAAGTGTTTGACTGGTAGCAGGCTGAAAGTATGACAGGGCATTATCCTGTCGGGAGGGATGATATGAACGAAAGGAACATACCGGTACCTTTTGAGAGGTTTAAGCATTTCAAGGGCGGTGAATATCAGGTCCTTATGATAGCAGAAGATGCAGGTACGGGCGAAAGCGTGGTGGTATATCAGGCACTTTACCCTCCATACAAAATCTATACCAGAAATCTGGAAGAATTCTTAAGCGATGTGGACAGAGATAAATATCCTGATGCCGCACAGAAAGAAAGGTTTGCACCGTTGCAGATACCGGTATCTGAAACGGTACAGCCTGTTGTCAATATAAATGCATCTTCCGGTACCGCAGGTGACAGAAATCCTGAAAGAATGCATTCGGTTGAACCGACAGCTACTGCAGTACGGAGAACTGAAGCATACTCACAGAACATAGCGGGAGAACCGAATCATGCATACCCGGATACTTATACGACAGCTCCGGCACAGCCTTCCGCTGCCGGAAGATCGGAAGGACAGATAAATCCTGCCCTGCTTAAGTTTTTGGATGCGGGAACTGTAGAGGAGAAGCTGGCAGTTCTTTATGAGATAAGGGACGAGATCACGCCGGAAATACTCACCCCCATGGAATTGTCATTAGGGATGGAGCCTATAGATGATACGGTTGAGAAGAGGGTTCGTCTTATAAAGGAGACGCTTAACGTCAGGGATCAGTATGAAAAGAGAAGACTCAGATAAAGGCTGAAATAAAGGCAGGAATTAAGGAGATAAAATTGTACGGTGTTCCGGAGGTGACTCAAAAGCTTTGGGGCATCGGAGAGTTATTAGCGTAATCACACGGGACCGCACAGAATGCGGAGAAAAGGGGAAATATGAAGATATCTGAAATATATAAAGAAGATAAGCCTACACTGTCGCTGGAGGTTTTTCCGCCAAAGACAAGCGAGGTCTTTGATAAGGTAAGCAGCGCTGTAAATGAAGTGGCAGATTTAAAGCCTGATTTCATGAGCGTTACATATGGAGCAGCCGGCAGCACCAGAAAATATACGACTGCGATCGCTTCGGATATAGAAAAAAAGGGAGAGACGGCTCTTGCACATCTTACATGTGTAAATGCTTCCGAGGAAAAGATAAAGGACCAGCTGGATTCACTTAAAGCTGCAGGCGTGGAAAATATCCTTGCCCTCAGGGGAGATCTGCCGGAAGGTGTGGAGAGCACTGATGAGTGGATATACAAGCACGCCAGTGAGCTTATCCCCGTGATCAAAAAGTACGGTGATTTCTGTATCGGATGTGCATGCTATCCGGAAAAACATCCGGAGTCTGCTGATATGAGAGCCGACATAGAAGGCATAAAGATGAAGGTGGATGCGGGCTGTGAGTTTCTTACCACCCAGATGTTTTTCGATAATGATCTCTTCTATAACTATATGTACAAACTCAGGGAGTCAGGGGTAAGTACTCCCGTGACAGCGGGCATAATGCCTGTTACAAGGGCAAATCAGATGGCAAGGATCATAAAGCTTTCCCAGGCTTTTGTTCCAAGAAGATATGTGGCTATACTTGACCGTTACGGTGATAAGCCCGAGGCGCTGAAGCAGGCTGCAATTGCCTATGCCACAGACCAGATAATAGATCTGCTTGCGAACGGAATAGAGCATATACATATTTATACTATGAATAAAGCTGATGTGGCGGAAAAGATAATGGCAAATCTTTCCGACATCATTCCGTCATGTGCGGATAAGGGGAGATAATGGAGCATCCTGTACTGATTTACATACCTGCTGTGGATAAGCTTGAGATCAAAGTACAGGAGGTGACCAGATATCTGGGGTATGGCGGAAATCCTGCTGAAGGCGAGGATTTAAAGCTTATTGAAAGAAAGATAGCCGAAGTAAAAAAGATCATGGCACCTAAAGCATGCTATGCCAGATACAGGATAGACAATGATGAAGAAAAATGCGTGCTGACTTTTCCCTATGGGGCGACAAAGAGCAAGGTTTTGTCAAAGCACTTATCAGGCTGTGATGAAGTTTTTATCTTTGCGGCGACCATAGGGGCGGTGTTTGACCGGATGCTGCAGCGTACCAGGTTTTTATCAATGTCCGAGACAGCGGTGATGCAGGCTGTGGGAGCAGCAGCCGTAGAGGCCGTGTGTGATTCTGTTAATGAGATGTTAGAGCGGAAAGCATCGGAAGAATCAAAATACTTAAGGGCAAGATTCAGCCCGGGCTACGGTGATTTCGAACTGGCAAACCAGCGGGGTATCTTTTCAGTTTTAAATCCGGCAAAGCATGCAGGAATTACCCTTATGGATACCATGATAATGGCTCCGGAAAAATCGGTTACGGCAGTTATAGGCATAAGCGACAGACCGGGGAAAAACGGATACGGGTGAAGCACGGCAAAAACAGAGAGATACGGATACGACAGATGACTGCCTGCGAAATATGAGGAAAACGGACACGACAGATGACTACTGACGAAAAAAATAATATAAAATCCGTAATGGTAATGAAAAAAATACGGGAGGGCTTCACCTACTTTGAAGGCGGGTGCGGCACCATACTTCAGGCGGTGGGGCTTAAGCCCGGTGAGCTTCCGGAGACATGGAATATTACCCACGGCGATGTCATTGAGAAGATGCACAGTGATTATATTAAGGCCGGTGCAAATATTCTCAAGACCAATACCTTTGGCGGAAATATCCTGAAATTCCCGGCGGATGATCCGGAAATGCCTCTCGATGTGATAATTGCATCGGCTGTCAATCATGCCCGGAATGCTATAGAAAAAACTGAGAAAGATCCTGCAGTTGGGAAGGATCATTATGTTGCTCTTGATATCGGCCCCCTGGGACATCTGTTAAAACCTCTGGGAGATATGGAATTTGAAAGAGCATATGAGATATTCAAGGCTACGGTGGACGCAGGTATTAAGGCCGGGGTGGACCTGATCCTTGTGGAGACCATGACGGATATTTATGAAGCAAAGGCTGCGGTACTTGCAGCAAAGGAAAGCGGTCTTCCGGTAGTGCTTACAACAGCATATGACGAGTCACATAAGCTGCTTACCGGTGCGGATCCCTGCACTGTGGTAGCTGTGGCAGAAGGTCTTGGAGTGGACTGCATAGGAGTGAACTGTTCACTTGGCCCGGATCAGATGATGGAGATCGTCGATGAGCTGGTTAAGTATGCGTCAGTGCCGGTGGCGGTTAATCCAAATGCCGGTCTTCCCAGAACTGAAAACGGCAGGACAGTCTTTGATGTGACTCCGGAGGATTTTGCAGGATCGATGGTAAAGATCGCGTCAAAGGGGGCAAGGGTTCTCGGTGGATGCTGCGGACCCACGCCGGATCATATAGCGGCAATG
>CAMOJK010000069.1 GCA_946616835.1 uncultured Lachnospiraceae bacterium
AGAAACAGCCTGCCTCCCGGTGCAAGTACCTTTGCCGATTCCCTTGCCACATCCTCAAAGGTGCACATAAGTTCATGCCTTGCTATGGCCAATGCCTCATCAGGGTTTACCAGCCCATTGCCTTTTTTCATGTAGGGAGGATTGCAGGTTACTGCATCAAAGGAGGCCGCACCGAAAATCGCACCAGCTTCCTTTATGTCTCCTTCCACGATTTCCACCCGGTCCTGCAGTACAGCATGATTGTATTCCACGCTGCGCCTTGCCATGTCAGCGCTTTCAGTCTGAATCTCAAGTCCGGTAATCTTAGATGCTTTTGTCTTGGCTGATAACAAAAGCGGCAGTATCCCTGTGCCCGTGCCCATATCCAGCACCTTCGCCCCGTCCTTAACATTAACGAAACCTGATAGCAGCACCGCATCCATTCCGAAACAAAAACGCTTCGTGTCCTGAATTATAAAAAGGCCCGATATCTGAAGATCATCGAGCCTCTCATTTTCTTTTATTTCAGGTTTTGTTACAGTCCGTGTTTTAGCCATTCACGCCGCCATTATCCTTTTTTTCTCTATTCGAACCGCTTGAATTAAAGTCCTTATTAAAGTCTTTATTTCCGTCTTTGTTATAACCCTTGTTAAAATTTCTGTTATGTTCTTTATTAAAATGCTTTCCGGGCTTTTTATTGAAATTCTTCTTCTGACGGTTATCCCTGTTCTTTCCCTGGTGGCTGCCTTCTGACCTGTTCTCATTGTTATTAGCGTTACTATCATTCAGGTCATTATCATCCTCACCGGCCTTATCTTCCTTCTTATTCCTGAAATGGTCTTTTTTATTATTTTTGAATTTCTTATTTTTCTTCCAGTTGCCCTTGCCGGAATCATTGCCGCGCTCGCGCCCATCCTGCTCATACACACGATCATCAGCAGCCTGAACAGCAGTGTTTTCTTCATCCATAAGCTCTGCAAGTTCTGCTGCCTCTTCACCGTCAAGGATTTCCGGTATGTCATTTTCCGTGACTTCAGCCTCTTTGTTTTCTTCCTTATAGCGTCTCTTAAACTCAAGCTCATCAGCAGAATACTCTTCAAGCTGCTTTTCACCGTTAACCTCTGTCATTACCTTTACTCGACCACGCAGGATATCAACATTCTGGGCTATACCCTGTGTACCATTCGGAAGGGTAACTTTCTCACCATTTTTAGGCATACGCTTATTAAGATATGAATAAGCCTCCACCTCATAGGAGAGACAGCACATAAGCTTCCCACACATTCCGGAAATCTTTCCGGGATTAAGGGAAAGGTTCTGCTCCTTGGCCATCTTGATTGAAACGGGAATAAAATCCGTCATATAGGCATGGCAGCATAACTCCCTGCCGCATGTTCCCATGCCGCCGAGAATCCTTGTAGCATCACGCACACCTATCTGCCTGAGTTCTATCCTTGTGTGGAAAGCACCGGCCAGATCTTTGACCAATTCCCTGAAATCAACCCTGCCGTCAGCAGTAAAATAAAATGTCAGCTTATTCCTGTCAAAACTGTACTCAGCATCTATGAGCTTCATTTCCAGCCCATGATTAGCCACCTTTTCCTTGCATATCTTAAGAGCATTCTTTTCCAGCTCCAGATTTTCTTTATTCTGCTCTGCATCCTTCTCTGTAGCCACTCTCATAATCGGCTTAATCGGCTGCTTTACCTTTTCATCCTCTATCTCATACGGCGGCAGAGCCACTATGCCGTATTCCATTCCCTGTGCGGTATCGACTATGACAGCCGTTCCCCTTTTGAGTTCATAATCCTCCGGATCAAAATAATATGCCTTACCGGCTGTACGAAAACGCACACCTACAACTTTTTTCATTGCTTAATGTTCTCCTTGATAGTCAGAAGCAGCAGCTCCATGGTAAGCTCATAATCCACCATGGATTTAAGCCTCGACTTGGCAGTATCAAGGGCATTTATAACTTCCTCGATACCCTCATAGTCGCTGGAGGATGCTACTCTTTGTATACTGGACAGCTCATCCCTGAATATGAGATGATTCATGTCGTGTGTTGCCTTGAAAAGCAGGATATCCCTGTACCACACTGCCATGATATCCAGATAGTCATTTATATCAAAACCATAATCACGGATTTCCTTCAGGGCATCCATGATATCAGCAGTATCCATTGCACTTATATTCTTTAAAAGAGACAGCGCACTGGTCCTTATCTTCTCAAAGTCCTCGCTGGTGGCAAGGGCTTTAGCCTGTCCCAGGTTGCCTCTTGCAAAAGCAACGCATATCTCTGCTTTGTTTTCCGCAACTCCGAATTCTTTCTTAAGATACCTGCGCATATCCTCGTCGGGAACAGGTTTCATATTAAGAGTCACGCAGCGGCTGAGTATTGTCTCAAGCAACGCCTCAGTTGAAAGAGTGAGCAGAAGGAAAACAGCATATTCAGGCGGCTCCTCTATGGTCTTAAGGAGTGAATTCTGTGCCTGGGGAGTCAGCTTTTCAGCCTCTTCTATTATGTATATCTTATAATCTGCACTGTAGGGTTTGATATTAACAGTTTCAAGAATGCCCGTGCGCACATCATCTATGCTTATGATATTCGGCTTTGAATGATGAAGGAAAATAATGTCCGGGTGGTTCTTGGAAACCGCCTGATGGCAGGCATGACACTCCCCGCAAGCTTCTGAAAGACTGCCCTTTTCAGGATTCCCGGTATTTTCACACACAAGTGCCTGTGCAAAAACCTTGGCTATAAATTCCTTACCCGACCGGTTCGGTCCGCATAAGATATATGCATTGGAAACCTTGCCAGTGGATACCGCATTTCCAAGCTCCTCTTTTATTTCTTTCTGTCCTACAATATCCGAAAATACAGCCATAATCCCCTCCATTCCGGGCACTTGTACGAGGCACACGCGACAATTATCAGATTTGCCGCAACGATCAGACGATTTGGTCCCGACTCAAACCGCCTGCGAAAAATCGACTCTTTCGGAGCGATTTTCACACTCCCCTTACATAAATATATCCAGCAACAGGCCTCTTATCTCGCCTATCTTTGCCAGAACCTCCACATTATCCGCTTCCTCTTTCACAAGCTCCTTAGCCAGCTCATCAAGATTTTCATCCACCAGCCTTATGATACCGTATACCCGATGCCGACCTCTCCTGTCCAGGAAATTCTCCCTGCTAAAGCTATGGGAACGGTTGACCACCTCGTTCATAAATTCCTTTATCAGGCTGCGATATCTCTTCATATCGCGTATGTCTTTCTTTTTGCTTATCCGCTCTCCCTGCTCCGTTATCTGCGTCATCAGTGATGTAAGCTTTTCCTGCAATTCCTTTTCCTGGATATTGCTGGTAAGCATGAACTTAAAGCTGTCATCTCCCGTAGGAGCTTTCTGGACAGCTTCCGTAGCAGTCGTAGGGGTTATCTGATTAATCTTCAGAGTGTCCATATCTGCGGATCATTTCTCCTATCTGTGACAGGCAGGTCGAAAGTTCATTATTGAAAAAATAACTGTCTTCTCTTACTCCTGCCTTTACCAGTTTTTCTTCTGAAAAGTCCTTCTCATCAGCAAGAAAACGCCTGCACATTTCCGAATATCCGGGATTTTCCTGGCTGCGCTCTCTTTTAAGAGCCCTTTCAAGTCTCTCGCCATCATCAAGTGTTATATAAACGGGAATGACACTTTCCCGGCCATAATAAGCAGTAATGCCCGTAAGAGCCTCGGGAGTGGTTATTATGATATAGCTGTGTTCATCAAGAACCACCTGTCCGTCGTCTGCCGTAAAATAATGCCAGTCTCCGTATACGGTGTGGTAGATCCGCTCCTCCAGCACCCTGCCTTCCTGCCTGAAAGCCTCTAGGTGCTTTTCATCCGTGAAATGGTATTCCACGCCTTCGCTTTCGCCGGACCTTTTTGGTCTCGTGGTATATGTCACCACAGGTTTCAGTCCCAGTGTCTCATCAGCCAGGAGCTGTCTGTATATTGTATCCTTGCCCGACGCACTCTTTCCGATCAGACAGAAAAGCTTTCCCATCTATTCCAGCTATCCCTTCTATCCTTATTTATCCCTCCGATGCTGCCTCGGTCTCTTCACCGGGCTCATCCTTTTCAATCTGTGTCCACTCATAGCCTGCAAGCTTGCTTAAATTTCCATCCACATAAACAGGATTTTTTTCAAACTCGCCTTCAACAATACTTCCCGGTGAGAAAAGTGCAGCATCTTTTTCCTTGTCTGCAGCGGTATCGTCCACCAGTCCGTCTATGGTATAGACCCTGACTCTGAGTCCATCAGCCTCCATATCGCTAGGCTCGCCATTCTGCACCGAAGCCTGATCCATTACATAAATGATGTGGTCATATTCCGCATTCCTGTCTCTGACATACAGTATCTCATAGCCCCTAAAGGCGTTGTTATCCTGATATATGAAATTACCCATATCATCAATGGGATTGTCATATTTCACATACTGACCGGTGGATGCATTATACATACATGCATCTATATCCTGAGAACCTTCCCATGTAATGAAAACATAAGCAGCCTCCGGATCTTCAATCCTTGCTAACAGAACAGTTTCTGTTTTGTTAGCACCGGGTAAAAGCGTAATCTTATACTCATCACCAAAAAGGTCATCTCCTGTATAGCGTATCACATAGTCTCCCGGCTCCAGTTCCTTAGCCGTAAGTGTGCCGTTAACAGTCGTGTCAGAGTAAACTACCTGATCGTCTTTCTTGAATTCCACAAGGACATCAGACAGCGGACCGTATTCATTACCATAGTAAACATTAACAACACATTCTGCAGGCTCCGGCTCCGGTGTGGGCGTAGGAGTTGCTGTTGCCTCTGCCACAGGCTCTTCTGTAGGCTCTGGCTCCTCAGCTTCAACAGGAGCCTCTGTTGCGGTCTCTGTCGCTGCAGCCGTTTCTTCAGGCTCTTCAACATCCGGTTTCTTAAGTATAACAACTGCCGCTACGATTATGATGATCAGTAAAAAAAGCACCGCCCCGCCTGCCGCAAAGAAGATCCATACCGGAATATCCTTCTTTTCCTCATAGTTTATCTTAGTGATATTGTTAGCAGTACTGTTATCCTCTGACGCCGCCGCACTCCGATTTGTATTTTCAGCAGGTACTGCACCGTCTGTCGCTACAACTTCCGTTTTACTCTCACCTGCAGTTAAAGAACTCGCTGACGGTTCAACAGAAGGATTTGCTGCATTATTCGCAACTGATGCATCAACAGGTGCAGGCTGTGGTATACCCGATTCCTGTCCGGCCTTATATTCCAGCAGAGATTCTCCACAAAGCGGACAAAAGGAATTATCATCCTTTATCTTTCCCCCACATTTTGGACAAAACATTCTCTTTCCTCCTTTTTTCAAAAGAGCATAACACCCCTATGTATTTTACCTCAAAATATGTATTTATTCAACAACAGCCGCAAGTTTCCCCCGTATCTCACAGCCCTGTGCAGCCGCATTTTCCAGATATGAAAGTTTATCCGCTGTCATTATTTCACCCGGTACAAATAAAGGTCTTCCCGGCGGATAGACAGTAACCATTTCCGCACTGACAAGCCCTACAGCCCCGGCATAATCCACCGGTCTTTTTTCTGACTCTGCTGCTTTCCAGATAGGGATAGAGGCTTTTCCATAGTCAGTCGAAAAGCTTTTTACCGATTCCCTTGTCCTGCCAGCAATCCACTTGGCAGCGTCATTATCCGCCTTTATAAGAGCTTTTTTTAAACGCTCGTACCCTTCCTCCGTATCCATCACTGTAAATATTAATAGTACATATTCAGGGACTGACATTTCTGCCACAATGCCACACTCTTTTAACAGATACTCCGACAGCTGCCTTCCGCTTGAATGGTCAGCAGGAACTATCATCATTTTACCCGGTTCCGGTATGGTGACAGAATCAATACAGGCAGATACTTCCCCCTTAGAAAAATGGTCATAAATCCAGATATTCTCAAGAGGATTTACCGCAAAATAATCCGAAACAGCCTTTCGTCTTTCATAGAATAGTGACCACAAATCACCCTCCGGCCGTTTTTCGGACGATTTTCCTGAAATCTTTGCAGTAAGACCTATGCAATCGTCTATGGCCGCAAGCAAAAGATAAGATGGTGAAGTACTCTGATATACCTGAAGAAATTCCTCCACCTTATCCCGGGACACAATATTTCCCTTAAGATGCAGGATAGCAGTCTGGGTAGGTGCAGGCAGTGTCTTATGAAGGCTCATAACCGTTATGTCTGCCCCTTCTTTTACGGCATTCTGCGGAAAACATTCAGAAAAGCCAAAATGAGCTCCGTGGGCAGCATCCACGATCAAGGGAATCCCGTATCTGTGTGTCGTTGATGCAATTTTCCCTATTTCTGATGAAAAGCCTTCATAAGTAGGAGATGTAATAAAGACAGCTTCGATTCCCTCATTCTCAGCCAGGGCTTTTTCTACAGTCGCTGCCCGTATGCCATAGGCAGCACCTATTTCCTCATCAGTCTCTTCAGCAAGATAGACCACATCCAGACGCCTTAACATAGCTGCATGATAAAAAGACTGGTGTGATGAGCGCATGGCAAGTATCCTGCCCCCCGGCCTTACCGCAGCCGACACAGCTGCCAGATTGCCGGAGGTGCTGCCATTTATAAGGAAATAGGACCTATCTGCGCCGTAAAGATCAGATGCCCGCTTCATTGCATCAAGAATTATCCCCGATGGTGCATGCAGATCATCACTGCCCGGGATTTCCGTAATATCCCTTTTGTACCATTCAGAAAAAAACGCCTCGCCGGCAGACGAAGTTTTCCGTCCGTAAAGCAAAGCGTTCCTTTTATGTCCGGGCATATGGAAAGGATAACTTCCGTTCCCGGATAATTCATCTATCCTGTCAAAAAGTTCCCCCATCAGCTCACATCCCCGGAACAGGAACCGGTTCAGGTACCGGTTCGGGTATAGTTTCTGCCGTTGGCTCGGGGACAGAAGTATCTGTAGGCAAAACAGCCTCCGTTACCATCGGCTCAGTTGGAATTTCGGTTACCTCAACTGTTGGTTCCGGCGTAGCCTCTGTGGTAGGCTCAATCGTGGGCTCTGCAAAAGTTGTAGGCTCGACTGTAGGCTCGATCGTAGCTTCACTCGTAGGCTCCGGTGTCGTTATCTCCGTAGGTGCTGTCGTTGCCGTAGGAGTGGGGGTTGCAGTAGCTGTAGGCGTGGGTGTAGGCGTAGCCATTGCAGCCAGCCTCGCTGCTTCTTCTGCCCTAGCCTCGTCCACAGAATAAACTATTATAGGGAAATCCCTGTATACTTTCTCGTAAAACAGCGCTGCCGCATCCCTGGGCAGATTTACACAGCCGTGTGAGCCGCTGTATTTATATATAGTTCCTCCAAATTTTCCACGCCAGGAAGCATCATGAAGACCAATGCTCCGATTAAATGGCATCCAGTATTTTACCGGGGATGCATATCCCGGTCCCCTTAATACCGCATCCTTCTGTTTATAGGTAACACCATATATTCCTTCCGGGGTGGAATTTCCCTTAGCAACACAGCCTGTCACGCAATCACACTCGTAAGTCACCTTGCCTTCCTCGATCAGGTAAGCCTTCTGATCCGTAAGACATACTTCAATATATGTGTCTCCTATATCAGATTTTCCCCACTGTGCCGCAGTACAGGAAAACGCAGGCTCCCTGGTGACCTGATTACCGGAAACCACATCCGCATAAAGCTGCTCGGTCTCAGTCTCTATATCAACCTTCCAGCCGTATCTTCCCTTGGGAAGTGTGAGCGTATATCCGTCAATGGTCGTAAACTCCTCATCCAGGCCATAGGTATCATTCTCTTCAGCAAATTTTTCCACGAACTGCTGCACTTTATCCTTATCTATGGTTGCAGAGTTGCCTGATACCACCATCCACTCATGGATCTGATCAAAGTCTATATCATAATATTCCCCGCGAAGATCATAGGTGACTACGGTATCCTGATACCTGTTAAGAACAGAAAGTTCCTCTGCGAGTCCTTCATCATCAGATTTAATCTCTGCCTCCGTATAACATCCTGCGGCATCCAAATCCAGCACAGGCGAATGCTCTGATACTGCATTTTCTACGGATGAAAGCAGAATATCCATATCAACGGTGGTTCCCACATATTCGGGAGTAATAACATATGCACCTGCCTCAGGACTGTAATCACCTATATAGGCATTTTCAGGAGCTTTCATATTTTCAGCCTGTAAAAACTGCACGGATGCGAGAGTATCCGCAATAGAAGCTGAATTATAGCTTATGGTCCTGTCCAGGCTGTAATTATTGCTATTAAAATAATAATACCCCCATGCAAGGGGATTCTGCTTAGACTTTATCTCTTCCATGGAAAGGGAATAAATGACATTGAAGCCAAGGGAGTCTGATGTAAGCACAGCCTGAGTGCCTTCCCTTCCGTTCAGGGTAAGTGTATAGGTATTATCCGAAACAGTCCTTCTTTCATCAGCAGCCTTTACTGTTTCTCCGGAGTAATCAACTCCATCGATTACGGTATTGGGAAGAAAATGCGAAGTAAAATAAAGGGCCACTCCCAGATATCCGCCCATCACTGTAAGTATAAGAACAGCGGCAGTCACCAAGGACACCCTCTTCCAGTTAATCTTTTTTCCTGCCTGGGATTCTTTATTTGTTAATGTCGTCTGTTTTGCAGATACAGACTTGTTGCCGGCTGCAGCTTTGCGGGGATGAAGCTCATGGCGAACCTGCTGCTTTGCTTCATCGGATCCAGATTCTGCTTCGTCAGCTAAAGCTTCGCTTTCTGCAGTTTTGTTTTCCTCAGCACTCTCTGTTGTTTCTGTTTTTTCCGCGCTTTCAGTATTTTCTTTCTTTTCTTCGCTCATTTTTGATACCTGACAAATTCCATTTTCCACCGGATTCTATCTAAATAACAGTTAAGGGTAAACCACCGTAAGTCTCTCAGGCAATCCTAAGTATCCACCGTGAGACCTACTATTTATAGTATCCAAATCAAGCCGTATAACATTATATAGGCATGTAACAGCCTTTTCAATGTAAAAATATTCCATAAATTCCCTGCGTGGACGCTAATGATTTATACTATTTGACATTGGATTCAGACTATGCGCCTTATACAGATGTAATCCCTGTAAAGAGCGTTAGACACTTTTATGCCTGTACTGGGAGTGCTGGCATGAACGATCATACCGTTACCGATGTATATGGCAACATGTCCTGCATAACAGATTATGTCTCCGGGCTGTGCCTCACTGTAGGAAACTTCTTTTCCTGCAGTACGCTGATCAAATGATGTCCTGGGCACATTATAGCCAAATTCTTTATATACGGAATATACAAATCCGGAGCAATCCGTTCCGTTGGTAAGACTTGTGCCACCGTAAACATAGGGATTTCCTATGAATTTGCAGGCGTAAACCGCAACAGATTTGCCAATGCTGCTTCCATTGGCAGAATAGATGGATGATACATCAAATGTACCGTTGTTGTTGCTTACTTTCTTGGAAGACTCGGCATCAGCTACTTCACTTAATGCCCTTTCCCTTGCAGCCTCATTGTCAGCTGCATTCGCAGCAGCAAGTGCCGCCTGCCTCTCAGCTTCCTCTCTTGCCCGTCTCTCAGCCTCTTCTCTTGCCCGCCTTTCAGCCTCTGCCTTTCTCCTGTTTATCTCGGCATTCTGGGCAGCTATCAGTGCTTCATACTCAACGGCCTGATTTTCTGCTGAAAGTATCTGCTTTGCATATTCAGCAGAAGTAGCCTCTAAATCTTCCTGAATGCCCTCCATATATGCCTTTTCTTCCTCTGCATTTGCTTCCAGAACCACCAGCTCGTTTTTTTCTTTCTCAAGCTGCTCCTGAAGTGCCGCAACCATCTCGACAGTTTCTTTATACTTAGCGAGCATCCTTCTGTCATACTCATACAGATCTTCTATGTAATCTGCCTTCGTAAGAAGTTCTGAAAAACTGCGCGCCTCTGCAAAAAGCTGAACATAACTGCTCTCGCCCTTTTCGTACATATATTTTATGCGGATCTTCATAGCCTCATACTGGGCTTCCTCCTCCGCAACTGCCGCATCATATGAAACCTGAGCCTCAGCTATCTCGCCTTCCTTGACCTCTATCCGCTGATTGAGATCGTCTATATCAGCTAAAACTTCCGTAAGAGCAGCCGTAATCTCTTCTATTTCTTCTTCGATCCCTTCCTGCTCTGCAGCAAGCTCCTCTATGGTAGCATTTATCTCATCAAGCCGGCTTTCGTTTTCTTCACGCTGGCGTTCAAGCTCGGTAGTATCCGTATCGTCACCATCATCCGGATCGGCAAAAACAGTCCTTGAATTCCCCCAGAATGAAAGCACGAAAACAACCACCAGCAAAAGCATCATGAAACGGCTAATGCCTGTTCTTCTGTTTTTATTATTTTTAGCTCTGTGCCTATTGTTGGTTCTGTTTTGCATATTAAAACGCATATCAAGTCTCCACTTATGGAACGCCTTATGTCTCCGTAACCGAAGGTTACCTAAGGCTTTAATAAACTCTTACTTTCCGCCCTCATAATACGAATATGTAATAAAGCGGTTGCCTGAATTGGCAAAGTACTCTTCGTACTCTCCCCTGTTCACCCTTTCCAGATCCCCATTCATGGGATCCATTATAACAATTATGACCTTATTATACCCTATTATCAGATAATATTTATCAGCCATGCGGGCTAAAACCGGAATATCCCTTGCCGTATAGTAGAGAACACTGTCCAGGTCACAGCCGCTAAGATCCAGTGCTGTGGATTTTTCCATTACAGTTTCTATTATATCAGCTTCTGAAATATTATCACCTTCCGGGTATTCCTTAACGGATACCTTCTCATAGGAAGTTATGACATCAATACAGGCTCTTAGTGTTTCATCCCGACTGCTTACCTGCACTGCCTGGGCTGCCTCATCACTGATCGCCATTATCTGATTTTTCTCTGGCATTGTCGTGTGCCTGAAAACAGTTCTTCCCCGATAGTCTCTGACAGTACCGTTCTCCGCATCCGCAACATTGACTGCATCATAAGCTTTATTGAATATCTCTTTAACCCTGCCATCCTGAGTCAGGACAAAGTATCTTTTCTCTGCCGGCATCCCGTCAATTTTTGCACTTCTTTCACCCTCATATATTACCTGCTTCGGATTAAGCATCTGAAGATTCTTAAGGTCTACATTCTTTTTTAATACCACCTGGGTGATGGTTTCATAAGCATCCGTAACAACAAGTTCCGTGACATTTTTCCCGTGGAGGGGTGTTGAATTATCCAGAAGCTGGTCATCAGGAAGGGCAGTCATGAGGCCTGAAGGACTTATTGATGAAAGCTTCAGTGTATACATGCCATCACCTCTTATAACATTTGTCACATAAGAATTTTTAGGTGCGTAGTCTTTTACCACATTTCCGTTCCAGTCGCATATTCTTATCTGATACATAGGGAAAACAGTATGTCCGGACACATCCTCTAACATATCATTTCTGCGGGCTATGCCGTATACAATATCGTCACCAAAAAATCCCACCGGCACTATACCCTCATCCGGCAGCACACTTATATTTTTAATGCTTCCGGTCACCATATTAAGCAGTGACAGATTACTTGCATACCGGTCCTCGCCATAGTATTCTACCCAGGCGGCCATCTGCCCGTTCGATGATGCACAGAAATGGTCGCTATCCAGATCATCCGCCATGACTTCCGTTGTTCCCGTTCTTAGGTCTATTTTATAAAATGAATCATTCAGGTAGAAAAAACCTTCACCTGACGAATTTGCATATGCAGCCCTGCTTATGTCATATTCCAGAAATTCAAAGGATCCGTTGTATGGAATAAAGGCCTCTTCCTCAACCGTATTGCGTACACTGTCATAATAGTAGATCGAGATCCCATTCATTCCCTCATGTATGCCGCGATTAAGATAACCGTATACTGCAAAGCGGACATTGCCTGTTTCCTCCACACTGAAAACCTTAATGCCATTGTCAGGATCCAGCTCTCTCAGATCTGCCAGATCATTATCATAGAATCCGAACACATAGGCCAGCTTGCTTTCCGACATATTATATACAAACAGCCTGCCGCAGTTTATAAATGCAAGGCAGTTGCCGTCGTTGTTTTCGCTCATTACAACATTCCTGTCAACAATCCCCAGGATCACTTTATTATCGGTAAGATTTCCCGTATCGGTATCGAATATCTGATTCATGGTACGCTCATAATCAAGAAGATACATGCGTTCATCCCCTAAGCGCATCCTGTAGGTTTCATATACCATATACCTCTTTTTTCTGTTATTTTCCGGCACCTCGGCCCTGAAGCTTATATCAATGACAGCAGTTTCATCATCGATATCCCGTATCACGGCTTCCGGCTCGGATATCCTGCTG
Source organism: uncultured Lachnospiraceae bacterium (assembly GCA_946616835.1). Classification (GTDB taxonomy): domain Bacteria; phylum Bacillota; class Clostridia; order Lachnospirales; family Lachnospiraceae; genus NK4A136. Next base: position 12,441 of record CAMOJK010000069.1, read on the forward strand.
ATACTCAGGGTGCCGTAACAGATCTGGTCAAGACTACAGTGTATATCCACCTTTTCGTATGTGGTATTATCCCCTTGTTCATTACTTTCAAGATATGTCGCCAATTCCTTGCCCCTGCTCCTGTCAAAGGTAGTATCGTTGAATCTGTAGGAAAAACCAAGCTTTTCAGCGCAATCGGTTTCATCATTTCTAACAACCGTCGTATAATACCTTATAACTTTATTGTCACCGGTAGTAAGGAAAATGCATAAAGAATACTCTTCGCCATAAGCCATAAGGTCCTTTAAGACTAAATCTGCGCTCATACCGTCTTCCGACTCAATATAGTTCAGAACCTCCGTATCCTCTATCAGCCTTCCATCTGAAAGTGAACGGACCTGAAAGCTTATTTTCTGTATAGCATTTCCAAAACTCTCCACCTCAATGGAAAGCTTACGGTCAGCACCTACAGGAGTCATTGAATCATGCATCCTGTATATGTCCATTTCCGTAATATAACCCTTCATACGATTGTAACGCAGGCCTTCAGTCTTAAATACCACAGAAGGAAATGTGGCATGACTCATTTCAGTAGTCATGTCCGTATTCCCCTTATTCATCAGTGTACTGGTTACAAAAACTGACACGATAAAAACAAAAACGCAGAATAATATCCTGAGTATCAGCAGCGTGATCTTCATTCTTTTGTCATTGCTGTTTTTCATAAATTCATACACATACAAAAGCCCTCCCGTTATGTTCAGGAGGGCTTTAAGTTTTTATTCATACTATCTGAGACAGTTTATTCTGGCAAGTGCTCTCTGGAGTGCAATTGATGCTCTGTCAAGGTCAACACCCTCTCCTCTGGACGCTATCCTTTCCCTTGCCCTTTCTTCGGCTGACTGGGCTCTTTCCAAATCAATCTCATCCGGCCATTCGATTGCTTCTGCCAATATCGTCACCTTATCCGGAAGTATCTCAGCAAATCCGGCATGAAGAGCCGCTTTTTTCTCACCGTCAGGCTCCGTGATAGTAAGCACACCGGGTTTTATGATGACTGTCATCGGAACATGATTTCTGTAAATACCGATCTCACCCTCCGTTGTATTGAATTCAGCCATCTCTACATCGCCTTCATAGAAGACCTTATCCGGTTCGATTATCCTTAATGCAAATGTATCTGCCATATCCTGTTTCTTTCCTGACTTTATTTATCAGACTTTTAATCAGAAAAAGCCTGATAAGGTTTACTGTGCTATGACTTATGCCTGCTTGTTTGCTCTCTCAACAACCTCATCAATAGAGCCTGCATTGAGGAAGAAACCTTCAGGGATACTGTCATGCTTGCCTGCAAGGATTTCCTTGAAGCCTCTTATCGTCTCGGCAATAGGAACATACTTACCTTCCATACCGGTGAACTGAGTAGCAACGAAGAAAGGCTGCGAAAGATAACGCTGTACCTTTCTTGCACGGCTTACTACCAGACGGTCTTCCTCTGAAAGCTCGTCCATACCGAGTATTGCGATAATATCCTGCAGTTCCTTATACTTCTGGAGAATCTCCTGCACGCCTCTGGCTACCTCGTAATGCTCCTCACCAACCACTCTGGGATCAAGTATCCTGGAGGTGGAATCAAGAGGATCCACAGCCGGATAAATACCCTGCTCCGAAATTGCTCTGGAAAGAACGGTGGTAGCATCCAAATGTGCGAATGTGGTCGCAGGTGCCGGGTCTGTAAGGTCATCGGCAGGCACATAAACAGCCTGCACTGATGTAATGGAACCGTCCTTTGTGGATGTGATACGCTCCTGGAGAGCACCCATTTCCGTCTGCAGCGTAGGCTGGTAACCAACGGCTGAAGGCACACGGCCAAGAAGCGCGGACACCTCTGAACCTGCCTGGGTAAAACGGAAAATATTATCAATGAAGAGCAGCACATCCTTACCGCCCTTATCACGGAAATACTCAGCCATAGTAAGTCCTGAAAGACCTACTCTCATTCTTGCTCCGGGGGGCTCATTCATCTGACCGAATACCATGGCGGTCTTCTCGATAACGCCTGATTCGCTCATTTCATGATAAAGGTCATTACCCTCACGGGTACGCTCACCAACACCGGTAAATACGGAATATCCGCCGTGCTCTGTTGCTATATTTCTGATAAGCTCTTGGATAAGCACGGTCTTGCCTACGCCAGCACCTCCGAAGAGACCTATCTTTCCACCCTTCTGATAAGGGCAAAGGAGATCGACGACTTTGATACCGGTCTCAAGGAGTTCCGTTTCTGTAGCCTGATCCTTAAATTCGGGAGCAGCTCTGTGAATGGGCTCATATTCAACATTTTCAGGAGCCGGCTTATTATCGATAGGCTCACCGAGCACATTAAATATTCTTCCCAGACATGCCTCACCTACAGGTACCTTTATAGGGCTTCCGCTTGCTACAGCGTCCATTCCTCTTACAAGTCCGTCTGTAGGTCCCATTGCAACACATCTGACCGTATCGTCACCAAGATGCTGTGCAACCTCAGCAACCAGAGTCGTTCCGTCGCTTCTCTTCACACTTACTGCCTCGTTGATCTCGGGCAGTCCCTCTGTGAACTTGATGTCAAGTACGGCTCCGATGACCTGCGTCAGTTTGCCTTTCTTTTCCTCTGCCATCTTTGTTCTTCCTTTCGTTATGATTTACAGTTTTAATAATGTCAGCTTATTGCATTTGCACCAGCAATGATTTCCGTAAGCTCCTGAGTAATTGATCCCTGACGTGCTCTGTTGTAAAGCAGTGTCAAATGTTCTATCATTTCCGTTGCATTGTTAGTAGCATTATCCATCGCCTGCATACGGGCTCCGTTCTCAGCCGCCTGTGCCTCAATCAGCGCACCGTAAATAAGGCTTGCCATGTACTTGGGAATAATAAGGTTCAGTGCCTCTTCATCCTCCGGCTCGAAATTCATAGGTGCATCCGCAGTCTTTTTCTCAGTCTTTGTCACAGCACCCTGTTCCTCGTCATCTTCCTTATCAAACTTCTCAAGATTGTCCACGGGAAGAAGCTTAAGCAGCGTAGGTATATGGCTTACGGTATTCTTAAAGAATGTGTAAGCAAGGTATATCTCGCTTATCTCTCCCTTTGCAAAGCCTGACAGAAGCTCATTGGTAATCTGTGCACCATCTCTGTAATTCGGTGCTTCGATAGCTTCCGAAAAATCTGCCATTATCTCATAGCCTGCTCTCTTGAAAGCATCCTTACCCTTTTTACCAATGACATAAACCTTGGTATTTTTAGGAGTAAACTCCGGATTGCGCGTAATAAGCTTTATGACATTTGAATTGTATCCACCCGCAAGACCTTTGTTAGAGGTGATCATGATCACAACCTTCTTCCCGCTGCCTCCTGCACGCAGGTAAGGATGATCTATCCCTTCGGCCCTTGCAAGTATCGAAGATACAGTTTCATATATCGAATTGAAATAATATTTAGACTGCTCAGCGCGCTGCTTGGCCCTCTGCAGTTTCACCGTGGATACAAGCTTCATAGCCTTGGTGATCTGCTGGGTACTCTCTATGCTGCTCCGGCGTCTTTTTATATCTCTCATCGAAGCCATAGTTTCAAAACTCCTTTAATCTTATGCCGGATCAACGGAAATCCTTCTTGAACTCCGTTATCGCATCAACAAGCTTCTTTTCCAGATCTGAAGAGAATTCCTTCTTTGTGCGGATTTCCTCAGGTATCTCCGAATACTTTGTGTCAATAAATTCGAAGAGCTCATCCTGGAATCTGAGCACATCATCTACAGGAATATCCAGCAGATACTTCTTAGTAGCTGCATATATTATTATAATCTGATACTCAACCGGCATGGGCTTGTACTGAGGCTGCTTAAGCATC
>CAMOJK010000070.1 GCA_946616835.1 uncultured Lachnospiraceae bacterium
TGAGGATTCTGCGTATCTATGCGCCTAACCGCCCAAAGCTGTTTCCGGGTTGCTATATCCAATGACTTCTTAAGGAGTTTAACCCCACCTTTTGCCTCAAAGGTTGAATACTCAAGCGTGGCGGCATTATATGTCATTCCTATAAAGTCAGGCTCAGGCTTGTTTCCTTTGACCGGCTTTCCATTTTGCATTTTTTGGCAGTTATTTTTTTCACAAAACCGTTTAAAATGGCACACATAATCCATTTCATACAGTTTTCTTGCAACAAGCGTCGCAAAAATCATTCCCACGTAATATCGGATATAATCCCGCTCCGTCTGGTCTATTGATTCAAAGTGTTCTTCGTTCCACACAACAAACCCGTTTTTTTCCTTGAGCGCAAAATCCATTAGGGATCGCTTGAATATGATTTCACTCAGTCTTGGGTGCATACTTTTGGGTAATAAATCCCTAGGTAAACTACCACAGGCAATAGTCGCAGCAAATATTTCGCCCTTCTCTACGGTCAACTCCCTGTTAGTAATACTATTATCTGGATCCGGTATAACAATGCCACTTAGACCCTCTATAATAATTTTTACCTGTCCGGCACCATTCAAAAGCATTTCTTAATTCTCACACTCACCTATGGGCTACTCAGATCCCATTCAATATTGCAATATAACTTATCGTTTATATCGTCATTTTGACCAAAAATCTTTATACTAATCTCGTATAATTTTTCACATCTTTTGACCAAAAAGTCCTTCGCTTGTATTTATGCTTTTTACCTTATATCTCCTTCATGATATCCACAAATTTATCCAGGGTATATGCACCGTCCATTTCCAATTCTTTGTCCTTGAATACCATGAAGTAGCGGAACATACATCCTGCCTGCTCCTGCCATTTGCGGTCCAGCTCCAGCTTGGACTTGCTGTCGTCTTCGTCCAGATAGTCGCCCTTTACCTCGATCAGAAGGAGCTTACCGGATTTTGTCATCACCATGAAGTCGGTATAGTGGTTGAAATAGCCGTTTACCCTGAAATCCTTACGGTCGATGATCCTGTGCCACCAGCGGATATTTTCCGTTCCGACCACCACATCTATCAGCTGGCGCTCAAAGTTGTTCATATCATCTTTTTCCGCTTCATAGAAAGAATAAGGGATGGAATCTGTCGTATTTGCCGGCGTGATCACCTGTGCCGGGGCATAGGACTCCTTGCAGGCGATCCTCCCGCTGTCCAACCACTTCTTAAACTGCGACCGCACGATAGGCTTCCTCTAGAGAATCTATCTTCTTCTGGATCTTCTACGCATAGGTGGGAACCGCTGTCTCCATTGCCTCCAGCTCATGCTGGGTCATATTCGCAACGCAGCTTCTCACATAATCCTCTATATCGGAAGTGGCATAGCGGTTATTCTTGTTGATCTGTGCGGCGATCATGTTCGTGTACTGCTTTATCCGCTTCTCCTGCGGGAGGCTTTCCAGATATTGCTGGATATATTCGCTCTCCGCTTTCGATGCTTTCTTATACTTTGGAACAGCCTCGCCCTCTTTTTGAATATACACGCTATACATCTCGCCCGTGGCCAGCTCGAAGCTTACCTGCGCATCCTGTCCGGCGAGGGTAAACCCCTCTGACAAATGCTCCGACTCCAATATCTCCAGATCGTTTCCAAACAGATCCGGCTCTCCCTTGATATAAAACTGCGGAATATGAAGATCCTTGATCTCATCCCGGTATTGTGCCTGTATCACATTCTGTTTCAGCATATCCCCCAGCTCGCCTCCTACAAAACCAAAATCAGTAGTTTCCTCTACCTGCCTGTTATAGTTCTCGCTCTGGGAGGTAGCAGCCTCGATCATTGCAGCCAGATTGCCCACAGGCGTTTCCCCTACCGAAGCCTCCGCCTCTTCACCGGAGGATATTACCTGCTGTATTTTCTCCGGGTTCACATCATCAAAGCTGTCATCCCCCGTAGGTTCTTCCACTATCTCTGGCACTTCCGTAGCAAAGAACAATTGCTCGGAATCCGGCTGAACAAGGTTCTGTTCCGAAGTCTCCTCTGCCACACGGTAATCCTTGCAGCTGAAGCCAGATTTATTAAGTGCTGATACGATACCGTCCAGAGTGGAGCGGAAATCATTAGACGAAGTAAGCACATAGGACGTATTAAGAAGCGGTGTCTTGTACCTCATCGTATATGGCTGCCACAGGATCCTGCCAAGGATCTGCTCCACATCAACTCTTGAGGTCTTATTTGCAAGGGATGCCAGGATATACGCAAAAGGGCAATCCCAGCCCTCCTTTAAGGCATTTACTGTGATGATATAGCGTATCTTGCAGGATTCGCTCATCAGGTCTGTCTTTCCTATATCGTCAATCTTGGAAGTCTTGTTTGCTATCTGCTCCTTCGGAATACCCATGGAGATCAGGAGGTTTTTGATCTTATCAAAGGTCTCGCTGTCTTCGCTCACATTCGGCTGTGCCTGGAATAAAACGATAGGACGGATATATTTCCCTCCTGCCTCATGCTCCTTTTGTGCCTGCTTTTCTATATTCGTCCGAAGCTGTATAGCATCCAATATAACGCTCTAGCGGCTGTTCCTGTTGAACACGACCACGGGGAGCTTGACCATATTTTCTTTTTTCAATTCTCTGGCATCCACATAGGATATGATATTGCTTGTGGAGCGCGGTGTTGCTGTTAATTCCAGAATGAATGATGGATTCAGATTGTTCAGCATCTCTAGCCATTTCAATAAAACGACGTTTCCTTAAGCTTTCTGATCGTATCCCGGAGCAGTTTATTCGTACTTTTGATAAAGCGGTTCAGGTCACCTTTTCATGTAACGATGCCCCTCGCTTCCATCTTCTGCACTGCGGCTCCTTCATGCACCTGCGGTATGAGGTCAAGCCCCTGATCCACGTAGGAACGATGATCAACTCTCTCTGCGATTCCACGCTTTTCGAATTCCTCATTAACCATCTGTGCCCAACGCTCTCTCCAGTGGTTAAGCAGCTCAGGACTTCCCCATTCGGTCGTAGGACGGGAATTGAAAATATATTTTCCCTCCTCATCGCGCATACTCTTGCCGTTTTCATCAGGGGCATACTCCACCTCCTGCCGTGATCCGCTTGTGGTATACCCCTGGCTGCCATAACTCTTGTTGCCTTACATGCCTTGTGAATCATGATTGCCGTTTCCGGCTTACATAGTTCTTTGCTACGCTGTAACAATCTGCTCCTATGTTTCATCCGTGAGCGGTAAGATTCTGCTCCTATGCCCGTCAGACCAGTACATAGATGCGTTTTACCTTGCCGACTCCCTGCCTTTTTCGCTCGATCAGATTCATCATTTCCATAGCCAAAAGACCACGCTTGATCGTTGCGATACTCTTGTTCAAATGAAACGCCTGATTCTCGATTGATATCTCCGTATACAGCCTGCCAAGCTCATCTGATTTTTCTTCCTTCAGTGTCTTTTCTAGCAGGAAAATATACTGTTGCTTTGCCGATGCCGACAGGAATATTTCATTCTGTAAAAACTTGGGATAATAGACTCCCTCCGGCAGTTCTTTTTTAGTCGTAATATAATCGTGTTCCATGTTCTTCTCCTTTCCCCAAAGTGCCGTGCACTGCACTCCGTTTTTGTCCCGGGATTGCGCTTATTATGACTCAAAAATTAGCCCTGTGTGGTATATCCGCATATCTGAAAAAAACCTCTGACAGCTCATTTTTCCGTCAATGCGGAAAAGGGTGTTTTGTGATATAATGTTTGTGTATTTATGCCACTCATGAAGGCATAAAAAACCACCTATGAAGCTACTTTCAAAGGTGGTCTAATGCCGACAATAATGATTCCGATATATAAACTGACAGCTCATAGAAAAGCTGTGACAGACTGACGGACAGGACAGATGGATTTTTTATGCAGATGAAGAGAAGCCCACAGGAGAAGCTTCGTGATCTCCGCTACAATAATGGGAACTTAAAACTGGAGCAGGTCAGCAATGCAACCAGCATATCCACAACTGCCCTCAGCACATATGAAAATGACGAGCTAAAGGATATCCCCCACTCGTCAATCGTTGCCTTGGCAAAGTTCTATCATGTATCAACAGATTACCTGTTGGGTCTTACGGAAAATCAAGACACCTTTTCCACATCACAATTAACATTAATATCAACATTCCAAACCCACTTAACCTGAAAGTATTGGTCATATTAATGTTCCAAAATCACAAAACAGTGTAGCTATGTTCAATCAAAAAATCAAGTTCCATCTATACCTTCTATTCAAGAAAGCCCGATGTAAAAATCTTGCACTTTACATCGGGACAAATTAATCATTAACTTTTTCTCTTATTCATATTACCTGGCAAGCAGTCTTACTGCCGACATCACTTTTTCTTCGTCATAATCCGGGGCGTATTCTGACGCAGCATCGCAAATTACTTTGATACGGATCTCATCCTCTTCAAGTTCATCCGCAATCTGTTCCACATCCTTACCTTTACGAAGTTTTCGACATATCATCTTTACAAGAAGATTTTCTTCTCCTATTACTCTGCCTCGAGCTTCTGCCAGGTCTTCTGCTTGAAATATATCCAGATTGATCACATGTCCACCCATCAGATCCCCCACCTTTCTCTTTACCTGTTCCTGCTTTTCCGTTAACTTATCCGATACTCTCTTTGTCATCTGCATTATAACATATCTCGACCTGGACGACAATGTACCGGATACTACCAAAGCATCCAATCTGTCTGAAATGTTTTCATATTCTTTAAGTAGTGCAGACAGTTTTTCTTCATTAGTATTCATAACCGGCAACTGCTTTTCATATCGAAACATATAGAATGGGAGCAGGAAATACAGTTTTTTCTCAAAAAGCTGTTCCAGTGTGATTTCACTTACCCATACCACCGGTACCTGATAGCTGCAACTCTCACCTCCTGGTACATTGATCTGGATTGTCCCACACCAAGCTTATTACTACTTTCACATTCAATATGATATTTCTTTTGCCCTTTGTGTGACTCAATCGTTAGCTGAGCATCCGTGATCCTCCTTTGAATCCCGCCTCCGTCCTGTTGAATGAGCTCCTCGTTTGCACTCCTTTCGATCATCTCCTTTCCTGTGTAATTCTCACCAAACATATAGTTCAGCAACGGAAATATCAGGTCATCACATTTGGTAATCATTGTGCGAAAGGCGTCATCATATGCTGTATTCAGGCTATCTTCCATCAATACTCTCCTTGTTCACATCTTTATTCTTTCATCAAAGTGAAATCCGTTTCCGGAAACCGGAAACACGTTGCACGACGCACAACGTTAATAACAATCAGATATCTAGAAAATAGCATATTTTTATTCCGATGTAAAGTATGAAATTGTCACAATCTATACTTACATTTTTTTGTCATCCTGATAGCCGCAGATTCCTTCTCACAATACATTGAACACATACTTTTACGTAGAAACCGCCTTCCACCCGTCAAGATTTCTCTCCTTAGAATCAAAATTTGCCCCTATCCTGATGAGTTTTCTTTTGTCTGCTGCATAGGCCAAGGCATATCCCGTATCTTCTATCTGCTTCAAAGCCTCCTCTGCTGTGGAATCTCTCTTAAACTCAAATATGTATACATAATCATCAGTCTCAACTATACAGTCAGCTCTGCCCTTTGCACTATGAACTTCAGCTGCCGTGTACTGTCCAAGAAGCATAAATACGATGTAGACTACATTTTGAAAATTTTGCTCAACTGTTCTCTCATCATTCGGATACGGAAGTCTTGCAAAAAGCGCAGTAAATCTGTCATGCAGGCTTTCAGTATCCCCTTTTCTGATATCCCTGACAAAATTTCTCACATCCAAAGGTCTGGAAGTATTCTCTGCGCATAAATAATATGGTGCAAGGCTCTTAAGAAAACCATAACGCACCTCCTCATTAGGATATCCCAGTGCGTAACTTCTGAATTCTGCATCATATCCTTTGATCGTAAGATATCCTGTCTGATAAAGCAGAGGTACAGGATTTTCGTTATTTACACGATAATCAGTCAGCGAAGACTCTTCTTCGTAGTAATCATCTGTTGTAAACTGCTTTGCGTCAAACCCCGACTCCTTGATTTTTTCTATCAGGAAGGTAGGTGCTCCTGTAGAAAACCAGTACATGCCAAATTCTTTTTTGTCAAATGCACTAAGCAGACTGAACGGATTATATACTCCCTCTCCATTCTGGTGAAAATGATAACCATCGTACATCTGCTTCAGTTTTTTCAGACATTCATCTTTTGTCATCCGGTTATTGGCAGACATTGATTCTAATTCCGGTACGAACACTTGCTTTAGTTCTGTTTCTGTTATCCCACAGATACCGGAGTATCTAAGATCCATTGAAATATCATTCAGCTGGTTTAGATCACTGAATATACTTATTTTGCTGAACTTAGTCACACCTGTGATAAATACAAATTTAAGATACCCGTCATAACTTTTCAGAGTGCTGAAAAAGCCCTTGAACACAGCCTTATTGTGTTCGATCATCACCTCATCTGCACCCTCTAACAACGGTTTGTCATATTCATCTACGAGGACAACCGCATTTTTCCCGGTAATCTCTACAGCCTTTTTTATCAAATACTGAAATCTCACAGATAATGCTTTATCTTTTTCTTCATCACCATACAAACGCTCCCATTCTCTCAGGTGAGCATCCAATACCTCCTCTAAAGCATTATCCGCGCTGAAATTGTTCTTGTTAAGGTCAAAATAAAAAACAGGATACTCCTGCCATGCTTCTTCATTATTTCGTTCAAGTTCTTCTATCCTTAACCCCGCGAACAGTTCTCTCTTGCCTTCAAAGTAAGATTTAAGAGTTGACAGGAAAAGGCTTTTACCAAATCGTCTGGGACGGCTCAAAAAACAAGGCACTCCGCTCTGTACCAGCCTGAAAATATATTCTGTCTTATCCACATAAATAAATCCTTCATTCCTGATCTTCTCAAAATCCTGTATGCCTATTGGAAGTTTTCTCATTAATTCGTACATCTATGTACCATATCTCTTTCATTTCCGGGCCAATCAGTGATAAAACCGTATTTTTATTATACCAAATCATCAGCTTTTTATACACTCAGAGACGTTAAAATCAGTCCAAAGCTAAACATATTCCTCTATGTTATAACTCTTCCACCTTCTTACGGATGGACTGTAGTGTCTCACCGTAGGGAGCATTTTTACCAAATAGCAGTGTTGTTCCCAACACAAAGCCCTTTACGCCCATAGGGGCAAATTTCAGGATTTTATCCATGCTGCATGCGCCGTCCCAGTATACCTCGAATCCCATCTCGTCTTTGTACTTAAGAAGCTTCCCGTATTTTTCACCTACATATGGCATAAACATCTGACCCGCATTGCCCGGATTCACTGACATGACCAACACCTTGTCAACAATCCTTAACATTTCATATACGGTTTCCACACTCGTTCCCGGATTGACTGCAATTCCCGGTGTTATGCCCGCATCTATTATCTTCTGAAGGGTGGTAGACGGATGATACTCTGCCTCTGGATGAATGTATATGGTATCTCCCGGTTTTAGCGATCTAATAAACAAGTCTATGGTATTAATAGGATGCTCTATCATAAGATGGACATCAAGCGGCTTGTCCGTAAGACTCCGGATGCACCTCAGGTCATTAAGGGACATTGCATAGTTCTGCACATACCGACCGTCCATTATATCGATATGAAAGGAATCTATCCCGCCACTTTCAAGCGCCTTCACCTCGTCGCGAAGATCCGCATAATCAGCACACATCATTGATGCCATAAATTCTACCTGATGCATTTTTCTGTTCCCCCTTATTCAAAGGATAAATAATATCTCTGAAACTTATTATATCTTACCATATTCTATATGACCGATATATTCTATATGATTGATATAATCTATATAATCGATACATTCTGTATCATTACCGGCTTCTTCATATCCATACATGCTGTCAGCACCTGATCCGGATCCCCATACGCTGCATCGGCGATTCCGGCCAGTGTCCGTATATCCGCATCCTCATCATAAATCCCAAAGTCGCGCTCACTAAACTTTCTCACCAGATCGTAATAGCCTCTGATAAGTTCTACATCAAATATTCCATTATCCTGGCCAATTACCGGATCGGAATGCCAGAGCGGAACCACTTCATCCTTTTTTTCTTCAAATGTATTCAGCACGCTTTCTATCTTGGCAAGCATTTCTTTCCCATGCTGAAACAGTACACTTGCAGATGTTACATACAGCACCACTTTTTTTCTCTTTTTATCTTCGCCCATGATCTGTTTCTGCCATGCTTCAGGTATAGAATCAATATCATAGGCCTGCATACCACTATCAGTTTCTGATAAAACCTCCGATTGATCCGAATCCTTCCCAATCGCGCAGTAATCCAAAATATTCACTTCCAGCCCTTTTGACCGGAAACACTCTGCAATCTCACCTTCGCCGCCATAATATGCCTCAAACAAATCAGTAAGCACTTCTATATCAGGCGTGAACCCGCATATTTTTCCACTCGCATCTATATATGAGTGGATCATGGTCTCATATTCCCCTATAAGCGTTGGTGCAACCAGGTCCAGTGCCATATCGTCAGTTTTCAGCACCATATCCGGCATCCACCATAGTTCTTCCTGCCCGTTATCCTGCACCGTCGCATTGATAAAATCCTTTATACTGCCCAGAAAGTCATCACCATAAATAAGCAGTTCCCATAGTGTAGTTCGTAAAAGCACCCGATGCTTTCCGTCATTATCTTTGTCCCTAGCGCTCACCTGATGCTTCGTCCTGTCTGCCTGCATAGACGCTTTCTCCTGGAAGAAGCTTTCATCCAGCTGTTTTCTGTAATAAGGATAATCGTGAGCTCCCCTTTCCTGACATGGCCTGATGTATGAATCTCCGAATCTGGCCCGCAGTATCTCATCATATCCTATCGGCACAGGCATAGTGATATGCTCAAAAGAAACATCTATTGTATATTCAAAAGTTTTTTTCAGGAATTTCTTAGTCCTATCCTTTGTATACTCATCATATCTCACTACATAATCCGCATCTGCCTCTTCTGTCACCCTGCATACCTGGTCATACAGGATTTCCAACTGGTTGTCTAATGGCCTGTCAGCGGTAAAGGTATAGCCCGTTTCGTGCTGTAGTTCCACAAGCTTAACCGCAATAGTTTCATTTAGTCTGCTTCCGGCATCAAAGCTTCCGTACTGTTCGCTGCAGGTCATGGACTGCCGGTTCATAGCTATAAGCTCATCTATCCGTGACAGCATCTCAAGAATATATGCCTCTTCATTCGGATTGCGCGGAAGATAATAATACGGATATACATCCGGTCCCGTCATAAAAGGACAGCCGTGCCACTTTTCCAGATATTCCCTGTCAAATGATACACTCCTGCTGTTTGTAATATGTGTAAAATTCATTTTATACCACGGTCTGGTATAGGGATTCAGAATATTAAAACGCTCCGGATACTCATTTGAAAGTATCTCCAGGAAACGGACATAATCACCGCCAACAAGCCCTATATCTATATCATCATCCCATGGTATATAGCCATGTTCACGTATGGCACCGAGCAGTGTGCCGTAGCATGCAAACATCCGAAGAGAGTGTTTCATGCATATCTCACGAAGCTCAGTCAATATCTCCTGATCTGCTGCCCATGAGCGTTTCATTACCTCACTGACAGTAAAGCCCCGTCGGATTTCTTTTTCGTAATATTTCTCCGGAAAACTTATCTGCATAAATATAAAAAAAGGTCAGTACATCCTTATTACGAATAACTGACCGAAAACTCTCCTGCTTATTTCATTTTTTTGTATCCATCAGCTGCGGATCTATTAGATTGATCTTATTCATGGCATTGTAATACTTACCGGTCACATTGATGGTCTTTCTATCCTGCCTTATCTTCTGGCGGCTCTCATTTATACGGTTAGTGACCAGGTCACGATTGCGAAGTTCATCAGCCTGTATTGATGTACTGAGGGACGTCACTTCCCTTATCTGCTCCTGAAGGCGGTTGATTTCTGTTTTATACTTTGCCTTATTTGCCAGTAAATCATCCTTTATCCTGTCGAAGATTGCATTGAACGCATCATCCAGAGAATTGAGCTTATCGATCAGTTCGCCCTTCTCATCCAGCATCGCATCAAAAGCCTTCCAGTCAGGATCCTCCGTCTGCATAGCCTTCGCCTGTTTAGCCGTACTTTCCTTGATGGACATAAGTACAGCCTTTTTCTGCTCCATATTCTCGATGAGATTTTTAAGATACTGTTCAGTCATATATCTCCAATAAATCACTGCGATCCTGTCCGTTGGACAAGTACAACGATAATTACGAATTCTCAGCCATCTTCGCTCTCTTCATGACCTCTTTCCAGGTGTCTCGCATAGAACGAATATGCTTGACCACCTCTTCCATTATCTCCTTATCCTTGGTCATATTTGCCTCTATGAGGCGTCTCTCAAGATACTCATATACCCTGTCAAAATCCTTGGCAACAGGATACTTAAAATCCAGAGTATTTCTGAATTCAGCTATTATGTTCTGAACCTTCACAATATTCTTATAGGCTTTCTCAATATCATTTTCTTCTATAGCCTTAATAGCTATATTACCGAACTTTATGGCACCCTCATAAAGCATAAGAGTCAGCTCCGCCGGAGTAGCAGTTGCTATGGCGTTGTTTTTGTACTGCGCGTAAGGATTCTTAACCATGTTGTACCCCTTTTTTATATTACTTATATTACAAACGCCAAAACATATACCGTTTTGACGTCCGCTATCTTTTATTACGGCCATCTGCACACGGTACAGACGGCCGTTTAATTTTATGTATTGTTCCTCTGCTTATCTATCAGCCACCGAACATTCCCGTTACTGCGGAAGAACTGCCATTTATCTTGGCAAGCGCAGTTTCCATTGATGCAAATCTGTCATACCACTTATCTTCTATCGCAGAGATTTCATCCTCTATGGTTGATATCTTCTTCTTCCAATCAGTCTCATCAGATGCCAGCTGCTTATCATTATATACCTTGTATATACTTGACAGACTGCTGGTTCCCATCTTCTTATAAAGGTTGTTATACATCTGCGCAGAAAACTGGGTAAAGAACTGGGTAACTTTCTCAGGATCCGTAGCGATCATATTCTTAAGCTTATCAGCATTACCGGACGTCACACTGTCATCCTTATCCCCATCTATATGGAGTGCATAACGCTCATTCTCATCAGTCGTAAAATACCCGCCCGTTGCTATGCCGAAATCAGCCAGATACATCTTAGTCTCATTACCATCAGCATCCTTTACAGTATACGACTGCAGAGAAGCATCAATAAGAGCCTGTCTTGTATCATACAGATTGCTGTCACCGCTAAGGAGACCATCCTTGATCTTATTCTCCCAGTCTTCAATCTCCTGCTCGGACATTTCCTTCTTCTGCTCTGCAGTCAGAGGATCATAGTCCTTCGCCTTGTCTGCACCGTAGAGCTTAGACATCTCGTTTACAAGAGAATTGTACTCCTTGAGCATATCCTTTATGACATCATATACAGCATCGTAGTCCGTATTGGTTGTCACGGATATTTCCTCGTCAGTTGCAGGCATATGATTGATAGTATATGTGCTGCCGTTGATATTGAAGGAATTGTTGTTGCTTTCAAACTCTGCACCGTTCAGCACAAGCTTTGCATTTGTGCCGTCGATCTTGGATGCAAGGTTATTCCAGCCCAGCATACTTTCAATTTCGTCAACACTTTTATCAGCATATTTAGGAACCTGTTCCTTTACAGCCGCAGCAAATTTTCCCGCCTCTTCCTTACTAAGAAGCCCGATTTTATTCAGCGTATCAAGGGATTCCTGCCAGTTGGCTCCATCGGCCTTGAAGTTGAAATCCTGCTTTTCGCCGCTTTCCTTTGCGCTAACAAAAAGCCTTCCGTTAGCCTCATCATAGTTGGCATTAACGCCAAGATCCTTAAGTCCCTTTACCAGGTCATCCATGGAAGAAACTGCATTGATATTATTCTCAGCCATAAACTGCTTATCTTCTGCAGTCAGCCGATCATAATCAGCCTGACTCATAAGCTGGAAAGTCTGCTCTTTTCCACCTGCAGAAGAAAACTTAAAACTTGTCGTTCCTCCAAGTCCCAATGCATCAGCAATATTCTCACCGGACTTGACATTGCGTTCCTTTCTAGTCTCTGCATCAGTCGTCTTCATAGCACCGCTGGTAAAGTATGCAGCCTTTGCTGTTGCCTTAATCTGAGCGGTCTGTACGCCATCAACGGCATTCTCACCTGCGATCACACTAAGGGCATCATTGGAAGTCTTTGTTGCTTTCTTCCTATATGCACTGCTCATTCTGTTCACACCGGCCGTCCCGGTATAGAACGAGTAAATCTTGCTGTTTAATCCCTGCCATGCAGTCTGGGTCCACTGATTTCTGGTCAGAGAGCCCCTAGCTTTTTTCAGTCTTAAATTTGCTTTTGATGTGTAAGCGGATATTATGCTCTCGGTATCAAGACCTGAGTTTATACCCGTCAATCTGATTAAATCTGATGACATAAGCTCACCTCCTGACCATTATCGTTTCTCATCCACTACAAGACCTGCATACTCCCAAACTCTTGCGATCATATCAAGTGTCTTTTCAGGAGGCAGTTCCTTTATGACCTCTTTGGTCTTCTTATCTACGATCTTTATGGTTATGCGGTTAGTCTGCTCATGAATACCAAATTCCGAAATGTAATTGGTATTCTTCTTCTGAAGTTCCTTCATAGCATTCTTGATAGCCTCATCACTTACCTGCTGAGACTGTCCTTCCTGCTTGGAAGCACCGTTCTTACCGCCATTTCCGGTTCCTTCACCATCAGTCTGCGCCTTGGATACAGAAAGAGTCTGGGAATCAACCTGAGGCGCATTCACCTCAATTCCCTGTCCCTGTTCCGATGACGGTATAGGCTGTGGTGCGGCCGCTTTTGCTACGGGCTGTGCCGTATATGACATCGCACTGCTGATAGGTTCTATTGCCATTTTTCTCACCTCCGTGTGAACAATTGCTATTCCATTTGCAACAAAATACAAGAAAGCTTTTTCAGCTTATCATTTTTATCGGCAGCTTTTATCCCTTACTTTAGTAGTTTTTAGAAAAAATATAAAAATCATTCGCCGCTGAACAATTTATTGAGATTATCCGGAGTCTGCTCCGTAAGAGCCTCCTTATTAGCAGCCTGGATCTGCTCATATACCTCGCTTCTGTAAACCGGTATTTCCTTAGGTGCCTTGATGCCAAGCTTCACCTGATCACCCTTTACCTCCAGCACAGTAACCTCAATGTTATTATTTATGAAAAGTGCCTCGCCCTTTTTCCTGGATAAAGCAAGCATTTTTACCAACCTTTCCTGATATCCTGTATCATTCCTGCCTGGCAACCGTTCACTGCTTGTCAGCTCTAAACAGCCACCTCTTCTATTCATGTCGCATTATATTTCTACCGGCATGACATATGAGTCTTATCCCATGCACCTGCCGTTCTCATTTTCAGTCCTTCTTCTCGTTCTTCGCATTCTCCTTGCGCGCTTTCAGGAGCTCATACACATAGAACTTAACCGGGAGGTCATCCTCAAGCACCACCTGCACAGCCTTACGGGTATCAACATTAATAACGAAAGGTGCCTTAAGATTAACGCTCATCTTGGAAAGATCCGTAGGTACCGTGATAGTGGTCAGTACCAGTATGTTTTCACCCTTTCCGATAACGGCGAGCAACTCGTCATCTACCAGAGGATCATAATCTTCCTTTACCACCAGAGGATTAATGACCGGCATTGCAAAATTAGGTTCCTGAACAGACTGCATCCATCTGATCCCCGCCTGATCGCCCTGCTCCTCATCATGGATGAGTGCAAAATCCTTCAGATCAGGAAAACCGACTATTCCGTTAGGAAAACTGATCATCTTATCATCGCTGATAGTAACATCCCCAAAAATTCTTGTTTTAATCTCCATAATAATCCTCCATGCCGAGCACTTTGTGCGAGGTACGCACAGTGAATCTCAGATTTGCCGGTGCGATAGGGCGATTTGGGCTCGATGCAAACCGCTGGTAAAAAATTGAATCTCACCCCTCAGTATTATATTTTATAATATATTAACCCCGCCGTTTGTGTAAAACACATAATCCAACGGGGTTATTTTAACATATTTTGTGCAATTTGTAAATTATATTGTAACCGCTAATCTGCATCACAGATAGTTTAGCAGCGTAGTGCTTATCATCTTGCTGGTAGCCATAAGAGCTGCCTCGTAGGATACCTGCGCACTGGAAAGCTGTACTGCCACTTCAGTCGCATCTGCATCCTCGTTATTTGACTGCAGCTCCTTAAATGTGGTCTGCTGATCTGAAAGTCTGTTGGCCACCAGCTCCACCTGAGCCCCCCTGTTACCTATCTCAGCAACTGCCCTGTTGGCCAGATCCAGATACCCCTGCATCTTGGTTATGTACTTACTGAATGTCTTCTGGAGCTGATCAGTAAGGAATGTCTTAGCCTTGTCTGCTGCTGCCAGCTCCCCCTTTATCGTATCAAGCTGGGCATCAGTATATGAAACAGTATCCTTAGACATTTCCTTTAGCATATCATGCTTTTCCAGCACATCCGACAGCTTTTCCGCAAGGTCTGTTATCTCATCTATGTCCCTTCCGATATCTGTGACAAAGATATCCGAAGCATAGGAATTAACCTGTATGTTCTGATCGAATCCGATCTGATACTTTATGGGCTGGTCCCACTCGCCCTTATCCAGGTATTCTTCATTGTATTCTATATTTTTGCCTGTTGCATCCTGAGTCGTGCAGTGGTAATAGTGCTCAGGGCGAAGATCCGTATTTCTCCATTCCGTCTTATCATAAGACAGGGTAAATGTTGCTTTTGTCCCGTCAGCATTCAGAGTGTTATTGATCTGATCGTATACATCTGTGCCCATAACAATTTCACCCGTCTGTGGTACGATATAACAACCGCCGGGGTTCGCTGCAGAATTATTATAAGCAGTCTCCGCATCTGCTGCCACAGTCATCGGAATGGTAACAGAGCCATCCAAAGTCTGTATACTAAGACTGGATTGTGTAGTATCAAGTCCATCATAGCCTAACCTGAAACGGTAATAGTCCATGGATGAGATCACCTGTTCAGTAACCGCCGTTGATGCGGGATCTTCATAATTAGCCTTTGTTATGCCTGCCAGATTATCCGTATCCACAAAGGACATCTTCTCCAGGTCATCAAAATCGAAAGCCTCCGTAACAGTATATTTCTGATCCTTTACATCATTACCGAAAGTAAGTGAAGTGTTGGTACGGTATCCGGTAAAGATATATCGACCGGCATAATCCGCATTTCCGATATTATAAACCTCATCCTTAAGTTCCTTTAAGCTGTCGATCATGACCAGCTTATTCTGTACGGTATACTGATCGGATGCTCCGGTCTCACACTGAGTGATCATACTGGTCAGTGCAGTCACTGTCTGCTTTACGGAGCTTTCTGTCAGCTCCAGCCAGCTCTTTGCATCCTCGATATTCTTTTTATAATACTGGTCGATCTGGGACACATCACTTCTGAGCCTTAATGCGCGGATAGCTACCACGGGATCGTCAGAGGGTTTGTCAACTTTCTTGCCTGTTGAAAGCTGTGTATTCAGCGTATCCTGCAGAGTCTTGTTATTATTAATATGGCGCAGTGAATTGTTCTGCATTACTTTATTGGTTATTCTCATATCTATCCTCCTTAGAGCGCATTTACAGATCTTCCGATTCCCGGACTGCCGCATTGGCGGTTAACTGATCCTGCCCGTACACCTCTCAATTACATCATTTTATATTTTATATACATGCCGTCATTCTAATTACCACAGATCGCAACTATCACACACCGGTTTCCAGTATCAGCCTGTCATATATTTCAGTAAGCACCTGTATCATCTTGGATGCCATGTTGTATCCCTGCTGATACTTTGTGAGAT
>CAMOJK010000071.1 GCA_946616835.1 uncultured Lachnospiraceae bacterium
CGTGGGGCGGCGTAACCTGTGCACCATCCTCCCAGTAAGCCTTGTATCCGTTATACTCAGGAGGATTGTGTGATGCCGTAACCATTACTCCGGCAATACATCCCAGTGTGCGGAGCGCATATGAGAGCTCCGGAGTAGGACGGAGTGAATCAAAAACATAAGCCTTGATGCCGTTTGCGCAAAGACAAAGTGCTGTTTCCTCAGCAAATTCAGGGCTCATACGGCGGTTATCATAGGAAACTGCCACCCCCTTCTTCTTTCCTTCATCACCTGCATTCTTTATGATATAGTTTGCAAGTCCCTGGGTAGCCTTCCTTACGGTATATATATTCATGCGGTTAGAGCCCGCACCGATTACACCTCTGAGTCCACCGGTACCGAACTCAAGATCCTTATAAAAACGGTCTTCTACTTCCTTCTCATCGTTGCGGATAGCAAGAAGCTCATCCTTAGTCTTCTGATCGAAATAATCACTGCTGATCCAAAGATCAAATGCTTCGCGATAACTCATAGATTATACTCCTCTCTTTTCGTCTGCATAAACAGCCACATTGTGTGTATTATACCATATTCTTGTGATAATCTCTATTGCAACTGCTAAATCTAAAACGCCTTTATTATAACAGTTCCTCAAGTGTCCGGTAAAGGTGTTCCGGCTCAACCGGTTTTGACAAATGGGCATTCATTCCGACCTGCAGCGATCTTTGCACATCTTCATCAAAAGCATTTGCCGTAAGGGCGATAATAGGAATCTTTCCGGCATCCGGCCTGTCCAGTGCACGGATCGAAGCCGTCGCTTCAAGACCATCCATCTCCGGCATACGGATATCCATAAGGATCGCATCATAATATCCTATAGGGCTCTTTTCAAACATTTCCACTACGATCCTTCCATTGGCTGCATGTTCAAACATAGCCTCCTTCATCAGAATGATCTGTTCCATTATCTCGGCATTTATCTCCACATCCTCTGCAAGCAGTATCCTTTTTCCTTTCAGCGGAGTTCGTTTCTTTTCCTTATCGAGAGACATGTTATTCTTTCTGGTGATACGTTCAAATTCATCGATAACATTAGAGGCAAACAGCGGTTTTGCAAGAAAACTGTCTACTCCGATATGCATCGCCTCATCTATGATCTCATCCCAATTGAAAGAAGTAAGGATGATCACCGTTGTCTCCTTATCATACTTTTTCCGGATCTCTTTTGCCGCTTCAACGCCGTCCATCTCCGGCATCTTCCAGTCGAGCAGGACCAGGTTATAGGGCTCATGCTTTGCGTGTTGAACTTCCAGCATATTCATAGCATCTGCCCCACTAAAACATGCGTCTGCTTTTATTCCCACCTCATCAAGCACTATCCTGGCATGTTCAGCCGCAATTTCCTCATCATCCACTATGAGAACTCGCATATCCTTCGGATTTATCCCGGTTGATGCATATCCCTGGTGGCCGCAGTTTCCCAGGGTTACTATGACAGTAAACTCACTTCCCGCATTTTTTTCCGATACTACCGAAATAGAGCCGTTCATGAGCTCAACTATATTCTTCGTGATAGCCATTCCCAATCCGGTGCTTCCGTATTTACTGTTCCGGCTGCTGTCCTCCTGCGTAAAAGCATCAAAGATCTTGGGAATGAAGTCTTTCTCCATTCCGATTCCCGTATCCTTAATGACAAATTTTAAAGTGGAATGATCACCAAATACGGCAGTACGCTCAACGATCAGAGTCACGCTTCCCGGGGCTTCTGTAAATTTAATGGCATTGGACAGAATATTTATAAGCACCTGTTTCAGTTTCATATCGTCACCGATATAAAAATCACTTACACCGCCGATCACTCTGCATTCATAATGCAGTCCCTTTTCACTGCACTGGGACATTACCATGGTATTAAGCTGTTCAAGCATTGCACTGAACGAGAATTCTTCTTTCCTGAGTATAAAACGCCCTGACTCTATCCGGCTCATATCCAGTATGTCATTTATAAGTCCCAGCAGATGTCTGGCACTTCCTCCTATCTTTTCAAGGTATTCCCTTGTTTCTCCGGGCAGTGAATCATTTCTGAGTGCAAGGCTGTCGAGTCCTATGATAGCATTCATAGGTGTGCGTATCTCATGGCTCATGCTTGACAGAAAAGCAGTCTTTGCCTTGCTTGCTTCCTCTGCAGCTTTTAAAGCTTCTCCCAACGCCTGATTTTTTGCCATGTCATCACGCATCTGGGTATCTATCTCGGTTAAACCTAATCCCACTGCATGTACGATTTTGTCATCCCTGTTTTCCGCATGGCGTACCCCTGCCATTCTGATCATCTCATAGTATTCTCTGCCGGCTCTTTGTGCGAGGTAACGGTATATTATTATCGGTTCCTTATCCAGGGCTTTTCTGACATTTTCCGGTCTTATAAATTCAATGAAACCTTCCCTGTAATCAGGTGCAACAGAATGCTGCGCATACCATGAGAATCTTTCAAAATAGGGAAAATGCACACCTTCCGCCGTCTGTTCGTGATCATTAGGATCAGCCCTGTAGCACACGGCATCATCATTATCAAGATCCACATGATAAACACAGCGATAGTCCGATGCGAGCGCGGTGATCATCTTGTCCTGCTGTTCCCTTCTGGCCTGCTGCCACAGAAGTTCCTCATTCTTCTTCTCCAGCTCTCTCCTTGCCGTTTCTTTATCTAAGAGTTCCCGTTTTGAACGCCTCATGTCGCGCACTAAGAGACTAATGATCAAAACAGCAACTATAAAAAGAAATCCGCCGAAAAATGCAGCGTGATCCCGTATTATATCTGTAAAGGAAGCCTTGTATAACTGATCAGTGTAGCGGAAAGCCTGATTTTGGGCATAATCTGTACCCAATACATTGATCCCACGGTTGACAAGTTTAAGCAGCCCCTCGTCACCTATCCTTACACCAAAGCATCTGTCATCATCGTGAGTTGTCTGCAATCTTGAAAGATTGCTGTACCGGCTGTTTCTCAGGATATCATTTGCCCGCAGGCCGTTTAATGTGGTGCATCCGGCCAGACCGTTTTCAACAGCTTCAAGACAATCCTCAATGGAATCATAGAATTCTATATCTGCGTCAGGATAATAAGTCTTTACAAAGTAATACTGCATACGGTTTTTTTCGTTTACGGCAAAACTCTCCGTCGTATGCTCGCTGTATTCCCCCCTGTGCACAAGTTCCGTGGTTGCCGATATTAAGGCACCCGACTGGAGTATTCCGTTTTCCTCAGAATAATAAAGCCCTCCCCCCACGGGAAAAGCAAGGTCTATCTCATCAACATTCAGAGCCTCGATCATATCATCATAGCTGTCAAAACTCATGTAGGAGATCTCAAGCCCCTCTATTCCAAGACCCTCTGTCATACGCGGGATTATATCTTTTACCGCTCCGTTAACCCTTCCCGAACTGTCAGTATCACAGTAGGGCAGATAATCATTAAGATACCCTACCCGCAGTTCATTGTGGGAATCAAGCCAGGCTTTTTCCGCTGAGGAAAAAGCACGGCTCGATATGCTGACGGGGTAATACTTGCTCCTTAATGAATTGATATAATTCGGCTCATTAACAGCCAGTTCCGTCTGGGCCATGTTAAGCTCCGCCAAAAGCTCCGGATCAGATTTATTTACGCACAGATAATAGTTTGAAGCCCCAAAAGAATACAACAACTCTGCATTGGGCCTGCCGTATGCGCCATCCCCCTCTGCCGCAAGCACATCCACATCATGTCTGTCAAAGGCTTCAAAAAGCGGCTCGTAATCACGATATTCGATAACCTCCGCATCAACACCATAATCATTCAGAAAATCATTCAGATCCTCTTTCATGGCGCTGTCCAGAACCCCTATCTTTTTTCCGTTCAAAGTCAATGGATCAACAGTTATATCCTCATCTATGCTGTGCTTAACGAGATTATATGTCTCATTTCCCATAGGAGCATCAGGATATCCTATCAGTGCTTCCCTGTCAGCTCTTTTGGCAAGTCCTGCCAGCATATCAATTTCCCCATCCAGGAGCTGCTGGTAAAGGTCGCCGAACTCACCATATACATATTCATACTGCCAGCCTGTATATTCCGAAAGCTTCTGATAATACTCGTATGCATAGCCGGTCTTTACCTTACCCTCCTGCGCTCCCTCCTGGAATACTTCGTTCTCATAGTATCCGACTCTGACACTCCTATTGTTTGCAGCAGACGGCAGTGCCTCCGAGATAAATACCATAGTGAGTATTAAGATTCCGAATAATGCTCTTACTTTCTGTTTCATTATACTATCTCCACGCACACAAATTTTCATACAGCTTATAACTGTAAATTTCATTTCCTAAGGCAGCTGTGATCAAACCGTTTTGTTCCTGACATTTATATATGCATCCGTCAGATCTTTTATCACTTCTCCGGCAATGATCAGTCCCACAACCGATGGCACAAAAGCCGTGCTGCCCGGAATGCTCCTGCGTTTGCTGCCGTGACCGGCTTCATCAACAGAATTGCCGTCAGCTTCACTTGAATTTTTCTCAATACCTCCGACAGGACGTATCTGCGGTGCTTCTGAATAGACTACCTTCAGTTTTTTTATTCCCCTTTTCTTAAGTTCCCGCCGCATAACTTTAGCCAAAGGATCTGTTTTTGTTTTGTATATATCAGTGACACGAAAACCCGTGGCATCCAGCTTATTCCCTGCTCCCATTGAGCTGATCAGGTGGACACCCCTTTCCTGACACCGCATCACCAGTTCTATCTTTGCTGTAACAGTATCAACAGCATCAACCACATAATCATATTTATCAAAAGGGAAATCCGATGCATTTTCCGGAAGAAAGAAACAATTACAGGTATTCACAACCGCCTCGGGATTGATATCCAGAATGCGCTCTTTCATAACATCCGTCTTGTATCTGCCGACAGTTTTATTAGTTGCAATTATCTGACGGTTTATATTCGAAAGGCATACTTTATCATCATCTATCAGGTCAAACGTTCCGATACCGCTCCTTGCCAGTGCTTCGCATACATAGCCACCTACACCGCCGATTCCGAATACCGCTATGCGGCACTTTGCCAGATGATCCATTGCATCTTTTCCCAATAATAATTCAGTTCTTGAAAATCGTTCCGACATATTTTTAATCCCCATTAAAGCTCCAGCCGCATAAATACATCTGCATATTGGTTATCATTATATCTTTCGATATACTTAAATCCCGCCTTCTCATACAGTCTTAACGCCTCCTTGTATTTTGACATGGAATCCAGCACAATGGATTTAAATCCGAGTTTCATGGCACTCCCAACAGCTTCATCCAAAAGTTTTTTTCCATATCCCCTGCCTCTTAGCTCTTTGGACAGATATAATGCCTTAAGCTCTGCAGTATGATCATCAAGCCTTTTTACCGCCACTGTACCTGCTACACGGTCTCCGACAGTCAGGCAGAAAAAAACTTCAAAATATCCTTCGATATCATTATAGAAGCTATGCCTTCCATCAGGTTCAAACTTCTTTCCCAATTCCTCAAAACACTTTTCCGTAAAAGCAAAAACACTGTCTTTTAGTTTTTCCTCATAAAGAACCATTTTTATTTTTGTTTTTATTTCTATTTCTTTAAAGGAAGTCCAGTCTTTTATTACACGAAAAAGCTCATCATATGATGAGGCGGTATAGTCTATGTCATAGGCATTAATTTCCTTTTCCATATCCCCCTCAGGTCTGAACCATACCGAAGTCATGGAAGCATTTTTAGCGCCGAGCATATCCGAAGAAAGTGAATCACCGATAACGATACAGTTTTCCGTTTGCTCTTCTATTTTTTTTAAGACCATATCGAAAAACTCTGCTGAAGGTTTGTTTACTCCCATATCCTCACTTACGAATAAGGAGTCTATATATTTATCCAGCCCTGTTGAGGCTATCCTTCCTTTGGCATTTATCGTGGCACCGTTTGTTATTATGTATATTCTTACATTCTCTATCTCATTCTTTACACGCTGCAGAAATTCCAATGCCC
Organism: uncultured Lachnospiraceae bacterium; assembly: GCA_946616835.1. Classification (GTDB taxonomy): domain Bacteria; phylum Bacillota; class Clostridia; order Lachnospirales; family Lachnospiraceae; genus NK4A136. Next base: position 6,019 of record CAMOJK010000071.1, read on the forward strand.
CCTCAAGAAGAACTCCGTTCTCCGACATGGTCCGGATAAAATCGCTGTTTATCTTAAGCGGATCTATCCCCGTTGAATCTCCCTCACACTTTCCGAAGATATAGTTAAACCTCAGTGTAAAAAGTTCTGTCCTGGTTATATTTCCCTTTTCCAATTCACCCCACAATGATTTGTTATAAGCTTTAAAAAGAGCGTATATTTCATCCGAATAGGATAAGCCATTTTCCTGCAGAACCTTTCCGAGGGCGATATACTCTGAGGCATGAAAATCCAGCAGCGTCTGATCTAAATCCAAAAGCAGATTGTTGTGCATGTTTCCTGAATTCTCCTAATCTATGGCTTTATGGATGTCATCCAGATCACATGCATCCGGATCGCCTACAGCCGGAGCTGCGCCTCCGCACTCAGGGCACCATCTTTCATCGTCTATCATGCTGTATGTATCCCATGAATATCCACATACCTTGCATGTGTGGTTCCGCTTTATGGGCGGAGGTCCGTACACACACGCAGTCGGTTCAAACACATACCTGGGCTTTCCCATTTCTTTTCCACAGAAACGGCAGTGTCTGTCCCCTTCCCTGTAAGGCTTTCCGCAATTTGCACAGACTGCTCTTTTTGGCTCCCTGTTAAAAAATCCCGAACTTATCATAGGCCTGCTCCTTTCCTGCTATTACACACATCACTGCATTCAATCCTAATCTGCAGCCACCATTGCCATCAAACATTACGGTCAATTTCTCAATACGCCCCGAAGCCTTTCTCACCATTCTTTACAGGTATTTCTTTCACATCCATGCTCTCTATCTGCACAAACCTGCCGGCGGCAATGGTACACGTCCCCCCTGCATAATACTTATCAACGGTTCAGGTCCGTCAGCACCCCTGTCTCACTGTCATATTCCACATCATAAGAAATAGACCTCATATAATTATAAAACGCTTCCATATCACCCGGACTGCTCAGTTCCTCCGTGCAGTACCCTGATGCACTGCAGGGAATCATCTGCCATTTAACATAGTCCGATAAGTCATCCGCGCCTGCTGCCTCAGCCGCCTCCATATCAATGGTTGCACGGATAAACGCAGTCCTGCCGATGGTTTTATTAAATACGAAATTTCCGAGACTATAGAATATAGGTCTGCCCTGATAGTACTCTACTCCCTGCATCACATGGGGATGAGAGCCTATAACTGCATCTGCTCCCGAATCGATCAGAAGCTGAGCAAGGCTCCTCTCATAACTTTCAGGATGCTCGGCACGCTCAATCCCCCAATGAAGATATATCATCAGATAGTCGCACTCCTTAGCCTTTTCCTCAACCACCTGTGCGAGATACGGCGGATCATAAGCCGGAAGCATTCCCGGCTGACGGTTAAGGACATTCCACTCTACCGTAGGATACACACGGGATGCTGCCATGTAGCCTATCTTATATCCGTTTACATCCACCGTGATCATCTCCGCGGCACGCTCAACCGTTTCCCCTGCTCCCATATATGAGATTTCCGCATCATCGAGGGTTACAAATGTATCCGAAAGCGCCACTGTCCCATAGTCAAGCGCATGGTTATTTGCAAGGCTTACAAGATCCACTCCCATCTCATTTAAAAGACTCACATCCGCCGGATCAGCCCTGAAGGTGTACTGCTTATCCTCCGGTGCTCCACCGGTGCTGAAGCAGAATTCATTATTTATCACAGTATAGTCGGCACCCGTAAGCTCCTTAAGCAGTTTTTCCCCGATCACTCCGTTTACTCCCGAAGCCCTGTAGGTATTTGTCACACCGCTCTGCAGACACACATCTCCTGTATAGACTATAGTATACTCGGATACCTGAGGAACTTCCGGCTCTTCTTCCAGAGCAGGCATTTCTTCCGCATCCCCGTCTGAGACTGTACCGGACTCATTCCTATCTTCTAAAACTTCATTATCTGCAGGCATATCCACACTGACAGTTGTTTCATCCGTACCGATCTGTGCTGATTCAAGCGTCACTGTAGGAATGTCCTCCGGCTCCGTTGCCACCGTCTGTTTCTCACAACCGGCGAGTACCGCAAACACTGCCAGTACCCCCAGCATAACAAGAATATTTCTTTTTTTTAACATTTTCTATACCTCTTTTATCATAAGCCGAATAATAACATTATACCAAAACAGGATTTCCATAGCTGCATTTTTAAATGACAAGAGATGCCTAAAGTAGAATACCACCAATAAAGATAAAGGGCTGCACAGTCAGTGCAGCCCCCATAGTTTTTGTTTTATCGTTTGCTATATTGTTAAGCCTCAGTCATACGGATTCTCCGTAGGATAGCATACATTAGCAGGCTTGTTATAATCAAGATCCTCAACAGGCACTCCGATATACTTAAATACCTCAAACAAAGCCTTGCCGAAATGTCCGAATGCCACAGCACCGTGGTGAGGGAAATTCTTTTCTATGAGCACATAACGGTAGAAACGTCCCATCTCCTTGATAGCAAATACACCGATGCCACCGAATGACCTGGTAGCAACAGGAAGCACTTCACCTTCAGCCACATAGGCCCTGAGCTTCGTATCTGCTGTGGACTGGAGTCTGAAGAACGTGATGTCACCGGGAATGATATCACCCTCAAGGGTTCCGTTGGTAACTTCAATAGGAAGCGTCCTGGCCATGATCATCTGGTACTTCATCTCATGGAAAGCAAGCTTAGTCGAGCAGGTATTACCACAGTGGAAGCCCATGAAAGTATCCGTGTGCTTATAATCGAATTTGCCCTCAATGGATTCCTTATACATATCTTTGGGCACTGAATTGTTTATATCAAGCAACGTAACCGCATCTTCTGAAATGCAGGTTCCAATGAACTCACTCAGGCAGCCATAGATATCAACTTCACAGGATACAGGTATGCCGCGCCCCGTAAGACGGCTGTTTACATAGCAGGGCACGAAACCGAACTGTGTCTGGAATGCAGGCCAGCACTTACCGGCGATAGCCACATACTCCCTGTAGCCCTTGTGTTCCTCCACCCAGTCAAGCAGTGTAAGCTCGTACTGGGCAAGCTTTGCAAGCACTTCAGGCTTCTTATTGCCGGCACCAAGTTCCTTTTCCATATCGGCAACGACCTCAGGGATACGCTCATCACCTGCATGTTTATTGAATGCTTCAAAAAGATCCAGCTCGGAGTTTTCTTCTATCTCAACGCCCAGATCATAAAGAGGCTTTATGGGAGCGTTGCAGGCAAGGAAATTAAGGGGCCTGGGTCCGAAAGATATGATCTTTAACTTTGAAAGACCTACAATAGCCCTGGCAATAGGGATGAACTCATTGATCATCTTTGCACAGTCCTCTGCATCACCAACCGGATACTTAGGGATATATGCACCTACATTGCGGAGCTTTAAGTTGTAGCTTGCATTAAGCATTCCGCAGTAAGCATCCCCTCTTCCGCCGCACAGGTCATTCTGTGTCTCTTCGGCAGCCGCACAGAACATCTTAGGTCCGTCAAAGTGCTTTGCTAAAAGCGTCTCCGAGATCTCAGGACCAAAGTTGCCAAGATATACGCAGAGTGCATTACAGCCTGCCTTCTTGATATCCTCCAGTGCCTGTACCATATGGATCTCGCTCTCCACGATACAGACAGGGCATTCGTAAATGTCCGAAGCATCATACTTTGCCTTATAGGCTTCTACCAATGCCTTTCTCCTGTTTACCGACAGAGACTCCGGGAAACAGTCCCGGCTCACTGCAACGATACCAAGTTTGATCTTAGGAATGTTGTTCATCTTTTTGCCTCCTTGTTTTTAAGTTATATTAGGTTGTCGTTCCTTGAATGACTATACTTATAAACTTCCCCGCATCGATAGTTCACCTATCTGTGCGGGGAGCTTAACAGTTTCACTATTTATCAAACAAAAGACTTTACACCCTCTGCGATGCCTTCCGCATCGAGCTTATATTTGTGGAGGAGCTCTGCAGCAGTACCTGACTCACCGAATACATCCTGCATTCCGAGTTTCTTTAAGACAGCACCGCCATTCTCTGCAATAACATCAGCAACCGCACTTCCAAGACCGCCGATAACGGAGTGTTCTTCTACAGTCACTACCTTACCGGTCTTCTTTGCGGATGCAAGCACTAACTCTTTGTCAAGAGGCTTGATAGTATGGATGTTGATAACCTCAGCATCTATTCCTTCAGCCGCAAGAGCCTTTGCTGCCTCAAGGGATCCGCTTACGCATACACCTGTGGCGATTATCGTAACATCCTTTCCTTCTTTAAGCAGAACACCCTTACCAATCTCGAACTTATAATCAGGTCTGTCATTGATCACGGGAACCGCAGCTCTTCCGAATCTCATATATACAGGTCCCACATACTCAGCAGCAGCCTTTACGCAGGCTCTTGCCTCTATATCATCAGACGGGCAGATCACTACCATTCCGGGGATATTCCTCATTAAGGCGATATCCTCGTTGCACTGGTGGGAAGCTCCATCCTCACCGACGGTGATACCAGCGTGTGTTCCACCGATCTTTACATTAAGATGAGGATATCCTATTGAATTTCTTACCTGCTCGTATGCACGCCCCGTAGCGAACATTGCAAATGATGAGCAGAAAGGTATAAGTCCTGTTGTGGAAAGACCTGCCGCAATACCCATCATATTGCACTCAGCGATACCGCAGTCTATATGTCTGTCCGGAAATGCCTTTTTGAATATGCCTGTTTTTGTTGCACCTGCAAGATCGGCATCCAGCACATAGACTTTATCATTAACTTTTCCGAGTTCAACTAAAGCGTTGCCGTAACTCTCTCTTGTAGCTATTTTATCAGACATATTCCTTACCTATCCTTTCCAAATCTTCAATTGCGATAGCAAATTCTTCATCATTGGGAGCCTTTCCGTGCCAAGCAACACTGCCTTCCATAAATGACACGCCCTTGCCCTTTAAGGTCTTGGCGATTATGGCTGTAGGCATTCCCTTCGTCTCTCTTGCTTTTTTAAACGCATCTTCGATCTGTCCGAAGTCATGGCCATCGATTTCAATCACATTGAAATTAAATGCCTTGAACTTATCGGTGATAGGATACGGTGAGCAGACATCCTCGATCTTTCCATCGATCTGGAGTCCGTTGTTATCTACTATTACGCAGAGATTATCCAGCTTTCTGTGACCGGCAAACATCGCTGCCTCCCAGATCTGTCCTTCCTCTAATTCACCATCTCCGAGAAGAGCATACACCCTATAGTCCTTTCCCTGAATCTTTGCGGAAAGTGCCATACCGCAGGCTGCTGACAGACCCTGGCCTAAAGAACCCGATGACATATCCACACCGGGAGTCTCCTGCATACAGGGATGTCCCTGAAGTCTGGAGCCAAGCTTTCTCAATGTAGTAAGCTCCTCTACCGGAAAATAACCTCTGTTTGCAAGCGTGGAATAAAGGGCAGGTGCCACATGGCCCTTTGATAATACAAAGCGGTCCCTGTCCTCTTTCTTAGGATCCGCCGGATCAATGTTCATCTCCTCGAAGTAAAGCCATGTCATGATGTCTGCTGCAGAAAGCGATCCGCCGGGATGTCCTGCTTTTGCAGAGTGTACAGCAGTCACAATGCCGATCCTTACATCATTGGCTTTTTTCTTAAGTTCCAATTCGTTCATACTGTCCTCCTATTTTGTTTTATGGTATCGGACCTCAGTCCTCCTTTTTGAATCCCCTGCAGTATATGGAGCTTCCTTACGGGCACATTGGTCCGTACTAATGGTACAACGCTTCATATTTACAGACAAGTTCATATTGTTAAACAAATGTTAAACAAATATTAAACAAATCGGAAACTATCTTTAATTTCTTTAATCTGCTGCTTTCTGGCCGTAATAGGCATTAGCACCATGTTTCCTGAAATAATGCTTATCCTGAAGCTCAGAGGGAGCCGGAGCCACATCTTTGTTTATCTGTTCCGTAAAGAGAGCCATCTTTGCCACTTCTTCCAGAACGACGGCATTATGTACTGCATTCATCGCATCCTTACCCCACGCGAAAGGCCCGTGATTCTTGCACAGGACTGCAGGTACCGCCTCAGGATCTCTGCCCATTCTTTCAAACTCACTTACGATGAGCTTGCCGGTATTGAGCTCATACGCCTCATCTATCTCTTCTTTTGTAAGGCATCTCACACAGGGGATACTGCCATAAAAATAGTCTGCATGGGTAGTCCCGTAGCAGGGAACATCCCTTCCGGACTGGGCAAAGCTTGTTGCATAGGTAGAATGAGTATGTACTACACCTCCGATCTTTTGGAATCCCTTGTAAAGCTCCAGATGGGTTGGCGTATCCGATGAAGGATTAAGCTTCCCTTCAACCACTTTTCCATCCAGATCCACTACCACCATATCCTCAGGCTTCATCACATCATAGTCCACGCCGCTTGGCTTAATGACGAAAAGCCCTGACTCCCTGTCGATGGCACTGACATTACCCCAGGTAAAAGTAACCAGTCCATGCTTCGGTAAAAGCATATTTGCTTCATATACTTTCTGCTTTAATTCTTCTAACATCTCTTCTCCTTATCCTCTGCTATAGAAGTCTGCAGACTCCGCCACAGGAACTTACTGTCAGGATTCCTGTTATAGAAGCCTATTACTATAAGCTTACACCAGAACCTCTACTGCGGCCCGCTCTATGGCAAGGCCCTTCCTGTACTTTTCTATATACTCATCAAAGCCCTGCACATCTTTTGCATCCGGTGCGCATTTTTCGCACTTTGCATCCTTGAAAATAACATCTGAGAGATACTCGCTTAGTGTCATTTCATCTTTTTTATCCATATATGCCGCCAGCAGGGCTATGCCCCATGCACCACCTTCGGATGCCGTTTCCATAACGGATACCGGAGCATTGATTGCAGCTGCGGCAACCTTTGTGCCTACACCCTTTGTCTTAAAATATCCGCCGTGGCCATACATTTCATCCACCTTTACGTCTTCTTCCTTGAGCATCAGATCCAGCCCCACTTTAAGCGTAGCCATAGCAGAGTAGAGATTAGATCTCATCAGGTTGGCAAGGGAGAAATTATCCTCAGCCGTCCTTGCAAGAACCAGCGCACCTTTTTCAAAACCGGTCACAGGTTCTCCGGAAAGATAATTATAAAGCATCACGCCGCCACAGTCAGCATCCCCCTTAAGAGATACCGAATAAAGCTTTGTAAACAACTCATTCATATCAGGCTCGATACCGTAAAGCTCGCAGAACTCCCTGAATACCTTTACCCAGTTGTTTATTTCTGAAGTACAGTTGTTGCAATGTACCATTCCCACAAGAGCTCCGTCGGGAGTGGTCACAAGATCTATCTCCGGATAAACCTTCGAAAGATCCTTTTCAAGAACCACCATTGCAAATACGCTGGTTCCTGCTGAGATATTACCTGTGCGCACCTTGACGGAATTAGTGGCAACCATCCCGGTACCTGCATCACCTTCCGGCGGGCAGAGCGGGATACCGGCTTCAAGATTTCCGCTTTCATCCAGGAGTGCGGCGCCCTCTGCAGTAAGTGTGCCCGCATCTTCTCCGGCACTTAATACCTCGGGAAGCAGGTCCTTTAATCCTTTTGAGAGTGCCGTGTCTTTTGCGAGTGCATCAAACTTCGCTATCATTTTCTCATCAAAATCCCCGGTACTGATATCGATGGGGAACATACCCGAAGCATCACCTACACCCAGGACCTTCCTGCCGGTAAGCTTCCAGTGAACAAAGCCTGCCAGGGTTGTAAAGAAATCAACATCCTTAATGTGCTCCTCTTTATTTAACATTGCCTGATACAGATGGGATATGCTCCACCTCTGGGGGATATTGTAATCAAATTCCCTAGTAAGCTTTTCTGCCGCCTCACCGGTAATGGTATTTCTCCATGTCCTGAAAGGAACAAGAAGACCTGCACCGGCGTCAAACGCCAGATAGCCGTGCATCATTGCCGAGATACCGATCCCGGCAAACTTACTTATTTTTATTCCGTACTTATTCTCTATATCCTTTGCTGTATCGGCGTAGCAGGCTTTAAGTCCTGCAAATATCTCCTCCTCGGAGTATGTCCAGATTCCATCCTTTAAGCTGTTCTCCCAGCCGAAGCCTCCCATTGCGAGGACTTCTCCCTTTTCATCACATACCACACCTTTGATCCTGGTGGATCCGAACTCTATGCCGAGATACGCTTTTCCTTCTTCCAAACACTCTTTAGCTCCCATACATGCCTCCATTATTCTATGCTTCCATTAAGCCCCAGACATTAAGTACCTCCGGCTGTCCTGAAGATTTACCGTCATTCCTTCTTCTTCGACCTGCGGCTGAGTACCACGCTCTGTAAGAGTATGAAGAAACATAACATACCGCCGGTTGTAATGCTCTGCCACCAGGGATCGTTTAATCCGCTGGATACAACGATCTTCTTTATGGTAGTAAGTGTCATGGTTCCGAAGAATGTTCCTGCCACATTACCTACACCACCGGTAAGAAGTGTTCCGCCTATGATCGAAGCCGCTATGGCATTCATTTCCATTCCGGCTGCATTGGTTGCATTTCCCGCACCGGTATGCATCATGAAAACATATCCGGAGATACCGCTTAAAAGTCCGCATAATATATATGCCATGAATCTTGTTTTCTTCACATTGATACCAAGCATCAGGGCTGAAGTCTGATTCCCACCTATAGCATAGAAGCCGCGTCCTAAACTTGTAAACTTAAGTACTATAAAGATCACTACCACACAAAGGAGAGCAACTACTACACCTAACTCAAGACGCGCCGGAACCAGATTTCCATTCTTTGCAGTATATCCTAACCAGGGGATTACTATTTTCGTATCCATGAGCTTTGAAAAGCCTTCGTGTTCCACCTTCTGCGGATTAACCGAAAGAATGGTGGTCAGTCCTCTTGCAAAGAACATCCCCGCAAGGGATACGATAAAAGGCTGGATATCCAGATAGCTTACCAGGAAACCCTGGACCGCACCGAATGCAAGTCCAATCCCAAGTGCCAGCAGTATTGAAACAAGGATGTTTCCGCCGCTGTTTAAATACAATACACAGCTCATTACTACAAGGGATGTCACCGCACCCACGCTTATATCGATACCGGCAGTGATCATGACTATGGTCAGTCCGCAGGCTACGATTATCAGGCTGGCATTGTCGTTTAACATATCGAATACCTGCTGTACATGCAGGAAGCCGCCCTTCAGGATAAGTATTGCCAGTACATACATTCCTACGAATATACATATTGTAATGGTCATCAGAAGCTGGTTATCTGTTAACGGCTCTCTGAATACCTTCTTTTTTTCATTCATTTTTTTGAGCTCCTTTCATTACCGTTCCTTACATCCCGAAGCACCTGATCAGGTTCCTTTCACTGAAACTGTCTGCTTGCGGTTCTTCATCTGTGTCATAAACTTCGTAAACTTGCTCTTGATCACAGGAGATCCGATAACAACCAGGATGACGATAACTATCGCTTTATATGCCTTAACATCCGTTGAAGGAACCTTCATGGCATAAAGTGTAACAGTAAGCATATGGATAACATATGCACCTATAATACTTCCGCTGATCTTGAACTTACCTCCGCCCAAGTTATTGCCGCCGATGGCAACTGCAAGGATGGCATCCATTTCAACATCCAGAAGCAGTGTCTCATGATTGATAAGTCCCAAACGACTCACGCCTATGATGCCCGCTACCGCTACACAAACACCCAGGATTATGAAGGTCAGCAGCCTGATGAAAGTAGCATTGATACCGTTTAAGCGGGATGCGCTTCCGTTGATACCTACAGACTGTGTAAACAGCTCAAGGGAGGTAAAATGGAATACCAGCTTAAAGATAATGGCTACAACTATAACGATCAAAACCGGTGTAGGAACCGGGATTCCCGGGATAAAGCTTCCGATTGCCTTTATGATAGGGCTGTCTACCGG
>CAMOJK010000072.1 GCA_946616835.1 uncultured Lachnospiraceae bacterium
CGGCTGTATGCGGTACGGACATAATCCTTATGTGCTTCCTGAAGCACTGCAGCCCTTAAAAGCTTTATGGACATTGCGCATTTAGGTATCGCAATAGCGATGGCCGGAACGATCAGAAAACCGATAAAACCAATTATGCTCTGCTTATATGATACATAGCCGCCCGGCTTGAACCAGTGAAGCACCAGTCCAAAGATATATGTAAAAAGTATCCCAAGGAAAAATGCCGGAACAGACATTATTGTCTGGTTGGCAATAAAACCTGCCCTGTCAAAAGTACGGTGTGCGTACTTTGCAAGCAGTATCCCCAGGGGTACTGAAACGATCATCGTCATACTCATGGATAAAATTGTAAGGGTAATGGTAATTGGGAGTTTTTCGCCTATCATGCTCATCACGGGCACATTATAGCTGTATGATGTGCCGAAATTTCCCTTTATGCACTCTGTCATCCACAGAAAATATCTTACCAGGAAAGGCCTATCAAGCCCCATTTCAGCACGGAGGGCCGCTATCCTCTCAGGCGTGGCATTTGTTCCCAGTCTGGAAAGCGCAGGATCTCCGGGTATGATCTCAAAAGCCGCAAAAACAAGAAATGAAATTACAAGAAGAGTAGCTGCAAGAGATAGGATTTTTCTGAAATAATAATTGTTCAATTTCAATTTATTTAAAGCGCCGTGAACGGCGATACAGATTCTGACCAATATAATGATCGTTAATTGATCTTATAAATGTAACAGTCCTGAATAATATCTTATAAATATTCCCTGCGGCAGAAGATACCGCAGGGAATGATAACTTATTTACTGTGCATCAGTAAAATACAGGCTCGCAAAATCCTGTGCATACAGCGGATAGAACTGATATCCGGCTATATTATTCCTGACAGCTACAAAGCAGGGAAGATCCTGGATATATGCGCTTGCTGCTGTCTCAGAAAGCATTGCAAGACATTCCTTGAAAAGCTTTGTCTGCTCCTCGTCGTCATATGTAGCGAAAGCAGCATCCAGCTTTGCGTCAAAATCAGGATTGTTATAATTCATGAAATTGTTGCCCGCATCACTCCTGTATCTCTCAAGCAGTGCCCTTGCGGTAAGCGGATTAGCATCTACACCGATAACCGTTGCCTGATAGTTTCTCTCGGAATATGTTCCTGAAAGCCATGTATCCCAGTCAACAAGCTCGATTGATGCATTTACGCCTACAGCTTTAAGCTGCTCAACAAGAACCTCTGCTGTAGCCACATGGGGCTGATAGTTTGAAGGAACAGTTATTGAAAACTCAAGGCTGTTCTCATAGCCGGCTTCCTTAAGCAGCTCCTTTGCCTTCTCAACATCCTGATTATAGTTATCATTGAGTGATGCATCATAGTATCTTCCAAAAGCAGGGAAAACCGCAGTTGCTATCTCTGTTCCCTCTCCGCCTGATACATATGCCATTATTTCAGAAGGGTCTATTGCATAGCAGATAGCCTGTCTTACCCTTTCATCCTGAAAAGGCTCATATGAATTGTTAAGGTAAAGAGCCTGTACTAGGTTCATGGTACCGGTCTCGATATTGAAATCACCGGCTGAGAGCTCCTTAGCCTGTTCCTCGGTAACACGGCAGAACATATCAACAGAGCCGCCCATCATTTCCATAACGATGGAATCGGGATTTGCAATGACCTTGAGAGTCACATCCTTGATATGAGCCTTCTCGCCCCAGTATCCGTCAAAAGCCTCAAGCACAACAGACTCCTGGGGAGTGTGTGATACGAATTTGTACGGGCCTGTTCCTACAACATTGGTTTCGGGATCAGTATTCCATGCGGGAATGATCGCTGTAGTCATATAGGAAAGAAAATCAGGATCCGGCTCATTAAGCTTGATCACAACCTTTCCTTCATCATTAGCCTGCAGGAAGCTTATGTTGGTAAGCGCAGGCTTGAGTGCCTCACCATCGCTGGTATCCGCACATCTTGAAAGTGAATAAATAACATCATCGGGTGTTACTTCTTTTCCATCATGAAAAAGCACACCTTCACGAAGAGTGAATGTGTATGTAAGTCCGTCGGGACTTATTGCATAGTCGCTGGCAACAGCCGGTACCAGATTACCGTTCACATCATATTTTACGAGTCCTTCGTAAACATTGAACAGTATTTCCCTTGTTCCTGCTGCGTCAACCTTGTGGGGATCGAGTCCGTCATCAAGATCCTGTGCGATTCCGATTGTGATCTGACCTGTGGCTGAATAGCCTGACCCATCTGCATTCTCTGCAGAAGATACGGGAGTCTCCGCAGTCTTGTCACCTGTGCAGCCGCCCAGTGCAACAGCCATTGTCATCAGCAATCCTGTAAGAAAGATCCTTACTTTTTTCATTGCTTTCTTCCTCCTAAAAAGATATTAAATTGTAAAGTATATGCACAAGTCAGATCCTGAAGGTATCTGCCCATGCCAGAGGTATTGTATAATTAAGCGGTTGATATTGCAAGGAAAATTTTTTTGAGATCTCTGCACTCTGTTTTTCTGAATATTGTCTGCTCTACAAATCGGAAGAACCGTTCCCTGTTTCATACACCTCTTCAGCATCTGTATAGTCATATATTTCAAGATAATCTCTCATGATTGTTTCCAATCGCTCTTTAGAAACCGAAACATCTTCAATTGCCTCAACCACGTATGCATCTTCCAAGCCTACCGCAGCCATGTAATCATCATAAACTACATTCCCCTCAACAACAATCAAGGGAAAATCTTTAAATTTATAATCATCCATTTCATCCCAGCCAATCTCTGCACTGAAATTCGCTTCTGATTCATGGATTGCCTTTTTTTCAACAGCTACATTATTGTTTTCAGGATTATCAATGTATACTCTCACCGTCTTTCCGATATACTCTTCCGGCGCATACATCAGCATTCCTACATACACCTCTTGTGCCGTAGAGACGCTGACTGTGATTTCTTCACTTTGACTGTTTTCTTTTTCATATGTGAGAGCGTGATTAACCACCCTTACACACGGAATTGAGATAATTGCTAATATTAAAACTATCCAGAACGGTATAACCTTTGCGTTAGATTCTGTTTTGTCTATTTTGACCCCCATGACGGCAACTACGATAAATAACACAACTGAAAAAACAGGTGTCATAGTTGTAATGATCTGAATTAAATTTCCGGCTTCAAGTAAACATTCAAGTAAACATATAATACAAACCAGCATAAGAATAATACCGAAAATCAATGAGAAAATACCTATTACCGTATATGCCGGGTGAAAACTGTTTTTTTTCTTAACATTTTGATCTGAAGGATCAGTCTGCATTTGCATTTGGGGCTTATGGTATGTTTTGGGAAACTGCGCAGTAGGACGTCGTGCATTACCTTGCTGTATTATTCTTTCATTTTGAGCTCTTAAACGTCCTTTCTCGAAAGCATAACCAACTTCCTCGGCATTATCATATTGTATGTGACGGATTTCGTCATCAATCAAGAACCGAGAACCACAATGTGTGCAAAAAGCCTGCTTATTTTCATCATTTACCTGAAGTGACGCTCCACAGTGCTGACAGGTCATATCAATGATTCTCATTACCATTCTCCATAACACATTTCATTAATTTCAGTTTGATAAGTTTCCTGCGCATAGATGATATTATCTACCCGACATCCCGGAATTCCACCCTCATCGCCCCTTTCTCTTCAAGCTCCATGAGGATATATGATCGGCTGCTACCGCCTCTGGGCCTTGCTATGCTGCCGGGGTTAAGGACGCGGACGCCTCCCAGCTCCTCATCCACCGGTCTGTGTATATGACCAAAGAGTGCTATGTCGCAGTCTTTTTCTTTTGCGGCATATGCCAATCTGTCATAACCGTAATCCACGCCGTACATGTGTCCGTGAGTTGCAAAAAATCTATGACCACATAAACTGAATACGGCATTAGGTTTCAGATTACGATCATAATAATCACAGTTCCCCCGTATATAAATGGAGGGCTTCTCTGTCCCAAGAGCCTGCTCTATCGGAAAAGTATCATTCTCAATATCCCCAAGATGTATGAGCATATCCGGATTTTCTTTCGCAAGTACTTGCATTATAATGTTATTATTCACATGTGAGTCGCTAACGATCAGTATTTTCATTGTTTTATCCTAAATATCACCGTCAAAAAAACGAGATCCTGTTACTTATACAAGCACCATATTCCTTACAAAACCTATGGATATATATCCGTCAAGCAGCGCTTTCATATCGCTGCCTTCCTCTGCCCCCTTTATAGGCTTAGTTGCCATATGTATGTATGTTTTGCCATCCTCTCCGGTATAAGTTACATATCTGTCATCCCAGAATGCCTGCTGGGAAGGGAATCTGTCATAAAGCAGTCCCTTATACTGATCCAGTCTGCAGTTGGGGAAATTCACATTAAAGCAGCAGCATGACATTAGCTCATGCTTAAGCAGTTCATCGATCACATCATATAAGTATTTATCACAAACCTCTGTCAGCAAGCCTTCACCGCCATGCAGATTACATTCCACATATCCCTGGGAAAAGCATATGACAGGCACCTTATATAACAGTGCCTCCATTGCTGCACCTACGGTAGCTGAATACTGTATGTCAAAACCGCAGTTAGAGCCCTCATTAATGCCGGAAAAAACTATATCCGGACGTTCGGTTTCCTGTAAGAAGCCTAAAAACGATGCCCTGATACAGTCAGCCGGTGTACCTGAAAAAGCATATGCTTTTACATCGTCAACGGGAAAATCATATTCCGAAAACGCTATGTCCTCCCTCAGTGTAATATGATGAGACATTGCACTGCACTGTTCCTTAGGTGCGACCACCGTTACTTCTCCGAATCTCTTTGCTGTTTCGGCAAGCTTTATTATTCCGGGAGCATTTATCCCGTCATCATTAGTTATAAGTATCTTCATCCTTCCCCTCCTTTTGGCACTTGATATATATATCATACTGCTCGCAGGTTCCTGAATAAACTGCTCCTTCCAGAATACCCGGTGCCAGTTCAGAATCTTCCCGGCTTACTGCGTACATTATTTTTCCGTCATAAAAACTCAGATCATCATAGTATTTATAATCGCCCCAGTGAACGATATTTCCGTCAGAATCAACACATTTATATATCCGTCCATAATCATAGACACGCATGGCTCTGCCTGTCTCTATCAGATCATCGCCACAGAATATGACAATACCCGCATCCAGCTCATCAGCCTTGCCGGCAACTTCCTCCATATGCCAGTCCTTATTTGTCAGCATCACATAAATCCCATCTGATGCGATATCTGTAAACAACAGTGACAAAAGAAGCCCCCACATCAGCAGCTTTGTAAAAAGCTGCTTTGTGTCCGCATTGGAAATACAAAATCCCACAAGCAGCATAACTGATATAAATGCACATATCAGATATCTCTCCTCAAATACCGGAGAGCCATACTGTACATTAAAAAGTGAAAAAACAATAATATGCCATATAATAACTACAATCGGAACAAAAACCGGTTCATCATAATCTTTTTTAACCAATTTCCCCCGGCATTTGTTCAGTGTCCATAAGAAGGCGGTAAGAATGAGTAACGCTGTCCCTAATGCCAGTATCTTTAATAAACCTTCAACAGAAAAAACAGTGACAGTCCTGGTGACCGGCAGGATATTCATAAGCTTCATGAACCCCTGGAATACAGCTCCGGTATTTTTCCAGATATCAGCTATGGTGGTCCATGTCTTTTCATCCCCGGCTGTAGGCAGCGGCATGAAAACAGACTGAAATGCTTTCCCAAGACAGACACATACTCCCCCGGAAAAAGGAAAAAGCATTTCCCTGCTGATAATAAGCTTTGCATCATTTTTAATTATCGCCATTACAAATGAATAAAGCATCAGTGGGATGAAACATGTCAGAAAAACATATATACCCGAGGACATTCCGCATACGAAAGCCAGAAGAAATGCAATGGCTGCAAGTATGCGGGTCTTAACATCTGACCTTTTGGTTTTATCTGCCGGATCATCCGCCCTCCTCCCGATCATTAAGAGTATTACATCAAGAGAGATCAGAAATAATATAGTCCGCACATTATAAAGACAGTCACCGCACAAAAGCACCATAAAATATCCAAGATTCCTCGGACTGAAACCATTGCACAAAAACGGACAAAGCATCAGATTTAAAGTTACTAAACGCCCTTTCAGATCTAGTCCGAGATTTTTTGATACATCCCACATGACCAGTATAAGGATCAGCACAAAGAAAGAATTGCACAGTCCATAGGAAAGATAAATATTCCCGGTGATTCCGTACAAAACCGATGCCGGCACTATCGAGCCGTCAAGAAGATGAGCAGTAGTATCAGCCCAGACATCAGAGACAATGGATTTTTCACGCCATATGAGAATAGCCTTAAGATAAGACCATGATGTGTCGAACCCCATATGGGACTGCAGCTGGGTCAGGTTAAAAACAATTGTAGCCACAAGTTGCATAAAAAGCAGCAGGGTAAGCCCTGCCACCATGATGCTTTTATTCTTTTTGTAGTCTGAAATTTCTTCATTGATCATTTTTTTATCAGCAATGTGTTAAATGTTTCATCATGTAAGCATATTTAGTACTATTTAATTCCAACTATTAAAATCCTGCGTTGTCACGGGATTATTTCTGTATTATGTTTATCGCCTTTTTCACGGAATCCACCGGAACTATCTTTATATTTTCCAATCCTTTAATGCCCTTTAGCCTGTCAGCTCCCGCCTCCGGTATCACGCATGTTCCATACCCCATCTTTGCAGCTTCCAAAACCCTCTGCTCTATCTGGCTGACACTCCTGACCTCGCCTGAAAGTCCTATTTCGCCAACGGCTATAAGCGAATCATCCACCGGGATATTCAAAAAGCTGGACACAATAGCCATAGCAAGTGCAAGGTCAACAGCAGGCTCAACAATCTTCATGCCGCCCGCAATATTCACATATGCATCGCATTGGCCCAAATGAAGCCCCAGTCTTTTCTCCAGTACTGCCATCATTAGATTAATACGGTTTAAGTCAGCTCCGGAAGCCTGGCGTCTGGGAATGCCGAACGCTGTCTGACAGACTAAAGCCTGAGCTTCTAAAAGCATTGGCCTGGTGCCTTCCACGGAACACCCAGTCACTATACCGCTGGCACCGCTCTGCCTCCCCTGCAGTAGGTATTCGGAAGGATTCTTTACTTCCCTGAGTCCCTTTTCCCACATTTCAAAGACACCGATCTCATTAGTTGATCCGAAACGGTTCTTTACGCCTCTTAATATACGATAAGCCGCATATCTGTCGCCCTCAAAATAAAGAACAGTATCAACCATGTGTTCAAGGATCCTGGGACCTGCTACAGTACCTTCCTTGGTTACATGGCCAACGATAAAAATAGATATCCCCAGCGTCTTTGAAAGCTGTAACAGCACTGCCGTTGACTCTCTCACCTGAGATACGGAGCCGGGGGTTCCCGATATATCCTCGTTATACATTGTCTGTATAGAGTCGATAATAACAATGCGTGGTTTTTTATTCCTGATTATATCGGATATTGCTGTCAGGTCAGTCTCGCAGAGCAGCAGCATATCCTTCTTAAAATCCCCCAACCTGTCTGCACGCATCTTTATCTGTCTGGTGGACTCCTCTCCGGATATATAAAGCACGCTCTCGCCTGCAGCTGAAAGTTCCCTGCAGACCTGAAGCAGCAGGGTAGATTTTCCTATTCCGGGATCGCCTCCCACCAAAACAAGGGAACCGGGAACTATCCCGCCTCCCAGCACTCTGTCGAACTCATCTATACCCGTCTTTATACGGTCTTCATCCCCCAGTGTGATCTCAGATAACGCACAAGGGGCAGCAGACTCATATCCAAGCCCGCCAGCCCCTTTTTTCTTTATCACCGTAGTCGAAACCTCCTGCTCGATCATAGTATTCCATGCATGGCAGGACGGACACTGACCGTTCCATTTGACAGATTCAAAGCCGCATTCCTTACAGAAAAATACTGTCTTTGTCTTTGCCTTTGGTGCCAATATTATGCTTTAACCACCTTTACTTCCGTTTCACCCATTCCTGCAAGCTCTACACTGAGTGCAAGCTTTCCGCCAAGATTAGTCTTCATCATACCGATTTCTTTGCCGGCTACAAATACATTGTAAGAGGTATCTTCTGCGAGACCAAGGGTAATCTGAGCATCTTCCGGACCTTCAACGGCAAATTCAACACCGTTTTCCGTTTCCTTAAATTCATTTACGCTTGTTCCCGGGACCGACTCATAAAGAACCAATCCGTTCTTCTCAAGTCTTGTAATATCCTTATATGTTTTGACCTTCATAAGGTCGCCTTCATACTGAAAATCTTCTTTTTTTGTCTTCTCAGCAAGTGTGTAGTCACCGAAACTGAGCTTTCCGTTTACTTCGGTACGAATGAGTTCCTTTACAACTGGCATGATGTCCTCCATTTCTCTGTCAAAAGAATGATTGAATGAACTTTTTCTTTGCATAAATACAAAGACTGAACAGACATATTATACCATATTCATAATATGTCTGTATTGATTATTTTTTTCTGCGCGCTGCCGGATTAGCAATAACTATGGCCTTTTCTTCTTCTTTACTTCCGGCTCTTCGCCATGCACAAAATCAGCTTTTTCTTCCTTTACTTTGACTGTTACGGTATCCCCTGATTTTATCCGACCTGACAGGATTTCCTCTGACAGCGGATCTTCAATTTCTGACTGAATGGCACGCTTAAGAGGCCTTGCCCCCATTTTCACATCCACATGCTTTTTGATGATCATATCTTTCATTGCCGGACTTATCTTTAGCTTAATTCCCATCTGCTTCAATACCCTGTCGCCAAGTTCTTTCGACAAAAGATTTACGATGTCCTTAAGCTCCCTATCCCCTAGTGGATGGAAAACGATCATCTCATCAATACGATTGATAAATTCAGGCTTGAATATCCGTTTCACTTCATCCATAACGCCTTTCCTCATCCTGTCGTATTCCTGCTTTTCGCTTGTGTGAGCGGTAAATCCAAGATTCTTCGGTTCAATTATATTTCTTGCCCCGGCATTGGATGTCATAATAAGTATTGTATTCTTGAAGGAAACTTTTCTCCCCTGGGAATCCGTAATATGACCGTCATCAAACACCTGCAAAAGTACATTAAATACATCCGGATGCGCCTTTTCGATCTCATCAAAAAGCACTACCGAATAAGGATGACGCCTTACCTGTTCGGAAAGCTGACCTCCATCATCAAATCCCACATATCCCGGAGGCGAGCCTATCATTTTGGATACTGAATGTGCTTCCATATATTCAGACATATCCACCCGGATAAGAGCATCCTCTGTTCCAAAAACAAGCTCTGCCAGAGCCTTTGAAAGCTCTGTCTTACCCACACCGGTAGGACCTAAAAACAAGAATGAACCGATTGGTCTTGCCGGATCCTGAATGCCCACGCGTCCTCTCCTTATAGCCCTGGATACGGCATTTACAGCCTCCTCCTGACCTATAACCCGCTTATGAAGCTGTTCTTCAAGCTTTAATAATCTTTCACTTTCCTTTTCTGCAATCTTATTTACAGGGATCTTTGTCCAGACACTGACTGCTTCCGCAATGGTATCTTCATTCACTACCATAAGCTTTTCATTCTTTTCTTCGTGCCGCCTGATTGCAGCCTCATATTTGTCCTTGAGGGCAATTTCCCTTCTCTTTAATTCCCCGGCAAGCTCGAAATCCTCTGCGATTATCGCATCACAGACTTTATCCTCAATTGCTTTTATTTCTTCACCGGTCTTAATAATGGATGCCGGCAGATTTGAGTTTTTGAGCTTCATTCCGGCACAGGCTTCATCCACAAGGTCAATGGCTTTATCTGGGAGAAACCTGTCTGAAATATATCTTTCTGAAAAATCGGCAGCAGCCTGCAGAGCATCATCACTAATCCCAAGCCCGTGATATGACTCATATTTTCCCCTTAATCCCTTAAGGATCTCTACTGTCTCTTCAACCGTCGGTTCCTCTACCACAACAGGCTGAAAGCGTCTTTCAAGGGCTGCATCTTTTGAAAAATACTTTCTGTACTCAGAAACGGTAGTAGCACCTATCATGCGCAGCTCTCCTCTGGAAAGTGCAGGCTTAAGTATATTTGAGGCATCAAGTGAGCCTTCTGCGGAGCCGGCTCCCACAATAGTATGGATCTCATCCATAAAGAGGATAATATTCCCGTCATCTTCCACCTCATTCATAAGGCGCTTCAGCCGCTCCTCAAATTCACCCCTGTAGCGGCTTCCTGCAACCAGCCCGGAAAGATCCAGTGAAATAAGTTTCTTATCCTTTAAGTCTTCAGGAACATCACCTGCTGCGATCTTCTGGGCTATCCCCTCCGCAATAGCAGTCTTTCCAACTCCCGGCTCTCCTATGAGGCAGGGATTATTCTTGGTGCGTCTGCTTAATATTCTGATGACTCTTGCAATCTCTTCCTTTCTTCCAACTACAGGATCCAGCTTACCTGTCTGTGCAAGCTCTGTCATATCCCTGCCATACTGCGAAAGCATGGGATTATACGCCGGTTTTCTCTGTCCGGAATTTGTTCTTTTTCTTACAACGGATTTAATATAATTTGAAAACTCAGCCCCCATAACAGCAGAAGAATTCCGTGCTATGTCCTTTAAAAACTCCATTACATCAAGACCACAGGCAATCAGAAGCCTGAGGGCCGTGCAGTCCCTTACAGTGATAATGGCTAAAAGAATTGCTTCGGTTCCAATGCTTACAGCGCCTGTCTTGGATGAGATGCTTTCAGCCTGGTCCAGCACTTCAAGTGCCTTGACGGAATACTCCAGATCTTTGCGCCTGCCGACAGCTCCTACGGAAATACCCCCACTGACATTAGCTTCGTAATCAATGATATCAAGTATTCTTCTTTCGGTAATATGCTGTGCTCTGAGCCAGGCAGCAGCAGTACAGTCTACCTCCCGCATAAGCCCTATCAGGATATGCTCAGTACCTATATATCCCGCCTGCATGTCCGCAGCCGCATTTGCAGCCTGCAAAAGTGCAGCGCTTGCTGCTTCCGTATATTGTTTCATTTATATGATTCCTCTTTCTGCCTTTTTTGCGTCAATACTGTTTAAAACCTATTTGGATAATTTACTGTAATTACTGTCGATCATCCGGTGTAATTCCTCAACACTCAAATTCCTGCATTTTGCCTTTGCGACAAGCAGCTTTATACTGCGGTCAAT
Source organism: uncultured Lachnospiraceae bacterium (assembly GCA_946616835.1). Lineage (GTDB taxonomy): Bacteria > Bacillota > Clostridia > Lachnospirales > Lachnospiraceae > NK4A136. The sequence continues at coordinate 11,274 of CAMOJK010000072.1, forward strand.
CTCCGCCTTGCTTTCCTTCCTGCTAAAGGAAAGCTCAACCACAGTTCCCATCCTTGGATCCATGACAACATACCCTTCATCCCTAAGCATGGCATAGGCCTTATTCACTGTATGAAAATTAATATCCAAAATCTCAGCCATCTCCCTAACCGATGGAAGTATATCGCCCTCGGACAGTTTACCGGACGCTATCATCATAACTATCTTATCGTGAAGCTGCATATACTTGCTTTCTGCTGAATTGTGATCAATTTCAAATTTCATGATGCCTCCTTTATCAGCCGGCATACATATTATTCCGGCGATTGCTGTTATCTGTCCTGCATAAAAAAATCTCATCCTGTTACATATCTAATATAACAGAATGAGACTCTTAAATCAATCAGATTATCTGTCTAAAAGCGAGATAGGATTATTCGTCATCCTCGTCATTTCTGACTTTTGATTTGCTGTACTGTGCAGATGCCCTGCGCTGTGCGCCACCCTGAACAGACCTTCCTGCAGATGATCTTGATACAGGCTGTGAACGTCTTGCCTGTGTACGAACCTGTCCGCCTTCAGCTCTTCTCTCCGGTCTTCTTTCAACCACTTCTTTTGAAGGCATTACCTTGGTTTCTGACAGATCCTCGCTGTAATCATCATAATCGTCATCATCATAATCATCATCAGGTATATTTGAAGGCTTCTGAGCGGTTGCAAGAGACCTTCTTGAAGGATCAGCCCTTCTTACCCTGCCATTTCCGTTTCCCTGAGGATATGCAGAACCTGCAGGCTGTCTTGAACCCTGTCTTCCTGCGGGAACTACAGGTCTTGAAGCAGCAGTACGTCTTGCAGGTGATGCACTTCTGGAGGTCTGGCGTCTTACAGGTCTTTCCTCTTCTTCCTCTTCCTCGTCATCCTCGTCGTAATCATCATCCTCATCATCATCTTCATAGCTGTTATTATTTCCGCCGAACTGCTTCATACCAAGTATAACAACAACAATTATAAGGATTACACAGAGTACGCCAAACACGATAGTCATTATAAGATATCCGCCACCGGATGAAGTCTTAGCGGTGGAAGCAGCAGTAAATAAAGAGCTGTTATATCTGATCCAGATCATATCACTGCTGTCTGTTGCATCTAACAGATACCACCCGGGATCTCCGCCCATAGTCTGTGCATATATGATATAAAAATTTCCATTCTGCCATCCGGTTACTGAGCCGGCACCGGTATTAAGGGTTACCTTAACAAATCCTTCGGGAATCACATCAGGGTCTGCTGTAGGCTCTAATGCATTAAGAGTAGCTGATGAAGACGCAGCGGGCTCGGCTTCTTCCGCAGGCTCCTCTGTCTCAGCTTCGCCACCTTCCTCCGGTACTTCAGTTTCGGGAGCTTCCTCAGCGGTTGCTGTTACTTCTACCATATCACCACGGATATAACCCGAAACAGAATCACTCTCAACCCTGTACCATACATAATCTCCGGCTTCTACCACCTCGGCAACTACAAAGGACTGACCTTTATCTGCTGCACCGGCTTTATCACTGTCAGTTGATGCGGATGAACGGACATTGCACCCGCCCTCCTTTGTTACCGTAATGGTATCGCCTTCATTTGCTGCGGCAAATGCCATTATCTGCATTGCAAACATCAGGACAATTGCAAGAAAAAACGCAGGCAATACCCTGACACAAATGTTGTGTTTAACTGATCTGCTTTCCATACTTTTCTTCCTCCATAAAACTAAAACCCTATGCATATCAAATAATTATGTAAATCAACACGCACAATATAAGGATTTTATCATATTATTTTCAATTATGCACTCTTTTTTTGTAAAATAATAAAATTATGTAAACCGGTACTCAGGCCTCGTCAATCGCTTTCCCAATATCGTGGCGCATATACTTATTGTCAAAATCAACCCAGTCGGCGGCTTCGTACGCCTTAGCCCTGGCTTCCTTAAGATCTGCGCCTTTGGCTGTTATTCCGAGCACTCTTCCGCCATTTGTCACGATCTTACCATCTGCAAATTTAGAACCGGCATGGAAGCAGAAATAGTCATCCTTCCCTTTGAAATTATCCAGTCCCTTTATTTCGAAACCTTTTTCATACTTAACAGGATATCCCTCACTTGCAAGAACTACGCATACAGCTGCATTATCCTCAAATTCAAGCTCGATATCTCCCAAAGTACCGTCAATGCAGGCTTCCATTACTTCCAGAAGGTCATTTTTCATTCTGGGAATAACCACCTGTGCTTCAGGATCGCCGAAACGGGCATTGTACTCAAGGACCTTGGGGCCTTCCTCCGTAATCATAAGTCCGAAGAAAATTATACCCTTAAACTCACGGCCTTCAGCCCTCATCGCATCAACCGTAGGCTGGTATATCTTCTCACGGCATATCCTGTCTATTTCTTCTGTATAAAAAGGGCTGGGCGAGAATGTTCCCATTCCGCCGGTATTAAGACCGGTATCGCCATCTCCTGCCCTTTTATGATCCTGGGCGCTGGTCATGATTCGGATATTCTTTCCGTCCACAAAGCTTAAAACCGATACCTCTCGGCCGGTCATAAATTCCTCAACCACCATTCTGGTCCCTGCGGTTCCGAATTTTTTATCCAGCATGATCTCCTTTACACCGGCCTTTGCGCTTTCAAGATCATTGCATATAAGCACACCCTTCCCAAGAGCCAGACCATCGGCCTTAAGCACTATGGGCATCCTGGCAGTTTCAAGATATTCCAGTGCTTTTTCCGGATCATCAAATGTCTCATAAGCTGCTGTGGGTATGCCATACTTTTTCATAAGATCCTTTGAAAAAGCTTTGCTGCCTTCCAGTATAGCCGCATTCTTACGGGGACCGAACGCCTTTATGCCTGCTTTTTCAAACTCATCCACAAGTCCGGCTGCAAGAGGATCATCGGGTGCTACAACCACAAGGTCAATCGACTTCTCCTTTGCAAAAGCAACCTGTTTTTCGAAATCCATCACACCTATATTGATGCATTCCGCATATTCGGCAATACCTGCATTTCCTGGTGCACAATAAAGCCTGGTCACACGACTGCTTTTGTGCAGTCCGTAGCATATGGCATGCTCTCTTCCGCCGCCACCTACAACAAGTATATTCATACCGTAATCTCTCCTCCTATTTTCGTTCCATTCCAATGTTGATCTCGCCATTTGCTATTTCATCAATAACCTCCGGCATGATCACCCACTCTGCCTGCTCCATAACACGCTTCTGAAGTATTTCAGGAGTATCGCCCTCATGCACATCCACAGCTTTCTGTCTGATTATGGGTCCGGTATCAGTTCCCTCATCAACAAAATGCACGGTAGCACCGGTAACTTTCACTCCTCTCGCAAGAGCGGCCTCGTGTACCTTAAGACCATAGAAACCATCGCCGCAAAATGACGGTATCAGTGAAGGGTGGATATTGATAATCTTGCGCTGATACTTTCTTATCATTTCAGGCGGAAGCACCACCATAAATCCCGCAAGTACCACAAGATCCGGAACCGAACCGTCTACTGCCTCCATTAAAGCTTTGTAGAAACCTGCTTTATCAGGATAATCCTTCCTGTTTACGCACACGCTCTTTATTCCGTTTTCCTCAGCCCTTTTAAGAGCATAGGCATCAGGCTTATTGGAGATAACCGATACTATCTCGGCATTGGTTATCCGACCGTCTTTTATGGCATCGATTATAGCCTGGAGATTAGTTCCTCCCCCGGAAACACATACAGCGATCCTTAGCATATTACGGTCTCCTTCACATCACTGGCTGCCACTTCACCGATCATATATGCCTTTTCACCGGCAGCCTCAAGAGCCTTTACTGCAGCATCCGCATCAGCAGAGTCAAGGGCAAGTACCATACCCACACCCATATTGTAAGTGTTATACATTACATGGTCTTCGATCTTTCCGGTTTCTTGTAAAAGCTTGAAGATAGCCGGTACTTCATAGCTAGCCTTCTTAACCTTTGCACATGTCCCATCGGGAAGCATCCTGGGGATGTTCTCGTAGAAACCGCCTCCTGTAATATGGCTGCAACCCTTAATGGTAATGCCCGCATCCTTAACGGATTTAAGTGCCTTTACATATATCTTCGTGGGCTCGATAAGAGCTTCACCCAAAGGCCTGCCCAGCTCGGAATTATAGCGGATAAGGTTATCGGCATTCATCTGGAACACTTTCCTTACAAGTGAAAATCCATTAGAATGCACACCGCTTGAAGCTATACCCACCAGCACATCTCCGGATTTAATATTTTCTCCGGTTATAAGATTCTTCTTGTCGGCAACACCTACTGCAAAACCTGCAAGGTCATATTCCTCTTCCGGATAAAAACCGGGCATCTCAGCCGTCTCGCCGCCAATAAGAGCACATCCTGCCTGCTTGCATCCCTCAGCCACACCTTTTACGATAAGAGCGATCTTTTCCGGGTAATTTTTGCCACATGCAATATAGTCCAGGAAATATAACGGCTCACCGCCTGCACATGCCACATCATTAACGCACATTGCCACACAGTCGATA
>CAMOJK010000073.1 GCA_946616835.1 uncultured Lachnospiraceae bacterium
TCTGTGAAAGATCTTTGACGAAATGTTGAAAACAGGGTTAGTGTATTCATGAAAAAATGGTAGAATTGTAATTAGTATGGCTTTTATAAAGCTGTGCCTGTAAAGAGTGATAAGTTAAAAAAAGCAAATATAAAAACAGATATACATAACAAAATAACAAACATAAATAGCAAATTAAGAGAGGAGAAAGAAAATGGCAGACAGAAGACCGGATGATATGGCGCGTATCACCACTAACGAACTTGCGGATGCTTTTATCGAGGAGCAGATCGCTGAACTGCGTAAGCAGATAGGAGATAAGAAGGTGCTCCTTGCATTATCGGGAGGTGTTGATTCTTCCGTAGTGGCAGCAATGCTTATCAAGGCTGTCGGGGATCAGCTTGTATGTGTTCATGTAAATCATGGACTGCTCCGCAAGGGTGAGCCCGAGCAGGTGATCAAAGTATTCCGTGATGAAATGAAAGCAAATCTCATTTATGTGGATGCTACAGACAGATTTCTGGATAAGCTTGCGGGAGTCAGTGATCCGGAGACTAAGCGTAAGATAATCGGCGGTGAGTTCATAGAGGTATTCGCAGAGGAAGCAAGGAAGCTTGACGGAATAGAGTTCTTAGCCCAGGGTACTATCTGGCCGGATATACTTGAAAGTGAAGCGGGAATAAAGGCTCATCACAATGCCGGTGGTCTTCCTGAGGACATGAAGTTCGAGCTGGTTGAGCCGGTAAAGATTCTTTTCAAGGATGAGGTTCGTGTAGTCGGCGAGCGTCTGGGACTGCCTGCAAATATGGTATACCGTCAGCCCTTCCCCGGTCCCGGACTGGGAGTAAGATGTCCCGGTGCAATTACCCGCGACCGTCTGGAGGCTGTCAGGGAATCAGACGCCATACTCCGTGAGGAATTTGCAAAGAACGGTCTGGAGGGCAAGGTATGGCAGTACTTTACTGTAGTACCTGATTTCAAGTCAACCGGCGTAAAGAATGGAAAGAGAACATTCGACTGGCCCTGCATCATCCGTGCCATCAATACCACTGATGTAATGGAAGTAACGGTTGAACATCTCTCGGATGAGCTGATCGATCACCTTGTTAACCGCATCATATCCGAGGTGCCCGGTATAAACAGAGTGCTTTTCGATTACACACCTAAGCCCCCCGCCACGGTGGAATACGAGTAACAGATTTGTCAGAATACATATGTATCATCCCGTCCGTTGGGGACATACAGAGATAATAAGTTGCAGGTAATCCATTGGGTTACCTGCAATTTTACTCTTGTATCTTAATCTATTCAGCCGGCATCTCATTTTCAAAAGCAGCACTTCACTGACAAAAATTGCATCCCGCTTACAAATATTCCGTTTTCAATTTACCCGGTTACAAAATCCCGGAATTTACTCTTGCAAGAGTTATCCGAAACAGGCGTTTACTTTTGCGAACCGGAACCTCAGATTCCAATTCAGCATTGAAAAAGGAGACTACAATCCGACCATCAATTTGTGTATAGCAATATGCAAAGTACTGGATAAAACTCTGGATGAATTGTTCTGGGAGTAAATAAAAAAGACTTCACACTTTATGCTTTATAAATCCGGACTACTGCTTATCATAATATGCTTTTCCGCGGTCCGGCAGGAAGTATGTCCGGATGTATCCGTCTGTGGAAAGTACCACAAATTCATTCGTCGCTTCTACATAATAGACAAAATCTCCGTCTTCCTTCTCTTGCTTATGAAGAGCGGCCGGATTTGTGATCACCGCTGATGCGGCCGCCTCATAGGCCGCTGCTGACGGAAAGCCCATCTCGATTCCATGCTTTTCATAATGCTGGTCTAATAATTTCTGGTTTCGGAATGTATAAACAGCTGCTACCGGTGCCTGAATGGGTGCTTCTGTAGGAGCCTCGGTAGGGGCTTCGGTAGCTACTTCCGTAGGAATATCTGTTGGCGCTTCTGTTACTGCCTCTGTAGGAGCCTCAGTAGGGGCTTCTGTAGGGACCTCGGTTACTGGCTCTGTTGGTGCTTCCGTGGCAACGGCTGTAGGTTCTCCTGTTGACTTTTCTGTGGTGTCTGCACTCTCAGTTGCTTCCGTATTTGATTCTGCCGAAGCAGATTCTTCTGTGGCGGATTCTGTGGTTGAAGCTTCATTTTCTGTCGGGGATTCCGTAGGCGTTATAGTTTCTTCTGTAGATATTTCCGTTGGCTGATCCGTCGGCGTATTAGTTACTGCTTCTGCGGAAGCCATGCTGTTGTCAGCCGGCTTTGCACTTTCATCCGGAAGATTTTTTAAAACTCCTGTCACACTAAACAGCAGCACAACTACAGCCGGTATAATAATCTTCCATATCTTATTATCACGCATTATCTACTTCTCCCTTATATCTCCCACATTTAATAGTTCACATAATGTAACTATTCAGGACAGCCCGAAACACTTGCTGCCCCTAGCATACAACTGCGTGGCTCTAGCGATAACAGCCCGTTATTTGCTCAGTAAAGCCTAATTGCAGGCTGCCATCGTCGGAATAACCGACAGGATCTGAACAGTTAACATATACTTGGCTTGTTGTCAGCTGTCCTTGTCCGTCTCCGACATCTCTTCCGGCAGCGGTTTTCGCACATGCGAAACCATACGCTCTTCACAGGCGCCGTACTTTTTATAATTCTCCCGACATTCATTCAAGCTGAGTTCATTTGCCCCGCCTTCATAGTCTGGCTTCTCTCTCTGCAACGGATCATCCTCCCAGAAACATACCGGGCAGATTTCATACTCCCCCACACTTTCAAGCGTATAGTAACCGCAGCACGGGCAGCAGAAACGGATGGGTTCTGTTGTATTAAAATCATTGTTTTCTATCATTTTATCAATAACAGGATAATAAAATTGACTATATAACTTTGCTTCCTTTTTTTCCAAGATATAAGAGAAAAAGACAGTCTCTGTCGCCTTATATGTTACTATTACCCTTTTCCATTTCCTGCAAAAGCTGTCTCTGCAATTCTTTATCAGTAAACGATCTTATCATCTCATCATTGCGTCCTTGCTCAACAAGCCAACTATTAAGACAATTTATTTGATCGCGTCCCTTAAGCACGCCTTCCTCTCGCCCCTCGTCCTTGAAACGCTGCATAGTTTCTGCTTCATTGTATTCTGTCAAACACATATTCTTTACCTCCGCCCGGTTTCCCAATATAAACCGTTTGATCAAGAAACCATCAGGCATCTCATCTATTGCCTTATCAACAGCATCTTCCAAAGTGATTTTTTCACTCTTCTTTTTCTCTTTTACTCTCTCAACAAACCACGAATACTCCATTAATGGCTTGCATGACTCTAGTAGCTCTCGATTTTTATTCCGATTAATATTGATAAGTCGAACATTTACTTGTACATCAGACTGTTCAGCATTTGAAATAAACGAATCGTACAGTCTAAGAACCCTATCCTCTATGTCTTCATCACCATTGTATAAAGTAACTAACTTTGGCACCGGAAGATGCATCTGTTTGCTACCATATATATTCTGTCGCGTTTCTTCAATGTACCTATCATATTGACGTCCAAGATACATAAGCTGTCTCACCGGCATATTCGGATTATATGTACTCTGCTGTTCATAAAGGCTCAGCATGTCTGATACGAGAAACGATACATCGTTTTTCATCCCCATATACACGGTATCCGACATTGTAGTAATTTCTATAGCACTCTCATCCTCGTATGCACTACCATTCATTGCATTGTAAAGCGACAATGTCCACGCCTTATTTTCTTCTCTTCCAAAAATAAATGAAAAAAGCCTGTCCTTATACTCCCTGTTGATTTTTTCGCCCATACACTTTTCCTCCTAATTATAAATGAGCATAATCCTATACTTCAACTATGATTTCTTGGAAAATGTGGCGAACGCCAAGATATCCTCCAGAAATGTAAAAGAATCTTAACACCATTTATGGACTCTGTAAAGTGTATTTTTGTTCTCTAACACACTAAAGGCTATCGCACATTACACGTGGATAGCCTTTAATTTGATCATATTCTATTCCGGATAGCGGATCACTTCTTAACCTTTACCTTATCAAGATGCCAGATGTCATCAACATATTCCTTGATGGTTCTGTCGGAAGAGAACTTGCCGGCACATGCCACATTGAGGATTGCGGAACGGGCCCAGCCTGCCTCATCCTGATATGCCTCGACAACCTTGTTCCTTGCCTCAGTATAGGAATCGAAATCCTTAAGGATGAAGTATGTATCAGCCTTGGAAGTGCACTGTGTGTTAAGCAGTGAATTGTAAAGAGGCTTGAAAAGCTCTGTATCGCTTGAGTAGGTTCCGTTGATGAGCTGCATCAGTACGCGGCGGACATTCTGGTTATTATTGAAGATATCCATAGGATTGTAACCGCCGTGCTGCTCATAGTTGATAACCTCGTCTGATGACAGACCGAAGATAAATGCATTCTCTGCCCCCACTTCTTCAACGATCTCAACATTTGCACCGTCCATGGTTCCAAGTGTAAGTGCACCGTTTAACATGAACTTCATGTTACCTGTTCCGGATGCCTCCTTGGAAGCTGTGGAAATCTGCTCGGATACATCGGAAGCAGCAAATATGATCTCGGCATTGGATACACGGTAATCTTCAATGAATACCACCTTGATCTTGCCGCCGATGGAAGGATCGTTATTTACCACATCACCAACAGCGTTAATAAGCTTGATGGTAAGTTTTGCATTGTGATAACCTGCAGCAGCCTTTGCACCGAAGATGAATGTCCTGGGATAAAATTCCATATCAGGATGATCCTTAAGCTCGTTGTAAAGATGCATTACATTCAGTATGTTGAGAAGCTGTCTCTTATACTCGTGGAGACGCTTTACCTGTACATCAAAGATAGACCTGGGATCAACATCGATGCCGTTGTGCTCCTTGATATACTTAGCCAGACGCACCTTGTTCTGATACTTGATGTTCATGAACTCGTGCTGTGACTTCTCATCATCCGCATAAACCTTCAGCTTCTTGATCTTGGACAGGTCAGTGATCCAGTCGTCACCAATGTGCTCTGTTACCCAGTCTGCAAGAAGAGGGTTAGCGTGAAGCAGGAAACGTCTCTGTGTGATACCGTTGGTCTTGTTATTGAACTTCTCAGGGAACATCTCATAAAAATCACGAAGCTCCTGCTTCTTGAGTATCTCTGTATGAAGTCTTGCCACACCGTTTACGGAGTAGCCGGCACAGATTGCCAGATGAGCCATCTTAACCTGTCCGTCATAAATGATAGCCATCTTGCGGATCTTCTCCTGGTCACCGGGATACTTATGCTCGATATCAAGCACGAAGCGGCGGTTGATCTCCTCAACGATCTGATAGATTCTGGGAAGAAGTCTTGAGAACAGCTCGATAGGCCATTTTTCAAGAGCCTCTGCCATGATGGTGTGGTTGGTGTAAGCACAGGTCTTGGTAGTAACCTCCCATGCCTCGTCCCATGTAAGATAATACTCATCCATAAGTATCCTCATAAGCTCAGGGATAGCTACTGTAGGATGGGTATCATTAAGCTGGAAGGTAACCTTCTCATGGAACTTCCTGATATCCTTATGTGTACGCATGTACTTAGCAACTGCTTCCTGAACGGATGCGGAAATGAAGAAGTACTGCTGCTTAAGTCTGAGTTCCTTACCTGCATAGTGGTTATCATTGGGATAAAGGACCTCAACGATATTCCTTGCAAGATTCTCCTGCTCTACGGCCTTCTGATAATCACCCTTGTCGAAGGAATCAAGCCTAAAAACGTTGATAGGCTCTGCATCCCAGATACGGAGTGTATTTACCACGCTGTTGCCATAGCCCACGATAGGCATATCATAAGGAATAGCCTTAACGGACTGGTAGCCTTCCTGGAAGTAATTGTTTCTGCCGTTCTCGTCTACTCTTACATTTACATATCCGCCGAATTTAATCTCCTTAGCATACTCGGGACGGCGAAGCTCGAAAGGATTGCCGTTCTCAAGCCAGTTATCGGGAACCTCTACCTGATAACCATCCCTGATCTGCTGCTTGAACATACCATATCTGTAACGGATACCGCAGCCATATGCGGGATAGCCAAGTGTTGCAAGTGAATCAAGGAAGCAGGCAGCCAGTCTTCCCAGACCACCGTTACCGAGAGCTGCATCCGGCTCCTGATCTTCGATGACATCTATATCAAGTCCAAGCTCCTCAAGTGCTTCCTTAACATCCTTGTAAGCCTTCATATTTATCATGATGTTACCCAAGGCACGTCCCATAAGGAACTCCATGGACAGATAGTAAACGGTCTTGGGATCCTTTTTCTCATACTGCTTCTGAGTCTCAAGCCACATATCAATAACCTGATCCTTAATGGCATATGAAACCGCCTGGAAGATCTGCTGCATTGTAGCCTCTTCAAGGGTCTTGCGGTAAAGAGTCTTTATATTGTAAAGCACACTCCTTTTAAACAACTCCTTATCAAAGGAATCCCTTATAGTTGCCCCTGATGAGGATGTTACTGCGGTAGTTTTTTTAGCTGCCATAATTACCTCCCTATAGACCTGATGGTCCTTTTTTTATAATACAATTATAAAACAACGCACTCATTATATCAGAATGCGTTGTTTATATCAAATCCGGTATTTGATCAGTATGAAAATGAATATGCCACTGCTCCGAAAGGCGGAAGCGTAAAGGTTATGGAGTAAGGATGCTTATCACATTCGCCTTCCTGTGCCTTGATCTCTGCAGGCAGCTCATGACCGTTGCCGCCAAAGCGCTCCTCATCGGAGTTGAGTACCAGCTTATATTTGCCCTTCTTGGGAACACCTACGCTGTAGCCCTGAAGCTCCATGGGTGTCATGTTAAATACAAATATCAGGTTGTTCTTACCGTCCTTTGACTTACGGATAAAGCTGTAGGTACTGCGGTAATTGTCATTTGCATTTACCCACTCAAAGCCTTCCCAGCTGTCATCCAGCTCATAGAGGCATCTGTTTTCCTTATAAAGCTTAAGTAACTCTTCGGTAAAATTAAGCATGCCGCGGTTCAGCTTATTCTCAAGCAGGAACCAGTCCAGCTCCCTCTTTTCACTCCACTCTCTCTCCTGGGCGAAATCCTGTCCCATAAAGAGAAGCTTCTTGCCGGCATGGCCGAACATGTAAGCATAGCCCACGCGAAGATTTGCATACTTATCCACCTGATATCCGGGCATCTTATTTACCATGGAGCACTTAAGATGTACTACTTCATCATGAGAAAGGGGAAGAATATACTTCTCCGCACAGTTATAACTCATGGCGAAGGTCATCTTGTTGTGGTTGTCCTTACGGAAATAAGGATCCAGCTTCATGTACTCGCAGAAATCATGCATCCAGCCCATGTTCCACTTGAAAGTAAAGCCCAGACCGTCGTCCTCAGGGCTTGCGGTAACCTTAGGCCATGCGGTAGACTCTTCGGCAATTGTGATCGCACCTATATTAAGACCGCGGATCACGCTGTTCATATGCTTAAAGAACTCTATTGCATCCAGGTTCTCATTTCCGCCATATTTATTAGCTACCCACTGACCATCGCGTTTGCCATAGTCGAGATAAAGCATGGAAGCAACGGCATCCACACGGAGACCGTCGATGTGGAACTCACGCAGCCAGTATAATGCGCTTGCTATAAGGAAGTTCCTGACTTCCGTCTTGGAATAATTGAATATCTTGGTGCCCCAGTCCGGATGCTCGCCAAGCCTGGTATCAGGATGCTCAAAAAGCGGCTCACCATCAAAATTAGCCAATCCGAAAGCATCTCTGGGGAAGTGGGCAGGTACCCAGTCAAGGATAACACCGATTCCCATATTGTGAAGCTTATTGATAAGATAAGCAAAATCCTCAGGATTGCCATACCTGGAGGTGGGAGCAAAATATCCGGTCACCTGATATCCCCAGGAACCGTCAAAAGGATGCTCCATTATTCCCATCAGCTCTATATGAGTATACTGTGCATGCTCAAAATAATCGCATATCCTGTCAGCAAACTCCCTGTATGTATAGAAACCGTCCTCTGTACCATCCGGATGTTTCATCCAGGATCCGATATGACACTCATATATGGACATAGGTGATTCAAAAGGATTCCTGTCTTTACGCTCAGTCATCCACTTCTCATCCGACCAGCGGATCTTCTTTATATCATATGTTACCGATGTGGTACCGGGACGAAGCTCTGCGAGATTTGCAAAAGGGTCGGCCTTGTAGATGCCTTCACCGTTTGCCGCAGTGATGAAATATTTGTACATCTCACCCTCACCAAGTCCGGGGATAAAGCAGGCATATATACCGCCGTCACCCAGCTTTGTCATGGGATGAGCAGAAGTGTCCCAGTTGTTGAAATTTCCTACGACATGGACCTCTCTGGCATGGGGTGCCCATACACCAAAGAAAACACCCTTCTGTCCGTTCTGGGTGCATGGATGCGAACCCAGCTTTTTATATATATCATAGTGAGAACCCTGTCCGAAAACATACTGATCCGCTTCCGATATGAATACGGGATCTTCCTGAAGCAAAGGTGCCTTACCCTTATCTGCCTTCTTTTTTGCTGCTGCCATAAGAAACTCCTCCTAAAATAATGTAATCCCCTTTATGCGGCGCCGCCTCTCCTGCCCTGGAAATCTCTTTCCCGGAGAATGATCATCGCATCTTCTTTATCATAACGCTTTCCGCTTAAAATCTCAAGGAAAGTTGATACCAGATGGTGGGAAGATCTGTATATCGCTTCATCCACGATCTCCTCAATCTCTGCAAGCGAAACAATGTGCTCGCCTATCTGCAGCTCGTCTATACGCTGATGAAGCGCAAGTACCGCTCTTTCCTCATCTATCTTGTACTCCTTGCGGTATGCGTAGTTCTTTGCATATTCAACAAGGGCCGCATCCGTAAGGGGTGCCATATCTATACGGGCATTGAAATACCCATCTATCATAGGATACTCACGGATCACTGCATCCATAGCCTTCTTTTCATCTATGAGAATGATGACGATTCCTGTATCCGTCTTCTCCAGGACATTCGCTATCTTTTCAAGAGTCTCACGCTTAAGGTCCGAAGCTCCCTCTATGAGCAGAGCGCCGTTATCAAGCTGAGCTAGTACGCCTGCCACATCCTTTTTATTCATCTTGGCACCGCTGACTCTTGCCACCCTGTCCTCACGGAAATTGCCCTCGATAAGCTGCAGCTCCCTGAGCAGGGCCTTAGCCAGGCCGCGAAGCTCTTCCTTTTCACCGCCGGTGATTATCACATTGCCCACGTAAGGTGCCAGTGAAAGATTATCGATAGACACAAGTATCTGGTCGCGCATCTTCTTTGAATAGAAGAAATGCTCAAATATCTCTATCTCTTCCTCGGAGAAATCCGGATCACCGTTCTCAGGATCATAGACATCATTGATCTCCTCAACAGTTTCCACGCCTATCCTGTCAGCATCATTCTCAAGGGCATCACCTATCTGATCGATCTGTCCTGTACTTAAGGATGCCTCATCAGCCTCTTCCTCAGCATACTCTGCTTCCTCTGCGTCAGCTTCCTCATCTAAATCAGTCTCTTCTGAATCAAAATCTTCCGATTCCGTCTCATCTGTCTCGTCTTCAGATTCTTCCTCATCAAATTCCTCTTCTGCGTCGTCAGCCTCATCTAAACCGTTTTCATCTGAATCCTCATCCGGTTCATATTCTTCGCCGTCTTCGTCCGCAATTTCAGAATCATCTGCAGCCTCAGGCTCTTCTGACACACCGGTCTCTTCAGGCTCTGCCTCGCCGGACTCCGGCTCATCATCAAAATCGTCTGCCAGAGCTGCCGCAACCGCTCTTGCTCCGGGAGACAGTTCATCTTCATCGTCTGTTTCTTCCACAGCCTCTTCTATAACATCTGCTGCGGAATCTGCAATATCCGTAACAGCTTCAGCCGCTGCCACACCCATTTCTGCAGCTGCTGTGCCTATCGCTGCTGCTTCTCCTATCTCAGCTGCCTCAGTCACTGCGCCTGCAGTTCCCGCTGCCAGCACTCCGGCTGCGGCGGTTTCCGCTGCTGCCTCACCGGCATCAAGTGCGGTTTCCACCACCGCCTCACCGGCATCTGCCGCCGTCTCAGCCATTTCTGATGCAGCTTTTTCAGCCTGAATTGCAGCATCCACTTCTTTCCATATGGTAGTGCCGTGGGTATCCTGGGATACACCTTCGGTTTTTTCTTCCTCCAAAGGTTCTATCTCTGCACTTCCTGCAGCCTCCCTGTCGGCCTGGAGTGCAGCATCTACTTCCTTCCAGATAGTAGTACCATGGGTATCCTGGGATACGCCCTCATAATCACCATCTTCAGGATCAGCCTGATACTCCTCCTCATATGCAGCCTCGGAATCCGTATCTTCCACTTCATCTCCGGTCTCAGCATCACTGTTTTCACCATCCGCTTCAGCTTCGCTGTTTTCATCAGTGCCTTCAGCCTCAGCTTCGTATGTTTCATCAGCGTACCCAGCCTCAGCATCGTCAGATTCATTTATTACATCATCCTCAACTGACTCCGTCTCGTTTAATTCACCCTCAGCTTCCTCGTGCTCTTCCATATATGTATCCAGCGGAACCAGGTCGATTCCTGCAGTGGAATACTTATCTTCAAAAATCCTGTCCGCCACTCCCACAGGAGGCTCCGGCTCTGTATGACGGGCTATGCTCTCCTTTACCTGCTTTTCAAATTCAGCAAAAATGGGCCCCGTGCTGTCAAGGATACGCTTTTCAGTATCCAGACGGATAAGCTCATCTGCACTGTCCTTCCTTACATCCCAGTTCTCAAGCGCCTCCTCTATGGTAAGCTGACCTGTGATCTGCTTCTCCGTAAGAGCCCTGTCCATATCGAAATTCATCTGGCCATCTTCACCCTGGGTAAAGATGGAAGAGTCTCCGTATCTTCCTGACGTGCGGAGCACACGGACTGCCGAGCTGCGTCTTGCAGGCTTTTCGATTACTTCAGGCTCTTCATCATAAGCACCATCGTAAGCATCATCCTGAACTTCCTCAGCCTGTACTTCGTTATCAGCATGCTCTCCGGTATACTCTCCTGAAGCTTCCTCTTCCGCATCTGCTGCCACCGCTTTTTCGCCCATTGCAGCACCCGCCACAGCTGCGCCTGCTGCCGCAGCTACAGGCACTGCCACATATCCGGGATTAAGCCCGGCAGGCGGAACATCTATAACTAACTCATTTGTCCTATCCTCAAAGAAAGTAGGACCTTCAGCTTCTTCATATCTGCCGCCACCGTAACTGTCTTCAGCATAGCCGTCATTCTGATTTCCGCTATTGTCATAACCATCTTCTGCATACCGGTCATCCTGATAACCGCCGGTTCCCTGCCATTCTTCGTCACTGCTGTAGGCATCGTCATGACCGTCCCCGGAATAATCCGCCTCTGAACCGGCATCGTTACCGTAGGATGCTTCGGCGTAGCGTTCATCTGCATACTGATCCCCGGCATAACCTTCTTCAGCATACTGTCCGTCCGCATACTGATCATCGCCGTAGCCTTCTTCAGCATAGCGTCCGTCAGCATATTGATCCTCTGCATAACCGTCTTCAGTATACTGTCCGTCCGCATACCGGTCGTCCTGATATGCCTCCTGCGGGTAACGCTCATCCTGATAGCCACTGCCATCATATCCTTCCTCCGCATACCGGTCATCCTGATAGCCTTCCCCGTCATAACGCTCATCCGCATATTCTTCCTCACGGTATCCATCCTCAGAATATCCGTCCCTGTCATCATAGGGATAATCATCCTGCTCATCAATAAGCGGCTGGACTATCTTCCTGGTGGTGCTGCGCCTCCTTCTGTCACGGACAGCAGCCCTTCCTTCTTCCTCACCTGCAAGAAGCTCTGCCATGGATGCGGCCAGCTCCCTGGAAAGATTTACGGTATTAAACTTATCCTGATCTATCAGCTTGACCTGGATTTCTTCGGTCTCATCCCCACTTCCGTCGTCGTAGTACTCCGTGGAATAATCATCAGTCTCATACTTGCTGAGTTCTGCCTCATTGCGGGCATCATATATACGCTGCTGCTCAGGGGTAAGCCTCTCGTGGAGCATCTTAAGCTCAAGAGCCTTTATAACAACCGGGCCCTTGAAAAACCATCTTACTATGTCATCACAGGTCTCCACACACTCCCTGGTTGCCCCGGCCCTGTGGTAAAGATATGCCAGCTGGTAACGCCACTCAGGATGTGAGGGTGCAAAATTATGCATCTGCTTGAGAATGTCTATCTGGGACTTAAGGGAACCGCCGCACAGCTCCACAAGCCGGTACTGGAGTATCAGCTTCTCTATGCTGTCCGGATCCAGATTCTTATACAGACGATATGTCTTTTCTGCATTATCGGTATCGCCCCTCTCAAGATAAAGATCGCACAAAGCGTAAACGATCTTTTTATTAGGGCGTTTCTTTGCTTTCTTATTATTCTTATATGCCAGGCGGAGCATCTCCACCGCTTCATCCGACCTGCCGGACAGGCGATAAAGCTGGCTGATCTGCATAAGGGTTGCTGTGTCCGCAGGCACGCGCCTCCAGTCAATACGGTCCGCTATTCTTACAGCTTTTTTGAAATCATTTTCCGCTGCCAATGATGAGATCTGTTCCAGACGGATCTTGTATTCTCTGTTATCCAACTTACCTTTACCTCATTTCTCACAGCAAGCAGTATGTTAATACCCTGCCCCCTGATACGCTGCCGGTCAAATACCAGACCAGACAGTTAAAATTTATGTAACGCAACGGTAACCCACTCATTACACTAAATCTACCCCTCAAAAGGGCATAGAAACCCAATATCTTGAAAAATTTTACCATAGACATTAACATAAGTCAAAAAAAATTGCCCCGGAGCAGCATCCGCCCCGGGGCAATGTGTTTCAATCAATAATCCGTTCCTACAAAATCCTCATCTATACTGCATTCCTTTATCTTTCCGCCGGATATGTCATAACCGATGACTGCGGAATTGTAGCTGTCACCACGCTGGTCATATATGGTGGCCATGCCAAGATAGTAGCCCGAGGGCATTCCTTCCATTTTAATATTCATGGTAACACGGTATTTGATGCTGTCTCCTTCCGTATCAAAGGTCTGTCCGTAAGCATCGGTGGAATAGTACAAAGGCACGATCTCGTCTCCGGGCTGAAGCTCTATGTTGCTCTTGGTATTTACCATGAAGTTGATGCCATCGTCTGAATCTACCGGAATCAGCCTTATACCCTTTATGCTGAAATCCTCCGTATCCCTGTTGTAAGCAAATACCAGATAAGCTTCCTGTCCTTCATACAGCACCCTGGAACGGTACTCCACGACCGAGTATGTTGCAGAGGTGATCTCTATGCAAAGAGGCTGTCCGTCCATGAATACCCATTCTCCGTCAAATTCACTGCAGATACTGCCTTCACCGTCAAGATACATGTACTCATCCTCACCGTAATATACGATGTTATCGGAATCTTCATCATAAGATGCAAGCATAAAGGAATATCCCTGTATCATTTTCTGCAGTTCCTCACTGACAGGTACGGAGAATGTGTTGTCTGCGATAACCGGCTCATTCTTTTCAAAATCATAAAAATCGGAAACATCCAGTATAAGAGGGGTTTCATCCGTAAGCTCAGATAGCTGCTCCTGCATCTCATCATTCAGGCAGCCGGACATTTTATAATAGTAAAGAGCACGGATATTGTCATCCTCGCAGATATTGTACTCATAATCCAGGAAATACCAAAGACCTGCAAAAGAATCTATGCTTCCGGGAATATAAACACTAAGACCTTCCGAATCGCAGAGACTTCCGTTCTCACGATGGTACAGTATGGTCTCATCCATCAGCCTGTCTATCTCTGCACATTCTTCCGGATATGTGTCACCCATATACTCTATGTAATTTCCCAGATCCACAAGGTTAAAAACATTGTAGCTGTCACCAACAACATGGGTTGATTTATTGCAGCAGCGTCCTATCTCCGCAAGAACGCTTATATCCCCCGCCGAGTCTGTAAGCTGCCTTTCGGCAAGAGCACAATAGGCTTCATACAGTTCCTCCGCTTTTGCCGCATCGATAACCGCAAATGTCACGTCACTTGAAAAGAGTTCCTCGCCTATATTAACATTCTGGGTCATGTAATGATCCATATAACTGTCTGCTACAGCCCGGGCCACTGCAGCCGGGCTCATGGAAGGATCATCCTTCATGGCTTCCAGCCATCCGTCATAATCCCAGCCTTCACCGGGCTCAGTCTCTTCGCTCAGTGCATAATAGGAAGCAAATCCGTTCAGTGCATGAGTAACCTCCAGATTGGACATAAGGCAGGCGTCAAAACCGATGATATCAAAAGCGGGATCCTCCATATCCGGCTCATAGACCGTACTCAGAGCTTCCCTGATTTCCTTTAAGCTCATACACTTTCCGCCATAGATAGAGTCCACACCATAGCCGAAAGGTCCTGAACCATGATCCCAGAGAACCAGCATCATATGATCTGACTTATAATTATCATCACAGTATTGTATAAAATCAGCCAGAGTCTGAGGATCAGTGCTTCTCTGAAGCGGGAGATTCTCGATTTCCTCAAATCTGCCTCCCTTTACCAGAAATCTCTGTGTCTTATTGGGATTTATAAAAGTATTGCTCCATCTGGTTGCACCGCCTGTCTGGACCACAATGGAGATATTGTCCGGAGTATCTGCATCCACCATCTCATAGATATCCGTAGACGCACATCCATCCCCTTCCGCAACTATCACATCATCTGTAAGATACACGCTGTAGGCTTCTGACGGCGGATCAGGATAATAGAGGAATTCCGGCAGTTCCAGGCCTTTTGATTCGAGCTCTGTCGAATACTGGTTCAGAAGCCCGAATATCTCATCTGCCTCCTCGGCTTTTCTTACGCTTCTTTCCTCTGCAGTCTCTAAAATAGTGGTTAAGGACAGATCGTTTTCATCCCAGTCCTCTAAATCCGCACCTACCATATAAACACAGATGGTCCATGTGTCATCAGGATCGACTCCCGGAATTGCATCTATCTTTTCTGCCCCTTCCTCATCTATGGGTGACAGGGCTAGTATCTCTTCCCTGTCCACCGGTTCATTCCTGTTGTCAAACAGATCGGAATAGTAAAGCATAAGGCCCATATATCCGCATCCACCGATTATTGCCAGTACGATGGCCACTGCCGTCAGGATGATGGAAACCTGCAAAAGAGGAAAGGCAAGAAGTCTGGGAATCCGGATGAACCAGGGGGCATCTTTGTAATGCTCCTTGAGTTTTCTGCGGTCTTCCTTCTTTGTTTCCTTCCAGCGTTTCTTGCGCTCCTTCTTCGCAGCCTTCTTTTCTGCCCGGGTAAGCTTAGTTTTTTTCTTCTCCGGAGCAGGCGTTCCCTGCTCTTCCCGGTAATCTTTTTCTTCTGTTTCGCTTGTCATATCAATCCCCCTCAGTATCTGATCATTTATAGAAAAAACATCTACCAAATTCTTATTTTACCATAGAGTACAAACTCATCACATGCACAAATTTTCAGATGTGAGCAGAATATCCATGCGGTATAAAAAAACCTGCCCGGTATTTTTACCGGACAGGTCAGATTCCGTATCGGACTTATGATTTCCCCGACAGCATCAGGGAGTGGTGGTCTC
>CAMOJK010000074.1 GCA_946616835.1 uncultured Lachnospiraceae bacterium
AGGCAGGTATCGTTTATCATCGGGAAGGAATAATGGGTGACTACGATGATTTCGATGATTTAGAGGAACTGATTGATTTTATCAGGACTGGTAAAAGAGAATAAATATCATTTATCATCATGACAGTGCATCTGACAGCCGGCACAGCTGCCGCAATCACAGCCGCAGCTGCTTTTGCCGGCTTTTTTATTTCTGATTATTTTTATCACTGCAAGAGTTACCGCTATGGCAAGTGCGATTATTATGATAATGTCCCAGTGATTCATGGTTTACCCCCATATAAGTGAAGCAGTCATATAAACTGCCAATGCTGCCAGCCACGCTATGAAGCACTGCCATACAACTACCGCAACCGCCCACTTTGTACCCAGTTCCTTGCGTATGACATTTATTGCTGCGACACAAGGGGTGTAGAGCAGAGAGAAGATAAGCAGCGATGCAGCGGCAGCATTTGAAAGTGCTTCGGAAACATTCTGACCGAAAAGTATCTCAAGTGTGGATACGACGCTTTCCTTTGCCATGAAGCCGCAGATTAACGAGGTGCATATTCTCCAGTCTCCAAGACCTATGGGGGTAAGGAGAGGTGCGAGCCAGCCTGATATTATTGCGAGTATGCTGTCCTGCTGGTCTGACACCAGGTTGAAGCGGGGATCAAAGCTTTGCAGCAGCCAGATTAGGATGGTAGCAACGAGTATTGTTGTAAAAGCCCTCTGGAGGAAATCCTTTGCTTTTTCCCAGAGAAGCTGTCCCACATTTTTGGCTCCGGGCATCCGGTAGTTCGGCAGCTCCATTACAAAGGGAACCGCCTCTCCTTTGAAAAGGGTTTTGCGGTAAATATATGCGGCGATTATGCCGGTAATGATCCCCGTGAAATAAAGCAGTACTATGATAGGAGCCTTGTATTTCGGGAAAAATATGCTGACAAAAAATGCGTATATCGGAAGCTTTGCAGTACAGCTCATAAAGGGCGTAAGAAGGATCGTCATCTTCCTGTCCCTTTCGCTGGGAAGAGTCCTGGTGGACATGACGGCGGGAACCGTGCAGCCGAAACCTATGAGCAGAGGGACTATGCTCCGTCCGGAGAGCCCGATCTTTCTAAGCAGCTTATCCATGAAAAATGCAACACGGGCGATATAGCCGCTGTCTTCCAAAATGGACAGGAAGAAGAAAAGAGTTACTATTACGGGGAGGAAGCTGAGTACGCTGCCCACACCGGCAAATATGCCGTCTATTATCAGGCCGTGGAGGACTTCATTTACATTGCCTGCAGTCAGGGCGGCATCGGCTAGTTCTGTCAGCTTATCAACAGCTGTTTCCAGCAGCCCCTGGAGGGTTCCGCCGATCACATCAAAGGTAAGCCACATGATGAGTCCCATGATAATGATGAAAAGAGGGATAGCGGTCCATTTGCCGGTCAGTATACGGTCAATCTTTTCGCTGCGTATGCTTTCCCTGCTTTTTTGAGGCTTTTTTACACAGCGGCTGCACACCTTGAATATGAAGGAAAATCGCATGTCGGCAATGGCAGCGCTCCGGTCAAGACCGCGCTCTTTTTCCATCTGTAGTACTATGTGTTCTATGGTCTCTTTTTCATTTTCATCAAGTTGCAGCTGGTCGGTTATCAGGCTGTCGCCCTCAACCACCTTGCTTGCAGCAAAGTGCAGGGGGATGCCGGCTTTTTCGGCGTGATCGTCTATAAGATGTCTGATGCCGTGAAGTGAGCGGTGTACGGCTCCTCCGTTATCGTTTTCATCACAGAAGTCACTGCGTAATGGTTTTTCCTGATAGCGCGCCACATGTATGGCATGTTCTATAAGTTCGCTGATGCCCTGGTTCTTTGCTGCAGAGATAGGTACAACAGGAACACCCAGCATGGCTTCCATACAGTTTATATCTATGGTCCCGCCGTTTGCGGTGAGCTCGTCCATCATATTGATGGCGACTACCATGGGAACATCCATCTCAAGGAGCTGCATGGTGAGGTATAAGTTTCTCTCGATATTGGTCGCGTCTACGATGTTTATGACAGCCCTGGGCTTACTGTTCATGACAAAATTGCGGGAGACGATCTCCTCGCTGCTGTAGGGGGACATGGAATAGATGCCCGGCAGGTCTGTGACAAGGGTATTGGGATGGCCCTTGATCTCACCGTCCTTGCGGTCAACGGTTACGCCGGGAAAATTGCCCACATGCTGGTTTGAACCGGTAAGCTGGTTGAAAAGAGTGGTTTTGCCGCAGTTCTGATTGCCCACCAGCGCAAAAGTCAGGCACACATCGTCAGGGAGCGGCTTTTCATTGCTTTCAGGATGTGATTTTCCTTTTTCACCGAATCCGGGATGTTCTGTCCTTTTTCTGTGTGTTCTGTTAGGAGCATCAGGCTTGGAAATGGTCTCTGTATCAGAAGATGGGACAACATCTATATTTGCTGCATCATCCAGGCGGAGCGTAAGCTCATAGCCGTGGACTTTCAGTTCCATGGGATCTCCCATTGGTGCATATTTTACTATTGTTACCTCGGCACCGGGGATCATTCCCATATCGAGGAAATGCTGCCTCAATGCTCCTGAGCCGCCTACATTCTCTATTATGGCCGGCTTGCCAAGTCCCAGTTCTTTAAGTGTCATGATATAAGCCTCTTAATCTTTAGTTAATACTAATGAAAATTAACATATACTAACTTGCGATATATGTCAAGTAAGCCGCATCCGGATCATATTGAAAGTACACTGAAAATAGGATAAGATGTTTTCAGCAATGATAACTGCATCACAACGGAAACGGAGGGTATATTTATGGGTGTATTGTTGGATTTCAGGGCAGGTTATGCAAGAAGGCTTGAGGTGGCAGTGAATACTCTGATACTGATGGGCTGGGTAACATTGTTCTGCATAACGGCATATCTGGTATTTTAGGAATTGAAAGGTCTGATACAGGCGGGCGGCGTAAAATCCACCGCCTGTTTTTTGCTTCATTTATTCGTCCTTTTTGATTGACATATATACCCCATAGTGTTATATTTCTGCTTGTAAATGTAAATAGTAGGTAGAGGTTGCGGAAAAGATTTAAGGCTGTCTGATGTTGCGGTACAGAAGAGGTCAGCACAAGGCTTTCCCGCCGAAGGAGAAGCGTGATCGCAGGCGCTTTGTCCTGGGGGTACGGAGAATATCCGTATCACTGTCATCGGGAATCCGATGGGGCGCTATCACAGTTTAAACTATGAGTGAGCACACCGGTATTCCATACCGGTGTTTTCTGTATCATCACAAGTGTTTAGCAGTGAATTCCATACTTACACCGAACTCAGGCAGGTTGGGGTGAGCAGGGAAATTTCACAAATCAGACATGTTGTGTGAAGGAAAACGGGAAGGGTATCGGGATACATCTACCGCCAGAAGGCGCATAAGCGCAGAACCGCATAATGCGGCAGAAAGGAGTAATATGTCAGTATTCACAGGAGCAGGAGTTGCCATTGTAACACCGTTTAAAGAAGACGGATCCATTGATTATGAGGGATTTGCCAAAAACATTGAGTACCAGATCGCAGGGGGAACAGATGCGATAATCGTCTGTGGCACCACGGGTGAAGCTGCTACCATGACAGAGGAGGAACACCTGGATGTGATCCGCTATTGCATCAAGGTAGTAAACAAGAGGATCCCTGTTATTGCAGGTACAGGTTCTAACTGTACTAAGACAGCAATCTACCTTACAAAAGAGGCTGAAGAAGCAGGAGCAGATGCAGCACTGGTAGTAACACCTTACTACAATAAAGCTACCCAGAAGGGACTTAAGCAGCATTTTGAAGCAGTTGCAAAGGCTGTTAATATTCCTCTTATCCTTTACAATATCCCCGGCAGGACAGGCGGCGTTAACATACTGCCTGAGACCATGGTCGCTCTTTGCGAGGAAAACGAGAATATCGTGGGTGTAAAGGATGCAACGGGTAATTTCTCACAGCTTGTAAAGCTTATGAGTCTTGCAAAAGGCAGGGTTGATGTATATTCCGGAAATGATGATCAGGTAGTTCCGCTTCTTTCCCTTGGCGGTAAGGGTGTAATATCCGTTCTTTCAAATGTGGCTCCTAAGCAGACACATGATATGTGCCAGAAATTCTTTGACGGAGATGTAGACGGAGCAAGGCAGATACAGCTTGATGCACTTCCTCTTATCAATGCCCTTTTCTGTGAGGTAAATCCTATCCCTGTTAAGAAGGCCATGGCTCTTCAGGGACAGCCGGCAGGACCTCTGCGTATGCCTCTTACCGAGATGGAGCCTGAGCATGCAAAGCTGCTTGAGCAGGAGATGAAGGCTTTCGGAGTGCTTTGATCGTAACGGTCATACTGACGGCAGGGCCGCATATTTTACGGACTATGCCGGAAATGTGCCTGAGTATATACAGTGATATTTTATATCTTTCATTTTCTGAAAAACGGACGGTTAGGCGGTTCGGGTGATATATGCTGTTAAAGGCATATAGGGGGGAAACGGGCGGATAAAAACCGTCCGTTTTTTGCAGTTTAATGAGACTATGATTTTATGGTAAAATAAATGGTAGTTTGGGATGGAAAGGAGTCAGACCATGAGATATTTTCTGGTAAATGACAGGATAAAGGTTGAGATAGATTCATTCGGGGCTGAGATAAAATCCGTAATAAACAGGAATAATATGCGGGAATATATGTGGTATGGCGACCCGGCATTCTGGGGACGCACATCACCTGTGCTTTTCCCTTTTGTCGGCAGTCTTAAGGACAAGAAGTACAGCTGGAGGGGCGTAGAATATCCTATGGGGCAGCATGGTTTTGCCAGGGACAATGAATTTGAACTGTTACAGCGTACTGATGATGAGATCTGGTTTTCCTTTAAGTCAAACGAAGAGACGCTCAAAAAATATCCTTTTGAATTTGAACTGCAGATCGGCTACAAGATAGAGTCCGGAAGTGAGACTGATGATGTAAAAGTCATGTGGAAGGTAATTAATCCTGCATCAGAAACCATGTACTTTTCCATCGGGGCACATCCGGCTTTTTTGTGTCCTTTCCATGGCTATGACAGAAATAAGAAAAACAGCAAGACCGGATATAAGCTTTTCTTTGAAGGAACGAATGTTATCAGACATCATGGCAATGATGTGGCAAGGGGACTTGCATTAAGGGAAGATATAGAGCTTCCCCTTAATAACGGTTATGTGACAATAACGGATGAGTTTTTTGACCGCTGCACATATATGATAGAGGGGAACCAGACTAAGCGTGTGGGCATAGCGGATGAGGAAGGAAAACATATAGTGGATGTTTGCTTTGATACGCCCTTATTCGCTGTATGGTCGCCGGAAAAGAAAAATGCTCCGTTTATCTGCATAGAACCCTGGTATGGAAGGTGCGATGCCGTGGACTTTGAGGGTGACTTAAGCCATCGGGAATTTACCAATGTGCTTGAAGCCGGACAGATTTTTGACGGCGGGTACACAATGAAGTTTTACGAGTATTACTGGTGATCTTAGCGAAAGTGTGCGCATGACCTGAAAATGCTTAAAAACTTATAGATAAGCATCAGGAAATGATATATTATTATGACGCTCAGGGGACCGTTGGGGGACGGAACTGCCAAAGGGAGGAAAGATGCAGGATAATAATTCCGGTTTCGGAAAAGCCTGGAAAATTCTTACGACTCAAAGGGAAGTGCCAAGGATTACGATTATATTTCCAGTAGTGATATATATACTGCTTTCGGCACTTGTTGTACTGTCAGGACAGTATGAGGGACAGATATCTCTCGGCTCATATATGGTGCCGCCTTCTGCCTTTACAGGGGCACTGGCATCTCTTGCAAATGTCGCACTGGTATATATGGTCCTTAACTATAAAAGACTTGGTTTCGTTGTTTCTTTGGCAGGACTTCTGCTTCAGATTCCAAAGATCATCATATGGATATTCGTTCAGCATAACGCCCTTGGAATACCTGCGGTTTTTACCACTTTATTTACAATCCTTATGCTTGTCATAATCATGCTCAATCATGTGAAGATGGAAAGGGAGCATGAGAGACTGCGTATTCTTTTTGATCAGACTGCCACATCACTTGTAAACGCAATCGATACAAAGGACAAATACACTCACGGTCATTCATCAAGGGTGGCCGGATATTCCAAGAAGCTCGCTGAGATGAACGGAAAAACACCCAGCGAGTGCGACGCTGTTTTTTATGCGGCGCTTCTGCATGATGTTGGAAAGATCGGCGTACCCAGCAGCATTATCAACAAAGACGGAAATCTTTCAGAGGATGAGTATGAGACTGTAAAGGCGCATCCTGTAATGGGTGCCCAGATACTTGAGCAGATAAAGGAGTATCCATACTTAAGCAAGGGCGCCCGTTATCATCATGAAAATTATGATGGAACAGGCTATCCCGAAGGGCTTAAGGGTGATGCAATTCCCGAGATCGCGCGTATCATTGCAATTGCGGATGCTTACGACGCTATGACTTCCATACGGAGCTACCGTGATCCCATGCCCCAGGACAGGGTAAGGGAAGAGATAGTCAAAGGTATCGGTACACAGTTTGATGCCGTATATGCAAGACTCATGCTCCAGCTCATAGACCAGGATACCGAATATGAAATGAAGGAAAAATCCAATAAAGAAGATACCGGCAGTGACCTGACCATAACGGAATACAGGAGCATAATCTCTGATGGCGTACTGGTGAATCCGTATATGACCACCATAAGTCTGGCAGTAAGCTCGGATGATGAAACATCCGGCATTGCACCGGTTCCGTCTCTTGTGCTTTTTGATTCGCTTGACGGAGTGACCCACAGTGATGAGAAGGAGATAGAGAGCAGATGTTATTTTGAATATGGGGAGTTATGGTTTGACGGCCGCAGTGAAAAGTCCGGAGCAAGGAAGATGCAGACCAGGACCTTTGATTACGGCTCGGCCGATGTAAAACTGAATGGTGAATACATGATCTCAGCTGTAAGGGTAAGGGACCATGCAATGGTAAGGATAGCCGGGAAAGCACAGACCTTTGAGACTGTGATAGCTCTTCCTGACAGTACCAGGTTTATGTATATAGGAATTACGGGTTCACACTGTAATTTTACGGGGATTAATATCACGAAATCAGAGGATGAGTGTTCAGAGGGCTACATACCAAGAATAGCGGAGGCTGTAAGCTATATAGATTTTCCGGAAGGTGATGTGCCTAATATCCAGATAGATGGTCCAAGGACTGCATCATCAAAAGGAATAGCCATAAAGGACGGTCTGAAGATTTCTTTCCATACGAAGAGTCTTCCTATAGCAAGGCTTGTATGGCACTGTCCTTTTATTGATATATTCAGCAGCGAAGACGGAACAGTGGGTGGAACGGACTACACAGACCTTGCACTGGTGCGCTTTGATGGTGAGTCCTGGGCCTGTGACAGGAGCTGCAGCGTCGATCTTGATGTCAGAATGGGGGATGCATTTAAGAATTGGGAGAAGTGGAAAGAATTCAATCATGATGGATATGATGCGACCGTTTCTTTTGAAGTAAGAAGAAATACGGTCACGGTTATCACGGAAAACGGCGGAATATCCATCAGAAATACGGTGAAACTGGCCGGAGCGGGTAAAAATATTTATGCAGCTGTTACCGGTGACCAGGTGGCAGTGACAAATATTCGGATCTCACCTTGAATTTCAGATACAGCTTAGGGGAGGAAGAATAGATGAAAAAGACAAAGATCATACTGACAGTTTTATCTACAGTTGTGGCACTGTCTGTTGTAGGGTGCAGCGTGACGCCGGGGTGGCTTGAACCAAACGGCTCAGCAGCGACTGTCCCTGCGGACACGGCTACTGAAAGCGGCGGAGAGGAAACTATGGATAGTTCGGCTGTCAAGGTTGATGATACAGAAAAGAATACAGATGATCTGACTGAGACCGGCGAGACCGGGGATGTTATTGAAAATACAGAAGAGGATGTAAGTGATCAGTTCTATATCACCCCCATAACAGATGAGATATTTGCAAGAATAGAAGGAAAGTCTTTTAAGGATGACTGCACCCTGTCAAGGGATGACCTGCGTTACCTTCATGTGTTGCACAAGGACCTGGAAGGAAATGTGCATGAAGGTGAAATGATAGTAAACTACCATATTGCCGAAGATGTACTTGATATACTAAAGCAGCTGTATGAGGCTGATTATCCTATCGAAAAGATCAGGCTGGTGGATGAGTATGATGCTGATGATGAGGCTTCAATGGAGGACAATAATTCCTCATCGTTCAATTTCAGGTTTATCTCACATACGACAAAGGTTTCCAAGCACGGTCTGGGACTGGCTGTAGATATCAATACTCTCTACAATCCTTATACAAAAGTCGTTGACGGTGAAAGGATCGTAGAGCCTGTTACCGGTGAACCCTATCTGGACAGGGAGGCTGATTTTCCGTACAAGATCGATGAGAATGACCTTTGCTATAAGCTCTTTATAGAAAAAGGGTTTGAATGGGGCGGCGCCTGGGAAGACCGCAAGGATTACCAGCATTTCGAGATACCTACTGCGCAGATCGAAGAGTGGTATCCTGATAACTGAGACTGAAGTTTATCGGAGGAACCTTTTATATAAAGGACATTGTCTGCTATGGACTCGGCTGCATTATACTTGGAATATGGGAGTGGATAAAGATACGGCAGGCCAGGAGTAAAGACATAGAATAGTTGTAACGGAGGATATTGTAAAATGATTTTTTTAACTGCACCTGTATTTTGCTTTCTGCCTTTTAAGTATCACAAAGCTGTAAAAGAAAAAGGCTGGAAAATCGTGCTTTCGTTACTTCTGTGTTTTATTCTTCTCTGGGCAGTGAAGGGAGTAAAAGATCTGATAGGCATGTACCGCTTCATTTCGCAGATAGAGGACGAATGTCCTTATTTTGCGCTAAAAAACGGAATCCTTGAACTGGAGCGTCCATATCGTTTTGATGAAGATGGCGTATATATGGTATTTGACGATAGTGTGGATCATGTGAGCCGGGGGGAAATTGATGCACTTGTAGCAGGAGGTCATGATTCGGTATTGATCATAGGACGACGCGGAGGCGGTATGCATGACGATGGAGAAACCCAGGTCTTTGATTATGCGGAGTTTGGAAATATAGACATAGACAAAGACCGGCTGTGTGATGAATACCTGCCTTTATTATACGGTGTCGTCCTCGTCTGGGATCTGTTCGGGCTGATCTGCAGCATAATAGTGTACTGCATTGTTGCTGCCATACTGCAGTTCCTTACAGGGCTTATTTCCGACATGGCATATAAAACGAAGCTTGATAGCGGTGAGCAGTTCAAGATCACCTTCATGGCCAAGTTTCCGCCGTATTTCATTCTGTTTGTGGCAGGACTTTTTTTCAGTAATTTAAAATTTGTGGCATTGATCTCACTGATACTTCAGCTGGTATATATTACGCTGGTGCTGTTCTTCTACAGCAGGTCGGAAAATGATGAAGTACAGCAGATGATCAATGGGAACAATGGACAGGGCCCCTGGATGCAGGGATAGGGAGAAGAATATGACAAGAAGAGAAGCTGCGATGGCTAATTTCAAGAAAGGATATAACTGTTCTCAGTCCATAGTGCTTGCATTTGCTGATCTGCTTCCGGCAGATGAGAAAATGCTTATGAAGATGGCGTCATCCTTCGGCGGAGGTATGGGGAGACTTCGCGAGGTCTGCGGTTCCGTCAGCGGGATGTTTATGGTGGCAGGCCTTCTGTACGGGTATGACGGTCCGGAGACCGGACAGGTAAAGGCAGAGCATTATGCCGGAATACAGGAGCTGGCACACAGGTTCGAGGCAAAGCATGGCACCATAATCTGCCGTGAAATGCTGGGCTTAAGCGTGCGGCATGATGTGCCTACCCCGGAGGCCCGTACTGAGGCGTACTACAAAAAGCGCCCCTGTGCTGAGATAATCGGTGATGCCGCAGAAATACTGGAGCAGTACATTGAGGAGAGGGGAACAAAATGATATCCGCATCAGAAGCTATCGAAAGATTAAAAGAGGGAAACAGGCTGTATACATCCATAGACATATTTCAGTCGGATGTTTCACCGGGGATTCTGGAACACTTTGCAAAGAACGGGCAGGAGCCATACGCCATAATCATAAGCTGTTCCGACTCCAGGGTGATACCGGAGAGGATATTCCATGCGGCAATCGGGGATCTTTTTACCATAAGGGTGGCAGGAAATGTGATAGACGATCATCAGCTGGGGAGCATAGAGTATGCGGCAGGCCACCTGGGAACTAAGCTTATCCTGGTATTAGGTCATACCGGGTGCGGAGCAGTGGCGGCGGCCATACATCACGATCCGGATGGTTTTATCAAGTACATTACGGATGATATAAAGGCTGCTATCGGGGATGAAACCGATGATTATAGGGCTGCGGTTCTTAATGTGAAGCACAGTATCCGGCATATTGAGGATAGCCTGGAGATACAGAAGGACGAGGAGCAGGGACTTGTGGTAGCCGGAGCCGTGTACAGGATTGAGGACGGCGTGGTTGAATTTCTGTAAGCTGTACTGAAAACCGGATGCCGCGACCAGCGGATTTCATTTGATGAATAAGTCAGGATATACTGAGGGGGAACTGAGAGAAACTGAAGCTATCGGCAAGAAGTTAAAATCTGAAGTGTTTATATAAATCAGCTAAAGGAAGCAAATTGATATATAGACACAAAACAGCTCTTCCGTAATGGAGGGGCTGTTTTTTTCTTTTCTACTCCGGATTTTAGGGAAAGTTTAAAAGTACAAATTGAGCATATCCTCGCCAAAATGGTAATGAATATACAGGAAGTTGAAGCGCTAATGTATTTCCTCCTTATGTTGTTATTGCAACACGGCGTATATTCAATGTCAATACAGTGAAACAAGAGTGAAAAAACCGCAAACATAAGGTTTGTGGGTTTTTCGTTTGTTAAATTATATACCGGATAGGATTTCTAAAAGGCTTCTATACGGATATATGACACTGTAAGTGTTATAATATCTATGTTGTCAATGTCATCTTATCTATCCGGGAGGTATCTCGAATGATCTACACAGACAAAACCAAGAAAGCGATGATTTTTATGTTTTCAAAGCATAAGGACCAGGTGGATAAATCCGGTATTCCGTATGCCTTTCATCCGTATCATTTAGCTGAACAGATGACGGATGAAGTGTCTGTATGTGTTGCTTTGCTGCATGATGTGGTGGAGGATACTGATACAACATTTGAAGACCTGTCCGGCATGGGGTTCGGAGATGAGGTAGTTGACACATTAAGACTCTTGACTCATACAGATGATAAGGACTACTATGAATATGTATCTGATCTGTCCTTAAATATTACTGCTGTCGGGGTTAAGCTTGCCGATTTAAGGCATAATTCCGACCTTACAAGGCTGAATGTCATAGATGACAAAGCATTGAAAAGAGTAGAAAAATACAGGAAGTGCATCAGTTTTCTGGAAGAACAGATGTCTTTCCTTGAACGTGGCAATATGGATTTAGCTAAAGAAAATGCCGAGAAGTTCAAGGAAAAGCATGTTTGAGATAAGCCTAAACTTTGGAAGACAAAAATAAAACGAAATATATAATTCAAAGAATACAGGAGGATAACATGGAGCAGATTAATCAGGAAATAGCGATACGCTTTGGTACACAGTATCCGATACCTTTTCGGGACGGAAAGACCGGTATGAATGTTTATGTTCGTGCTGCGGGAAGTGCTAGGTTGATTGTTAAGGATCCGGCAAAATACACAAGTCCGGATGATGTAGAGAATAAAGGGAAAATGATTGCTGTAGATCAGCTTATGAAGGCAGTAGAATCATTAAGTGGAACCGTGGATGCCATGTCTCTTCAGATACAGTCGCGTGAAATAGCAAGGAGCATGTCTGAGGGCTTTAAGGAATACGGTCTTGAAGCGACCGCAATCACGATAATGAATATCGGACCTGATGAAGAATCCGCTGAGAGGTTAAAAAAGACTGTTTCTGATAGTTCTTTCTCGGCTGCACAGCTGAACGAAATGATGCAGAAAGCTACGGCGGCTGCCCCGGCTGTCAGTGCACCGAAAGCATCAGCAGCACAGGATAGTTTCCCTAAATTCTGTCAGTACTGTGGGGCTAAGGCCGGAAGCAGATTCTGTCCGGAATGCGGGAAACAACTGGTTTAGTTTAAGATATATGGAACGAATGATTAACCGATTCTGGAAATAAGGAACAGTGTAAGACAAGGGGACATGTAGGATGGCTAAGGAAAACAAAGAAAGCCTGATAAAACAGATTTCATTATTCACGATAATAGAGATCCTGATACTGGCATTCGGAGTTTTTCTTAGTGTTCACAGTACCCTGAAACCTTTAAAATACACCTACGACTATGCATGGTGCTTTATATTCGCGTTTCTTGGTATCGGCTTTATAGCTGTACTCATAATATTCATAAAGAAAAAATGGATCTGGATCGTCGGAAGCGGTCTTATATTCGGATATCTTATAACTGCGGGTTTCGGATCCATAGTATGCGAGATGAATTACTCTCGTCTTAGATATCTGGAATATTACAAAGACAAAACAATTCAGGCTGAGGTGGATGGCGTTGATTATGAATGGGATCAGCAAAGCGTAACCTATAATTCAAGCGGGCTTGAATATTACGGTATGGATTTAAGCTCTTCTCAAAGTTCGATGGCATATTCCAATAGCAGTATGCCTATAGCAGTGATAATAGATGGCGAAAAGACATCCTACCCGGTATACAAGGATTCAGTTTCTGAAAATGTATATATAGAGATAACTTCTGCAGGAACCGGGATTTATCTGATTCTTTCACCGAAAAAGTAAGTACAGAACTGGTTCTTGAGAAGGTGGTTCTTTTTTTTGTGCATCAAAAGAAACTTGACATATTTATAACTGTAAAGGGATGCTTTTATGGCACTCATTGTAAGTCCTGTAATTATGATACAATAAATAACATGATGAAATTACTGCCGAGTAAAGAAGAATGGAAAAAATCCACAGTCTTTGGTTTTCTGAGGGCTTTTGCAATCGCCTCTGTTATTTTCCTGTTGATAATTACTGCCTTATCTAAATATATGTTCCACCGAGATGTCACGATAAAATCTGACTATGAGATATCTGATGTGGAATGGCAGTATGAATTAAATGAGGCACATAAAGAAAGTTCGAGAAAATTTAACCATTTAGCCACATATGGAATGTTTTATTACAGGTTTGATCTTTATGTTGCTGGCAGGACAATACCGGCAGAGTTAGAAATTATGAAAACGAATGCCCGGGAGCATGAGACTGTAATAATCTACATAACACCTGGAGATACTGCTTCTAAGGTCAAAGTTTCTGTCCAGGTGAAAGGATATAGAGATGTAACCGAGCAGTTTGATATAAATGATGAGAAGATTTTCATTCACATAGGAGCATAGTACCACCTACGCACATATACCGACCACCTACGCATGATTCATTGTATCCCATACCCTCCGTCTGATATATTCAAATCATCAAAGGAAAGCCCAAGCATAAAGGGTAAGACAAACAGACTAAGGAGGAAACAATCATGACACAGAATATTAACCTTACAGACAAAGCATTAGAGCAGGTAAACGGCGGCATCAATGACTTCCCTGAATACGATATGATAGGCATAGTAGTAGGTAAGCATCAGGCAGATCCTTATGCATATGATGTAAAGGGTGACAATGATGTAATCTACATCTGCTACTATGATGAGACAGGTGATATAACCCCCGGAACAGAGGTTTATATGTTCCATAATAGTATCGACAATACATGGCAGATAAGGCAGATGACATTCATGTAAACCGGCATATAAGGAAAGATACGGAACAATCCGATATAAATATTAAGAGAAAAGGGCATCTTTCGATCATTAGGTTGGTTGGGAGATGCTTTTTAGGTAGATATTTCAAACTGATTTTTATCCGATTGTGATATAATTAAATCATACGGAAACTTGTTGTATGAGTGAGGTGGCTGTATGAACATAAAAGTAAATATTCATTGGGATGAAGAAGCAGAAGTATGGGTTGCTGTTTGCGATACATTGGGTATCGTTCTGGAATCAGGCTCTTATGACGCTCTTATTGAAAAAATTAAAAATGCTGTTCCGGAAATGATAGAACTTAATAAAATCGAAGGTGTTGAAACTATCGAGCTTTTGACAAATAACAGACAAATGGCTTACGCATAACCGGAGAATATAGAACATAAAAGGCATCCTCAAATCAATTGTGAGATGCTTTTTTATTGTATGTTTGTTGTTCTCAAAATGCTGTCTGTATATTAAAATGTATGTAAGAAAATCTTGCCGAGGAGGGGTTAAGGGGAATCCGGATGGTTGTAATGAGTGACGGGGTTAATATTTTAATGAAACCGATCAGGCAGCCGGAACTGTCAGAATTTTCTTCTTTGATGGATGCGGCAAAGGACTGGGCATCTGAAGTGGGAATGGAAGAGTCGGATATTGATGAGGCTGTTAAAAATGTCCGGAAGAATAAGAGGCGTTCAGAATGATGGATGTTATAAACTATTTTTTGCTAAAAAAATGGTGTAGCCCCCTCACATATTCAATGACGGTCCACACCTTGTTATCTCTATGATACAATTCTCACTTACTAAAATCAAGTATTTTTCATCTTTTGTAATTATCTTAAGTTTTCGTAATCTTTTGGAGAGTTTAAAATGCATTTCTGCATCCTTTAAAGCCTGAGCTTCTGGAACTTTGCAGCGACGAAGGTCAAGTATCATGTTACAAGCCTGATGCTTAGCATTTTGAATATTGTTCTTTATGGTCTGCTTGCTTCCGCCGTCTGGACTCTTCATTTCCCAGATGCTTCCGTTCATGACCATATCTGGAGTTCTCATACCTTCTATCTGAGAAGGTGGTATAAGCTCTATATTGTAACCATTTTCTATTAGCAGATGAACTGTAGAAAATTCGTGTGCCTCTAAGTGCACACCATTCGTCTTTAGACAATATGTAATGACCTCCAGTTTGTAGGTTCGTGGATTTACCTGTATAC
>CAMOJK010000075.1 GCA_946616835.1 uncultured Lachnospiraceae bacterium
ATAACCGCAAAGCCTACCATTTGGGCACAGCACCCTGCCACAGCAGCTCCGCCGGCAAGACCGGTCAGTCCGAAAGCGGCACAGATTGCCGCAGAAGAAATAGGCAGCGTAAGCGCTATTCCTACCAACACGGAAACAAGTATTCCCATAAGGAAAGGCTGAAGTTCCGTAGCCCACATAATGAGATTTCCTGTCCACATGGCAGCCTTTCCAAGAGGCGGTGCCACAAGCGCTGACAGACCTACTCCTACTCCGATTGTTACAAGGGGTGTCAGCAGTATATCAACCTTGGTTTCCTTAGAAACAAGCTTTCCGATTTCAGCCGCAAAAATCGCAACCACCAGCACTGCAAGAGGACCTCCTGCACCGCCAAGGGCATTGGATGAAAACCCAACCGCAATAAGTGAAAAAAGGACTAACGGCGGACACTTTAATGCATATCCTATGGCAACAGCCATAGCCGGACCGCTCATTGCACTTGCAAGTCCGCCTACCGTATATTCCTTTTCCGCAACAGTCGCAACAGTCTGTGTAAGAAAGCCTATATGAAACTGCTTGCCTATAGTATCAATTATGGTTCCAATGAGCAGAGAGCAGAAAAGTCCCTGAGCCATAGCTCCCAGTGCATCAATGCCATACCGTTTTAATGATATCTCAACATCCTTCTTTTTCAGAAAATCCTTCACTTTACTCATTATCCTCTGCCTCCGGTGATTTGATCAGGTACGATCTTTGACAACGGGTTATTTTTATCTTAAAACCCATATTCTGTCAAGAGATTAATTAATTTAATAAGAATAAAAAAAAACTGACAGCCTGCAAACCGTCAGTCTTTAATCTGTAAATCCACCTAAAACTCTCCAAATATGATCCGCAGGAAGCCGATCAGCAAGTGGTGTGTTTCAGTATTTGTAAGAACATTCAGTGTATGGAAACAACCTTTGATGCATCATCATCCGGATCTTCAAGGGCACGCCATGCAGTTACACCTGTTGTCGGAGGACCTGCATAGTGATGCTTTTTTCCTGTATTGTCAGTATCCGTTATCCACATCGCTAAAGGATTATCTGCAGAGCCCTTGTACTGGACATATATGGTGCTGCCTGATGTATGTGCTGACTGAATCAGCTGTACATAGTCAGCCTGTGAAAAACTGGACCACCCCAGGGTATCAAGTGCCTCCTGACAAAAAAGCGTGGTCGTATCTATATCCTCGAGCTTCACGGGATTGTTTACCATATTCTCAATTTCGGTCATGGAATCCGACTGCTGCACTACATCCGGATCTGCAGCGGCATAAGCTAACGCCACGTATATGGAATCAAGCATTTTCATATCTGCCGATACCCTGGACTTCTCAATGTACCTTAACAGTACAGGTGCCATAATAGCCACCAGAATAGCCATTATCGCGATAACAATAATCAGCTCAACAAGGGAAAAGCCCTTGCTCTTTCCAATCCTTTTATTCATATTCTTTATCCTTCCCTATTCCCGTAAAAAGTTTTCCCACTACCTTTTACATAAAAAAACAGATTCGATCCCCCTTGACCTCCTCTTGATTAAAATATATCACTGCAGTAGACATAATAAAAGAATTCTTGGTATCTCTTTTTTCTTGACTCATGGAATAAATGCCCTTAAAATACTATGATGCAGCGGTAAGTCCGCCTGCATTGCAATCGTTAAATACAATTTTCCGTTAGGAGGATCATCATGAATATAGTCTGTCTGGATCTTGAAGGCGTACTTGTACCTGAAATATGGATAGCATTTTCCGAAGCAAGCGGTATTCCCGAATTAAAGCGCACTACCCGGGATGAACCGGACTATGACAAGCTGATGAAATGGCGTCTGGGCATTCTCAAAGAGCATGGCCTCGGTCTTAAAGAGATCCAGGAAGTGATCGCAACCATCGATCCTCTCCCCGGAGCAAAAGAATTCCTGGACGAGTTGAGAAGCTTAACCCAGGTCATAATAATAAGTGATACATTTTCCGAATTTGCCACTCCCCTCATGAAAAAATTGGGATGGCCCACCATATTCTGTAATTCCCTTGAGGTTGCCTCAGACGGTGAGATCACAGGATTTAAGATGAGGATTGCCGACTCAAAACTCACCACAGTAAAGGCACTTCAGTCCATAGGATACGATACCATAGCAAGCGGCGACAGCTACAATGATTTAGCCATGATAAAAGCAAGCAAATCAGGATTCCTTTTCAGGTCTACAGAACAGATAATCAAAGACAATCCCGAGCTTCCCGCTTTTGAAAACTATGACGAACTTCTTGATGAAATAAAGAAAGCTCTGTAATAATTTACGGCGGCAGGTACTTGTGAACAAATACTTACTGCCGTAAACATATTAAGTTCTTCAATAAATACAATAAATAAATACAATATATTCAATTCGTACACGCTTTTCGTTGATTTTCATGGTAAAATTGTATTGTTCTATACAATTTGGTTTCAGAAAAAAAACAAAAAGGAAGGTATGTGCGTATGAAATTATTAGACAACGTCAGTGTCCGTGGAAAACTTCTGCTTATTTCGATTCCGCTGTCCATAGCCTTGATAATCTCCGTGATATTTATGGCTGTTGAGATCAGCAGCACAGAGAAGGAAGTGGCTGAAGTTTACTACGATACACTCTACACCGTAAACAGCAGTCTTCTGAATGCCGACCGCGATTTCTACCAGTCCATGAAGGGCGCCATGGAGTATTACGATTTCGCAAACGGTTTTACTGAAGCTCCTCCCGAATTCGCAGCATCTCAGATGCCGGGATCTCTGGACGATTATGATTCCAACAAACAGCAGGTATATGACAATGTAAATGCGGCTATAGAAGCTGCAAAGGCTAATGATGAGCTTTTCAACAAGATTACGTCAGCAGACGGCACAACCTTTGCCGATGAAGCCGTAAATTTTGAGGAAGATATGGCTGCATGGGAAGCATCCTATAATGTAAAGGATAATACCGGTGACTGGGAAGCATTCCATGACACCTTCTCTACAGCAAGAAGTTCCTTAAACAATATGCAGGAGATCACAGAGGCCTGGGCCGAATCCGAGCACAAGGCCCTGGTACTTGAGATCAGGATCAAGATCATAGTTATCTCTCTCATCTTTGCAGCGCTGATCGTTATCCTTGCTATTCTGGTACTTCTCGTTATGCACGGGATCCGTTCCGGGATCAACAGGATCACAAATGACCTTGAGGAGCTTGCAAAAGGTAACCTTACCATCTCCTACCCTGATGATTCCAGGATAGGAAGAGACGAAATCGGCAAGATCACTATGAGCGCTAAAAAGCTTACCATGAAGCTTCGTGATGTTATGTCACAGAGCAACAGCATGTCCGGCGAAGTAACCGATACCAGCACAGAACTCGCTGACAGTGCTTCACAGGCAGCTCAGGCTTCCGGTCAGGTAACCGATGCCGTAACAGAGATCTCCAAGGGTGCCGTATCACAGGCTGAAAGCGTAGAAAGCGCTGCCGGCAATACAGACGATATCGGAAGAAATATTGAGAATATAACCGAGGCAGTCAGCGAAATGGACCGTTATGCAGAGGAAATGAAGGAAGCCTGCGACAAGTCAATGAGCTCACTGGATAAGCTGATCCGCCAGAGTGAGGAAGTTACTGCATCAGTAAAAGATATCGGAGATACCATCAATTCAACCAATGATTCCGCAAAATCAATATCCGAGTTTACTCAGGCCATCACAGATATCGCTACACAGACTAACCTACTCTCACTGAACGCTTCCATAGAGGCAGCACGTGCCGGCGACGCAGGCCGCGGTTTCGCAGTCGTAGCCGATGAGATACGACAGCTCGCTGACCAGTCCAGCGACAGTGCTGAAAAGATCAAATCCATTGTTGAGCAGCTGTTGGCAGATTCCGCTTCCTCCGTAAATGTATTGGAAAAGCTGAATGAAAGCTTCAGTGTACAGGCTGAGCAGCTCGACTCCACCAAGAGCAATATGGAGATCATGTCCGGTAATGTAGCAAGTGTTAAGGATACATCCTCAAGCATCACCAAACAGGTTATGTCACTGAACGATGCTAAGAACGGACTGTTGGAGATCATTTCAGACCTGTCCGCAATCTCTGAAGAAAACGCTGCTTCCACTGAAGAAACAAACGCTTCCATG
Source organism: uncultured Lachnospiraceae bacterium (assembly GCA_946616835.1). Classification (GTDB taxonomy): domain Bacteria; phylum Bacillota; class Clostridia; order Lachnospirales; family Lachnospiraceae; genus NK4A136. The sequence goes on from CAMOJK010000075.1 coordinate 4,164, forward strand.
GAAGAGCTTAATGCAACATTCACGATAATTAGCGAATCCGCAGGAAAATTACAGACCCTTGCCGAAGAGCTGAGAGAAAATATCAGTTACTTCAAGGTAGAATAGTCACACTCAAAAGATTTAAGGCACCGTCGGGAGACGGTGCCTTTTTCATTAGTAAAAAATTGGGTATTTTTATCTTCTTTCCAGAATATACTTACAAATGGGATTACCCATGGAAGAAAACTTCTCTTCGTATTCCGTCATTACATTTCCCTGCATCAAATCTTTATCCGAATGCAGATCATATGTAAGAGCTGTTATCTTAAAGGCACTCGCTTCCACTTCTTCAACGGCGAAATCGAACAGCGCCCTGTTATCTGTCTTGAACTCTATACGACCATCTTTTTTCAATATCCGGTCGTAGCGCTCAAGGAACTGCCTGCTCTCAAGCCGTCTCTTGGCATGGCGGTCCTTGGGCCATGGATCGGAAAAATTAAGATATATACGGTCTACCTCCCCTTCTTCAAAAACATCGCAGATATATTCCGCATCCATCCTGATAAAACGGACATTAAGATTTTCATTTTTCTCCACCCTTTCCTCCATCTTCTGTATAGCGCGCAGAAGAACGGAAGAATACTTCTCTATCCCAAGATAATCAGCATCAGGATATTTTTCCGCCATATCCATTATGAATCTTCCCTTACCCATACCGATTTCCAGTCTTATGGGCAGGTCATTCCCGAATATCTCTTTCCACTGTCCCTTCCGTTTTGTCTCATCATGAATGACAAAATCACTTTCTGCAATTATATCTCTTGATCCTGTTATATTTCTTAATCTCATATCTGCTCCTGTATAAAATTATATTTACTTCCCACTCATCGATCCATTCAGAACAACACCCGCAATTACAGCGCAACAGCATAGTTTTCCGAATGATCACTAAAACAGTGTCCAGAATAGTCTCAGTCTTTTCGTCATGCCTAAGTTCTTAACGTAGCCCATAAGCGCATTATTTGCCTTCCGCATTTTTTCCATATCCTCCTGCCTGAGAACAGCCCCTTTATATAGGTATTCCTCATAGACAGTGACAAACCCAAGCAGCTCAGACGGCACTACAGCGCCAGCCCGATGTATGAACTCCTCCAGAGTCTCACCGGCTCCGATATCCAGCCCTGTGATATGAAGCATGCGCATATTGTGCTCAAACATTGTAACAAATTTCTTTTCATCATTCATCAGGAAAAATTGAAGTTTACGTATCACAATTATGGCAAGCATCAGAAACAGTGTCACAATAACGGTTATCACCATGATCAAAACCGCATAATACAAAACACTTCCGTTATATCCCGCTGCTTTCCCCTCCGCCTCGTCTGCCGCATCCGCAGATACTGCATTAACTGAAACTGTATGATTAAAGGAGACACTCTCCATGTCTGCAATATCGTTATCATCTCCGTTCAGCCAGTACCGATCCACCTTATACCCCGGTGTCGGCTCAAATATTACCCAGCCTACGCCGTTTATATAACACTCCGGCCATGCGTGTGCCGAATTGCCGGTCACTGTCACTGCCGAATATTTTTGAGGAATTACCCGGAATCCCTGCACATATCTTGCCGGGATTCCTTCATATCTTGCAAGCAGTACAAAAGCCGTAGCATAGTACACACAATAGCCGGTCTGAGTTTCAAAGATCAGATGGTCCAGAAACTCCTCCGCTGTATCCACCTCCGGAGGCATAGGGCCAGGATTCACAGAATACTCCATGGAGGATAACAAAGCCTCTATGCGCCTCAGTTTTTCCATGTCACTGTCTGCACCTTCCATAAGTTCATTAAGAAAACTTTCCATCCGTTCTGACACCTTTGTTTCCGGCAGGTATACCGACTTCATCCTCTCCCTGTATACCAGGTAATTGTCATAGCTGTATTCAGAATTATCCGAAACGCTGTACTCTTCCGTAACTTCACGCCATACATTCTCATCATCAGCCCGCATATCTGCAGCCATTTTTATAAAAGACGGACTGTTATTATTTATATAATAATACCTGACCGAATAGGAAACTGCCCCGTCTGTCCGATCATAATAAAGGTCACCTCCTGCCTCTTTAACATTCAGTGTTTCATCCTCTGTGTTAAGCTTAAGGATCTTATCCGGAGCAAAAAGATATTCCGGCGCATCATCCTGAAGTCTGAGCCTGAGATATGAATCCCTGTAATACTCATTCGAATCTGCATCCGGATCAAGTGAAACGCCGTAAACAAGCTCAAGCGTATCCATTTTCCTGTCTGCACTTTCCTCCGTGTAGCTCTTGTCCCATTCCCTGCCGGTAAATGTGTCAAAGCTTTTCCCGTACAAATAAACTGCAAATGGTACACCGGCTCCAAAATATGCATCAAGTACCGGATGATCATTCGGCTTAAGCTCAGCACCAAAGCCAGGTTCTTCAGAAAAACCTATAAAGGTATCGCCATACCCCTTAACGCTCTCCTTTGCCATTTTATTTTCTATCTTTTCTATCTGTTCTGCCGCACTTGCAACAATGCGCTTTACGAATCCCCAATCATAGGGTTTATCAGAAACCGGAGCAATCAGGATACATATGATAAATAGAATGATAAACGGCGAAATAGCAGCCAGATGTTCCCTGTGCCCCGTATCCCCTTTTTTTTTCCATCTTACCTGTATCTCGTCCGCTGCAACGCTGAATACTGTTCCTAACATAAGTACAACAATCAACTTATCCGGACTTTCGCCCATAGCCAAAGCGGCTATTAGGAGCGTCGCCATAGTTAGCCCCAGAACAAGCCGTCCTGCACTGAAGCTTATCAAAAGCCGTGTTATAAAAAATACCGCAGCCGCTATGCTGATGCATATAAGGATGTCAACATGCTCCGTGAGCAGCCTTTCCCGTAACTCCTCAGGACAGATAAAGAATACCGCCAGGACAGCTGAAATAAGAATGCCGCTTAATATTATCTTTCCCTCAGCCTTAAGATGCAGCAGGAGAATTCCGACTGCCGTTACAGTAATCGATATGATACCCGACTTAATATAGATCCTTCCCGCACTGTTATCAGAAAGATACCACAGAAGCAGAGCCATTAATACAGGCAATATATATACCGCATCATACAGCATCTTCTTTATCATCACAGTACCTCCTTCAGATCAGCCTGAGGCGATACAGTATGTATAGCGCAGCGAGGGAGGTTTAATGACACCAAATCCTTATCCTGGCTTTCATTTACGATATATACCAGAATATACACACCACCCTGTCCAAGACTGCGGATAAGCTTCTCAGTCTCAGGGCTTATTTCATAAAGAACCAGTATCAGTATCCTGCTGTTTATCACTGCACTGCTGCCGGAAAGCAGTTCAGCCATCCTGCCCTGTTTATCCGGTTTTGCGGCAAAATGATATGCGGAGATACGTGAATAGAATTCATTGAACCCGTCAGTATCCCTCACCCTGTCAACCGACATTTCATCCTGCAGCATGAATACACTGACAGGAGTACGTGCATTCAGGTAATACATGGTCAGTGCTATCACGATCTCACATATTCTGTTCTCCACCGGAAGGTAGACTGCAGGATCTTCGGAATATCTTGCCGGCTCCATAACGATGCCTATGCCCTGTTTTTCTATACCGACTGTTTTGCGGACCAGCAGTTTTCCTTTACCTGCGCTTGCCCTCCAATGTATCATTCTGGCATCATCCCCGGGCAAATACTCCCTTACAACCACATCCGGCTCACCAGCAGAGTTATAGGTATCTGCCATAGCACCGAGGGATTCTTCAACGGTGTTTACACTGTCAAGTGCAACGATCTTAGGAAGAACGGTTACCCTGAACGGCTCCGGATTACGATAAGTGAAGCTAAAGAGACTCAGGAAATCACGGATGACCACTTCTTTTACCCCGACTTCATACTCTCCTCTGTAACGGCATAAGAGCTTCGTATCTCTTTTCATTCCGGTACGCGGCATCAGCTCGTATTCAACAGATGCATCAATCCCCTCAAGCTCTGAAAATCCGCTGTAAAGTATCATTCGAATGCTGGTAAATGCAAAATAATCCTCGTTCTGAAGTGTGATATAAAAATCAGACAGCTCATCGGCCACCACACGTCTTGAAGCCATCTTCTGGTATATCTTAAAACGAAGAAAAACTAAAAGAAGGTAAACAATTGATACTACCGGGACAAGTGTAACCGCCGCAAAAAAGCCGTAGCTCACTGTTCCGCCGTAAAAAGATATGCCCACCAAAGACACGATCCACAATATGATCAGTATGACCCTGTTCCTCTTCATATGTCATCGTACCTGTTCAGGCTTCCGTTTTAGTCATGGGAACTTTGACATTAAGGATCAGGGCTTTCAGTATATTATCAATATTCTCTTTCTTTATCTTGGCTTCCGAGGTAAGACTCAGCCTGTGATGCAGTGTACATACGGCAACATCCTTTATATCATCCGGCTTTACATAATCACGCCCCTGCAGAAATGCACAGGCCTGCGCAGCCCTTATGAGATACAGAAAAGCCCTGGAGGAAGCTCCAAGCACAAACGCAGGCTCCTTTCTCGTCATATCGATAATATTTCTTGCGTATTCAATAACATTATCCTTTATCTGTACCTTTTCAACTTTCCTGCGTATATTGATAATATCCTCAGCAGTACAGATACTCTTTATATTCTCCGGCTTTCTGCCTTCGAGAAAATTCCTTACCATGCGGAATTCCTCCTCAGGCTCCGGATATCCAAGTGAAAGTCTCATCATGAAACGGTCAAGTGAAGCTTCCGGTAAAGGGAAGGTACCGATAAATTCCACCGGGTTCTGCGTCGCTATCACCATAAAAGGCTCCGGCAGCTTATATACCGTCCCGTCAACAGTCACGCTGCCCTCTGCCATTGCTTCCAAAAGTGCCGACTGGGTCTTTGGAGAAGTACGGTTTATCTCGTCCGCAAGTATGATCTGGCGCTGAATAGCACCTTCCCGGTACTCAAATTCCGAGGTCTTCATATTGAATATAGAGGAGCCCACCACATCTCCGGGCAGGGTATCCGGCGTAAACTGTATCCTTCCGAAAGTCATATCAACGGAAGCTGCCAGTGTCTTTGCCAGCGTGGTCTTTCCCACTCCCGGAACATCCTCTAAGAGCACATGGCCACCTGCAAGCAGACATATAAAGAGCTTGTCCGTCACGTCACTTTTTCCGACAAAATATTCACCTACCTGTTTCCTCAGTCTTTCAATGATATCATTCTTCATATTAATCCTCTATGCCGGGCGCCTTGTGTGAGACACGCGCGGCGAATATCTGGTTTGCTTTTGCGATCATATATACCTATTTCATTATAATTGTTCGCGGGCATCCATACAATACACTATCATATGCGGTACAGACGCCCCCGACCGGTATGGTTCTGTGAGCTGTAACGTTTCAATACTCTCCTTGCATGCCACATTGTAAAATGCTATAATCCATTTATGTAAACCGCAGTAATCCTGGAATTATCAATCTTATAGATTGTTTTGATATATAACTCATGAATAGAATAATCCCCTTTTTAATGAAAAACAGCAAGCATACACTGCGCCGGGCAGGCGTTTTTTTCTGTGCGCTTATTATACTGTTAGTGACACAAAGCAGTTTCACACTTGAAGTCTTCGCTACGCAGGATGAACTCAACCAGGAATCCGAGGACAGGAAGAGTGAACCCGTACAGACAAATGAAATAGAAAACTGGCCTCAGGGACCTGCTATAGGTGCTGAGGGTGCCATATTGGTGGAGGCCAATACCGGTACTCTGCTCTATGCCAAGAATATCGACGAAAAGCTCTATCCCGCATCCATAACAAAACTTATGTGTTGTCTGGTTGCAGTAGAAAACTGCGGCCTGGATGAGATGATCACCGTTAATCAGTCTGCCATTGACGCAAATTCAGCAGACGGATCAAGCATGGGACTTACAGCCGGCGAACAGCTTACCCTTGAAGAACTGCTATATGGAATCCTTATAAATTCAGCAAACGAGGGCTGCAATGTGGTAGCAGAGCATATTGCAGGCTCCATTGATGCATATGTGGATATGATGAATGCAAGAGCTGCAGAGCTTGGCTGCACCGGTACGCATTTCGTCACCGCAAACGGACTGTATAATGATGACCATTACACAACAGCCCACGATATGGCACTTATCGGCACAGCCTTCTTTTCACACGACAATCTCTGCCGTATAGCAAGCACTCCCCGCTATACTATTCCTGAAACTGCAACTCACGGCGAACATGTGCTCCATTCCAAAAATAAGCTCTATGCCGGCGGAGATTATGAATATGCCGACCTTGTAGGTTCAAAAACAGGCTTCACAAACGCATCGAGACAGACACTCGTATCCTGCGCAGAGAGAGGCGGAATGAGGCTCGTAGCCGTGATCCTTAAGGAAGAAAGCCCACTTCAGTTTGCAGATACCGTAGAGCTCTTTGAATACGGCTTCAACAATTTCTCCGTGATCGATCCGGATGAATTTGAAACAGGCTATACCATAAGCAATTCCGGCTTTTTCAATTCAGGAACCGACATATTCGGCAGCACAGCCCCTCTTCTTGCAACAGCTCCTTCTGCCGGCATAGTCCTGCCGGGAACACTCACATTTTCAGATCTTTCATCCGGTATAAGCTATGATGATCTGTCCGAAAATGCCATAGCAAAGATTGAGTACTCCTACTCGGGGGTAAAACTTGGAAGCACCGACATAGTCTTAAATCCTGAGGCTGCCCTGAGCTTTAATTTCCAGTTAAAAAATGCTGACGGCAGTTCTGTAAGCGAAAGCGCAGCCTCCAATAAGGTTTCAGCAGATAACGAAAATGAAGGCAGCAGCGAATCAGCAGATGCCGCGGTTACTAACGATAATGATGATTCCGAAACAGCAGCTGAACCTCCAGCTGAAAAAGAGAAAATCTATATTAATGTCTACCATGTTCTCTTTACCATATTAGGGATAATAGGGGCCATAATAGTGCTTTTTATTATCTACAAGCTCAGCCGCGGATACTTTGCACACCGCAAGCGACTTGCCCGTATCAAGCGTGAGCGTGGAAAAATAATTAAGGACAGAAACAGCCTACGCAGGGATTTCAGGAGAAGAAACGCCCACCGTTCCTCCAAAAATACGGACAAGCTTATATTAAAAAGAAAATCTGATGACCATCCCACAAGAAAGCATTCAAGGCGCAGACCGCCGAAAAGAAGGCCCAAATAAAAAGAGAGCCCACTCTGTATGATCAAATCATCAAAGTGGGCTTCCTTATTTTTATCTATAACTCTTACATACGATTTCTATTGAGGTCCTTGACCTTGCAAAGCATTCTACCAATTTCGGTGAAAATGAGCCGGCACTTCCGCTTACTATCATCTCATATGCTTTAGGCATATCAAAAGCATCACGGTATGTTCTGTCACTTATAAGAGAGTCATAAACATCCGCCAGTGCAACAATCTGTGCCTCTATTGGAATAGCCTCCCCTTTCAGGTGATCCGGATATCCGCTTCCATCATATCTTTCGTGATGATGCCTGCAAATATTATAGCTTAAATCATAATATCTCTGCTCTCGAAGCTCAGGGATCTGACTTAATACCTCACAGCCCATGGTAGTATGTGACTTCATTACTTCGAATTCATCCGCTGTAAGTTTTCCCGGCTTTAGCAGTATTGAATCCGAAATAGTTATCATTCCAATATCATGGAGAGCCGATGCACTTTCTATAAGAGCTGCTTTTTCCGGAGTGATATTGTATTCCCCTGGATAAACATGTTCAAGTGCCTCTGCGAGGGTCTTGCTTATAGCCTTTATCTTCTGGATATGTGTGCTTGATTCCAGATTTCTAAACTCCACCATGGAGCTCATAACCTCTATTATGCGGTCATTGAGAGCATTAAGTTCTTTGTTCTTCGCAAGTATCTGTGATGTCTGCTGCTTAATGAGCAGTTCCATCTCATCTTTGCTCCTGTACATCTTGATGAGATTTTTCACACGCCCCTTCACAACCTGCGGGGAAAAAGGTTTGTAAATAAAATCAATTGCTCCGTTTTCAAAGCATTCGGTTATGAGTGCCTCATCCCTGTTGCTGGTCATCATTAGTACAGGGATATGCTTTATCACACCTTTCAGCTTGAGCACCTTAAGAAGTGCTCTGCCGTCTATGATAGGCATATCGACATCAACCATCATCAAAATCACATCCTTTGGATGCGCCATGACATATTCCATTGCTTCACGACCGTTAGAGGTCAGTGCCACTTTATATTCCTCATGGAATAATTCCCGGAGCAGATCGCCATTATTTAAATCATCATCTGCAACCAAAATCGTATCTTTCATATTCCACTCTCTTCCTTTCTGCCGCCCAATCGGCCTACGCAAAGCGTTTCATGGAAACATTGTCCAGTAATATGCTACTGGGCTATAATATGTCTTCCCTGGCTGCAAAACCGCACATTACGGCTGTCCTTATCAGTAAGCAGGAAATTTCCGTTTAATCTTATGAGTGTATTCTCATATACCACACCCGTAACGCGGATAAAATTATCGCTTGTGCCATTTATCTTTTCATCAAGTTTCTGCTGTTCTTTCCTTAATACTGCGAACTGTTTCTTCTGCTGTTCCAGAGCATCCTCTAACTTTAAGTATGAAGGATGGGTACGACCTTTAAGTGCACCCACTTTGCCAAGGATTGCATTCATCCCCTCCCTTATGCGCTCCATATCGGCATCCAGTGCTTTCATGCGTTGATTCAGTGATAAAAGCTGCTCTCCGTAGTCATTCAGGCGCCCCACCTCAATTTCTGTCCTGGCATGGGATTCATTTCCCACTACACCGGCAGTCACACTGTTTGCAGCTTTTACTTTGCCGCCGCATATGAGAGGTTTCTTTCCTGCTACCTTTACACTGTCACGGCAGTATGCCATGGAATTCATGAGGTAGCCTGCCTCTATATTGCCGCCGGCGACAATATTCGTATTTTCAAAGAATGCAGCTACAATATTTCCTCTTGCTTCGATGATGCCTATATTATTACCATTTACACCGCGTCTTATGATAATATTCTTACCTGCTTTAAGCCTTGCTCCTTCCACATAGCCATCAACGATTATATCGCCTTCTGCTTCAACCCTGGCATTCTTCATAACAGACCCGGTAATGTGTATGGTGCCGTTAAAACTTATATTATCCTTGCCGTATACTACATCACCCTTAATCTCAAGCTGCTCGAAAATGGAAAGCCTGCCATTCTGCATAGTGATATAGCCGCCCTTTTCGGATACATATGTAACTCCATCATCCAGACAGTGTATGAAACTTGCATTAAGAGGATCCAGGTCATGACCGACATAGCTTAATATCTCCCTGCCAGAAACAGTCATACCGCTTTTACCCAGTCTTGCTTTATGGTAAAGTGCAATCTTTTCCCCTGCCCTAACGGCAGAGATTTCCTTCTGTGCCCTGTAATCTATACTTCCGTCGTCTTTTACCTTAGGCGGTTCATCAAATGATTCAAAGAAATACTCATAATATCCATCTACACCCTCGGCAGGTTCTTCACCCTCCGCAAGCAGATATTCCTTTCCTACCTCGTAATCTGAAAGGTTCATGGTATCAATATCAATGCAGAAGCCATTGGTTATTCCCATACGGTCTACGAGTCTGAAAAAAGCAGGCACCGTAAAGTCTTCAGGCAACTTTTCAGTCAGCTTGAAATAAGCCTTCATATGGCCTTCCTTTGTACAGACGCTTATACCACTGCTATAGTCCTTTATCGTATAGTCAAGCTTATGCCTGTCTTTCTTGAACTGTTCCGTAAACAGGCGCTGGTGAGCCTTCTTCATATCAGAAAGACTGCATATAAGGCGGGCATAATCACTCACATCCAGCCTTTCCATGAGGCCAAGCCTTATTTCCCGCATCTGTCTGTCCCGGTAGTACTTATTAGCATATATACTGACATCCAGATTTGCTTCCAGTCCCATTCTGATCTCACGCATCTGCCTGAACATCATATCGGCACTGTCATAATATGTTACATCCAGCCCCCGGTCTATGCCTTTTTTAATCTCGTCAAGCTGTGGGAATGAGTAAATAGATTTGTCATACTCATCAATAGATTTCGGAATGACCTTTTTTTCAACAGTTGCTTCTATGGAATCCAGGTCAAGACCATCAAGAACCTTTGTAAAATCGTCATTTTCCACAGACAGTGCGCTTAGATTTTCCGCTGCCACACTATCCATTTCGGAATCACCGGAAAAATCCGGCATAATACCTCCCAGGCCATTCTTTTTGGACTGGTCACTCTTATTCTGCGTCTCCTGTACATTATACAGGAGATCTATGAGGTTTTCTTCACTGTAGAGATCTTCCAGATCCCCAAAATCATTGAAATCAAAGTCCTCAGCCACAATACTGTCTCCCCTCAAGCTCCAAAGTATCCCGTATTTCCTGATGCATCTTATTTCGATGCATTTTCACTCTTAGCTTTATTATCCATATCCTCAAATATTATTTTTCCGGCCCGTCTGTTGATATATGCCTTAAAAGCTTCCACATCCGTTCCGTCTTTAAAGCCTTTTTTAAAAAGCACCTGACCATGGTCTATCATCCCCGGCAGATTCAGGATCAGTATATACTCATCCTCTGTCTCATATACGCGTTCTATGGTTCTGTAATTAAAAGAGAAACCCGTTTCATTAACCTTTACATGTATATTATCGGCATTAAACTTAACTATCTCAACTATGACATCCCCATGATCACTCTGCAGCTTCCTGTAATCGATCCACTCCCTGAAGCTGTATCCAAAGAAGATCATAAAAAAGAAATACAGTGTTATCACACCCAAAAG
>CAMOJK010000076.1 GCA_946616835.1 uncultured Lachnospiraceae bacterium
GCTTTGCACAAGCACTCAGCTGTCCTGCTATATCTGCCGACACTATAAAGTCGTAGAGCGCCTTTGTGATATCGGATGCCGTCTTTCCTTTTTTTACTTGCAAAAGAGGCTTGAGCATGTCATAAACCTGTCCCCTGACAGAGTTTATATGCTCCAGAGCTTTTACAGACAGCAGAGTCTCCGTTTCTGTACCCTCCTCTGATTTGACATTGCTGTCGCTTCTGTCCATTAGCTTCATATATTTAGGTACTCTTGCAAATGCCTGCCCCCACTTTTTCTCTCCCCGCATACCTGTTGCAAACAGATAATTATCCAATAGGTCCACATCCTCATTTGATATGCCCGTCAAGCCGCTACGAAGAAAATGGATGACCGTCTCATATGTAAAACCTTCCGCTACTGTCTCCAGTCCGCTCCTTATAAATTCTGCAAAGGGATTCATTTCAAGACTATGGCTGTTATCAGCAAAAACAGGAATACCGAACTCTTCTGAAAGTTCGTTTATATACGGCAGATACCTCTCAGTATCCCCAACAGCTACTGCAATATCCCTGTATGCATATCCCTGTTCAAGCGTCATTTCAGCAATCCGGATAAATATTTCCCTGAGCTCAGCTCTTGGATCCTCGGCAAAAAACAGGCTGATTTCCCCATTTAAACTTTCAGAAAAAGGTTTACAGCCAGACCTGAAAAGACTTTTTTCAAGACAGGAAAGAGCTTTTTTCCCTGCAAAACGGTTCTTTTCCCCGTCTGAAAGAAATTCATCCTTCATCCTCCCGCAATCAGCATCATGCGCTAACTGCTCCATTGAAAAAACAGTTCTCATACTCAGCGAGAATAGTCTGTAATCCTCATTATGTTTTCTGTAATCCTCATATTCCTCAGCCGGCAGGATAATACTCATCCATACCTCTGAACATGTCTTCATAAGCGATGTAATCACATTGTTCTGCACAGGAGTAAATCCGGTAAAGCCGTCAAAAGCAACTATGCTTCCCTTAAGCCGTTCAGAGCGACTCACAGCATCAGCCAGCACATCCAGCTTTTCCTCCCGGGTAATAAACTTCTCACCGCAGAACCTGTTCATTTCTTCATATAAGCACTTAAGGTCCGAGAGCTTCCCCTTAAGGAAAGGCTTACCGGATGTAAACTCCATCAGTTTGTCAATGTCAGAAGGCGCAATACCGTACTGCTCGAATTCTGATATGGCAGACTTAACCTCATGGATATAACCTGTCTTTTTTATGCTGCTGCCAATAACGGGAAGCTTTTCACCCAGATCAGCAGACAGCTTTCTAAGGATCAGGTTCTTACCGGTATCATCAAGTATAAGCCTGTCCTTTTCCCCCACCTCATCAGCCAGGCGGTGTCCCAGTCTTCCGAAGCTCTGGACATCAATATTCATAATGCCCTTCCTTGGATGACGCAGCACAACATCCTTTTGCGTCTGCATAGTAAACTGATCAGGCACGATAATTGTAAACTGCCTGTCTGGCTCATCAATTGAGCGTTCTATTATATCGTCTATGATTTTTGTGGTCTTTCCGTATCCGGATGCACCGAAATAAAACTTTAACACTTTATTTTCCTCTTTTACTCCACTATAGCAGCTACTTCATTACTATACCAAAGAAGGCTTTAATACATAAAGATAAATTTATCCTATTTGCTTTTCCTGTAAAAGCCGATTGTCTGCATCGTAATTACCTGTTACCCAGACAAGCAGAATATAAAAACTGCCCGGACAGCATCTGCACGGACAGTCTTTAACAGCTATAGCGTATTTGTCATACGGAGGTAATCACTTTATCACTATGAGTACCCAGCATCCACTGGCATTAGGATCGTAACCTACAGCCATCTTCTTATATCTTCCTAATAAAACATCCTTCTTATTGCCCTTCGACCAATTGCGAACAGCCTCATCAGGATTTTCAAGACCTACAATATAGCACTGGTCAGCCTCATCATAGCTGATGCCTTTTTCCCTAAGAAGTGACTTAAAAGAAGAACCGTTAGGCCTGTTTTCAGAATTTGACTCAACAAGCTCAGCAGCTCTTGCCATAGCTGCCTCTGCCAACGCATCTGACCACTGAAGCGCAGTCTTGCCTTCTTCTGCCCTCTTTGCATTTACATAATCAGCCGCCTTCTTTGCCATAGAAAGCTTATATTCATATGAGTTTACATTAGTACTGTTATCTGCTGCAACTGTGGCAGCAGTTTTTCCGTTCTCGGCAGCCTGATTAGGAAAACGTCCCTCAGTCTTTCCGCATACTGCATAATGGAAGAAAAGCATATTTTCATCTGTTCCCATTACCGACGCCACCTGGGGATATTTTGCTGCATAATAGGCAGCGTCAAAGCCATCGCCTGATGCAGCTGTAGCAAGGCGTCCTTCCGTCTTTCCGCATACCTGATAGTGTGCAAAAAGAGCCGCCGTATCCGTTCCCATTGCAGCCACCACATCCGGGTTGTTTGCGGCATAGTACTCACCATCAAAAACCGTTCCATCCGGCATTATCTCCGGTGCTGCCTCTGCCCTTGCAGGCATGAAACAAACTGCTGCCGCCAACGCGAGTGCTGCTCCTGTCATAAATGCTTTCAATTTCATTCTGCTGTCTCCTCCTTTTTGTTTGTAAAAATGTTCATTTTCTTTTACTTTTTTTCCTGTATCATCACTTACCAACTATGCCCCTCCACACATAAAGAAGATAACTAGATTGCAATGCAGTCAAATCCGAATCAGTCAAAAAAATATACGCTTCTACATTTTACCCTATTTTCGATTCCTACGCTATACGGGCTGGATTTCAGGCTCCAAAGCTTCCCCGATCAGTAAAATTCAGACCGCACTTTGCTGCAATGTCACTGGCGTAGCTGAGTCCGTCAGGCTTCACCCTGGCTATCCTGTAACTCCGCTTCCCCTTTTCCTTATCTTCCATAAGAGCCGAAAGATTATCTATATGCCCTTTGTTGCCCGGGTACGAATTAAAGCTGTCTGTCTGGGCTGCAAGATCGTGGATATGCGTAACAAATATCCCACAGGAACCTATAACTCCGATTCCGGTTAAAACTTCCGAAGCTATATAACAGGCTTCCAATGCACCGGTCCCGGAAAATGACTCATCCATAAGCAGCATATCATATTCCCCTAACTGCCTGAGTATCTTTACCAGTCTCTCGCACTCGCTTTCAAACCGCCCCCGTCCGTAATCCCGATCATCTCCGGTCGTGAAATGAGTATAAATTCCGGTCACAGGGCTTAACACCGCTCTATCAGCCGGTACAAAACACCCAAGCAGAAAAAGTGCCTGCACAGTTCCCACAGCCCTTGCAAAAACTGATTTTCCTCCGTGATTCGGTCCCGTCAGCAGATAAAATCTTCCATTATCGTCAAACTTAAGGTCATTGCGGACAAGTTCCCCACCGGACATATTCCTGGCGAGGTTCACATTATATATTCCCTGTACATCAAAGCATTTATCCGACATTCCTCTTACTTCCGGCTTCACCATGCTAAGACCCAGTTTCCTCATGTCTTTTATGAACCTGACTTCAGCCAGCAGGAATCGTATCTCCGAAAAAAGAGTCACATAAACCGCAGTATTCACGCTGAAATATTTATCAACCACCGGACCGAAAGATCTGATAGCGCTCTTATAATTATCCTCAAGAGCATGCCGTATGCTCTTGGCTAAAACCTCCGTATCCGGTATTACAGATTCAGGCCGTGACTGGCCGCTGCTGTCCGTATCCAATCCTATACTTCTGGCAGTCATCCCTTTCGGAAGCGGATAGAGGGACGACAAAAGAGTATATGGATCCTTCTTATCAAGGCCGGTTACTTTACCGATCAGTGTGCCCTTTTTAAATCTTTCCGTATTAACGGACAAAAGTCCTGCTTCCACAGCCTGCATATTGGCATCCAGATTCACTCCTATGGTCACGCTCTTCAGCTCACCAAAGTCTACTGTCTGCTCATTCAGATCAGACTTAAGGTTCCTGTACTCATCTCCCGACACGGTTTCCGAAACCATTTTTTTCAGTGCCTTAAGTCCGGAAGAATGCACTTCCTTATCCTTGAGTCCGTCATAAAAAATATCCGTAACTTCTATGTAACTCTCCAGTATACGGATGGCTGAAAGTGACTTTTCCAATGATGCACTGCCGTTTATGATAGTATGCATATCAAAAATGCCCCTTACTACCGGCAGGGCTTTCTCAAGCACAGCGCAGAGATCAGCATTATCCACAAGTTCTTCCAGCACATCCAGCCTGTAGGCTATCACCTCTGCATCAGTAGTGAAAAAATCCGTAAGTCTTATAGGCGGTGCTCCCCGGAAGGTTTCATTTACAAGCACTATCATGCTCTTTAATGACAATGCATCAACAAAGTCCATGCCATGTATCTGTGACACTTTCCGTTTGTCAGCGTCATAGTTTTCAGGATACAACAGGCTGATGTTTTTCTTCATACTCGCTCCGATTTGCCGGCTTTTTTATTCAAAAAAGGCACAGGCTCATATTCCGTTTCGAAATCATGATCCCACACATATGGTCTGTGAGAAATTTTACTTACTTGAATAATAACAAAAACCTCTGCCCTGTAAAAGGCAAAGGTTTTAATTAAGTCACCATACTTTTATTCCAGCGCCGATATAGCCTCTGACAGCCGGTCCGTCATACCACCCAGCTTTTCAGCCGCTTCATTTACCTGCAGCATCCTGTGGTGTATCTTTTCTCCCGGTCCAATCAGGTCGTGCTGCTGACCGTAAGTCATGTCATTATACACGCCTTTAAGCTCATCACGCTTTTCATTAAGCTCGCGGGCTATCATATCCAGATCGTAGCGCAACGATTCAAGCCTTTTCTTAAGATCTGCTACCGTCTCTGCGCTATCTGATGCGATTTCCTTAAGCTGCTCCCCCGTGTATATGGCATCCGGATCAACAGCATCTTCATTTTCAAGCAGCTTTATTATATCTTTTTCAGGTCCTGCTTTTTTTGAAGCCTTCTTTACTGTGTATTCATTTTTTAAAGCATCTTCAAAAGGATTACCCATGCACATTCCCCCTGATCGTCTCCGGCATCTACCGGCCTTATATCTTCTGTTTCCTTTGTATATGACTTCCTACCTTACGAGAAGAGCCCCCTCTTCTTTTTTGATTTCTTATTCGCTTCAGGATTTCCACCCTGAGCACGCTCTGCTTTAAATCGCTCCGCAGCTGTCAGACTGTCACCGGTTTCCCTATCAAACTCTCTCAAAAGTTCCTTTGCTTTCGATGAGAGCTTCGTAGGCGTCTGCACTACCAGTGTAACATAATGGTCACCCCTTGTCTTTGGATCCCTGAGGCTCGGTACGCCTTTTCCTCGAAGCCTGATCTGGGTATCCGTCACTGTTCCTGCTTTCACATCATATGTTACAGGTCCGTCAACCGTATCTATGATTATCTCGCCGCCAAGAGCAGCTACCGCATAGGACATGGGAACATTTGAAAAAATATTCATATCCTGTCTCTGGAAAATAGGATGCGGCGAAACCACTGCCTCAACAAGAGCATCACCCCGAGGGCCGCCGTTTATACCCGGTTCACCGATTCCGGTCATTCTCTTGCACTGTCCGTTATCAACGCCTGCAGGGAATTCCACCTCAAAGCGCTTTTTCATAGGCACGTATCCAGTACCATGGCAATCTGTACACTTTTCCTTGATAATCTGGCCTGAACCGCCGCAGTCGGGACAGGTCTGCACATTCTGAACCACTCCGAAAAATGACTGTGTCCTGAACACAACCTGACCTTTACCTCCACACTTCTGACAGGTTTCCTTTGATGTGCCGGGCCTTGCACCGGAGCCGCCACAGGTCTTGCAGTTTTCCTTTACAGTAAGCTCGATCTGCTTCTTGCATCCAAAAACAGCTTCCTCAAAGGTCATCCTTACAGTGGTACGAATATTAGCTCCCTTTCTGGGACCGTTCCTGTTACTGCCTCTCCTGCTGCCACCGAACAGATCGCCAAATATATCGCCGAATATATCACTGAAATCCATACTGGAGAAATCCATTTCAGGACCATATCCACTGCCGCCGGCTTCAAATGCTGCATGGCCGAACTGGTCATATTTGGCACGCTTATCGGGATCGGAAAGAACCGCATAAGCCTCAGATGCCTCCTTGAACTTCTTTTCGGCTTCCGCATCACCGGGATTTACATCCGGATGATATTTCTTTGCAAGCTGTCTGTATGCTTTTTTCAGTGTGTCGGCATCAGCGTTTTTATCCACGCCAAGCACTTCATAGTAATCGCGTTTATCTGCCATTTTCTCTCAACTCTTTTCCTATACTAATACACATCATAAATATGTCGCTTAGTATAAATTTCTTTAACGCAAGACACGGGGGAAGACCAATCGACTAAATCTCATGATCCCCCGCCCCGCATCTATTATCACGAATTCACATTTCGGACAAGCAGCTTTTCCCGGATCCACAAACGGTATCTGCTTATCGGCTTCCCATGTTCAGTATTAAATCTCTTTGAAGTCTCCGTCGATTATATCATCAGAGCCATTGCTGCTGTCAGAGCTGTCACTTCCTGTTGTGCTGCCTGTTGCTCCGCTCATATCGGGACCTGCTCCTGCAGCACCGCCCTGCATACCCTCGTACATCTTTGAGAATACATTCTGGGATGATGCCATCATCTTCTCCTGAGCAGCCTTGATCTGTGATACCTGATCTTCTGACAGCTCCTGATCCTTGGTTTCCTCAAGCAGCTTCTTGAGAGCGTCCACATCAGCCTGAACATTTGCTTTCTCGGAAGCATCCACCTTGTCACCTACTTCATTCAGTGCCTTCTCTACCTGGAATACCATGGAGTCAGCTTCATTCCTTGTATCAATTGCCTCTTTACGTTTCTTATCCTGAGCCTCGTATTCCTGTGCTTCCTTGACAGCTCTCTCGATCTCATCATCAGACATGCTGGATCCTGCTGTTATAGTAATGTGCTGCTCCTTGCCTGTTCCCTTATCCTTAGCAGAAACGTTTACGATACCGTTAGCATCGATATCAAATGTAACCTCAATCTGAGGAACGCCTCTTCTTGCAGGAGGGATGCCATCCAGACGGAACTGACCGAGGGACTTGTTGTCCTTAGCAAACTGTCTCTCACCCTGAAGGACATTAATATCAACCGCTGTCTGGTTATCTGCTGCAGTAGAGAATACCTGGCTCTTCTTGGTAGGAATAGTGGTATTTCTCTCTATAAGCTTTGTAGCTATGCCACCCATTGTCTCAATAGAGAGTGAGAGGGGTGTAACATCCAGAAGCAGGATATCACCGGCACCTGCATCACCTGCAAGCTTGCCGCCCTGAACTGCTGCACCTATAGCTACGCACTCATCAGGGTTAAGGGACTTGTTAGGCTCATGTCCGGTAAGCTGCTTAACCTTCTCCTGTACTGCAGGTACTCTGGTGGATCCTCCAACCAGAAGGACCTTTCCTATATCACTATTGGTAAGACCTGCATCCTTAAGTGCATTCTGTACAGGGATTGCTGTTCTTTCAATAAGGTCATGAACCAGCTCTTCAAACTTAGCCTTTGAAAGTGTAAGGTCAAGGTGCTTAGGACCGTCTGCAGTAGCTGTTATGAAAGGAAGGTTGATATTTGTAGTAGAAGAAGCTGAAAGTTCCTTCTTAGCCTTCTCTGCTGCTTCCTTCAGACGCTGCATAGCCATCTTGTCGCCTGACAGGTCTACTCCCTCTGCTGCCTTAAATTCAGAAAGCATCCAGTCAATGATCTTCTGGTCGAAGTCGTCACCACCGAGATGTGTATCACCGTTGGTTGAAAGAACTTCGATTACACCGTCACCGATATCAATGATAGAAACATCGAAAGTACCACCGCCCAGGTCGTAAACCATTATCTTCTGCTCTTTTTCATTATCAAGACCGTACGCAAGAGCTGCTGCTGTAGGCTCGTTGATAATACGCTTTACCTCAAGGCCAGCAATCTTGCCGGCATCCTTCGTAGCCTGACGCTGTGCATCATTGAAGTATGCAGGTACAGTGATAACTGCCTCTGTAACCTTCTCCCCCAGATGAGCTTCAGCATCTGCCTTAAGCTTCTGAAGTATCATTGCCGAAATCTGCTGAGGGCTGTACTTCTTGCCATCAATTGTACGTCCTCTGTCTGTACCCATATCACGCTTAATGGAAGCAATAGTCTTGTCAGCATTGGTAACTGCCTGACGCTTTGCAGGCTCACCTACCAGCCTCTCGCCATTCTTTGTAAATGCCACTACGGAAGGTGTAGTACGCGCACCCTCAGTATTTGCTATAACTGTAGGCTGTCCGCCTTCCATAACAGCCACACATGAATTTGTTGTTCCAAGGTCAATACCTATGATCTTTCCCATGATCGTTTCCTCCTGTTTTTATCTGTTTTATCTGTTTTTGCTCGTTTTGGTCAACTGTTCGGAACCCGTAATTTCTTCCTGTTGCAATTGCCTTAATCCGTCCCGAATAGTTTCGTTTTATATTGCATCTGCCGGCTTAATGAATTTCTGCGGCTAGTTAGCAACCTTTACCATACTGTGTCTTACCACGGTGCCTCTGTATGTGTAGCCCTTCTGAAGCTCCTCCACAACCACATTTTCTCCGAGAGACTCATCATCCACATGCATTACCGCATTGTGAAGATTAGGATCAAATTCTTTTCCGGCTGCATCTATGGGCTTAACATCCATCTTGTCCAGCTCTTCCATGAGCTGCTTGTATATCATTTCCATTCCCTTGGCAAAAGCGGTTTCCTTATCCTCGTCGGTCAGGGTTCCCATTCCCCTTTCAAAGTTATCAACAACCGGGAGGAGCTTTTCAATAACGCTTCTGGCACCATTCTCATACATGGAATCCTTTTCTTTTTCGCTTCGCTTGCGGAAATTCTCGAACTCTGCCATTTGCCTGAGAAGCTTGTCATTCAGCTCGCTTACCTGTTCTTTAAGCTTTTCCTTCTCATTATCTTTGGCTTTGCCGAACAGCCCCTTCTTTTCCTTCTTGGGTGCTTCGGATTTTTCCTTATTTTCAGCTTTATTTTCAGCTTCTTCCGTACCGGATTCCTGCTCTGTGTCCTCTTCCTTTGAACCTTCAGCGCTTTCCTGTTCTTCAGCTGCCGTTTCCTCTGCCGTTTCTTCGGTCACATCTTCAGCTTTCTCTTTGCCGGCTTTCTGTTCCTCTTCCTTGTTTTTTGCCTTATCTTTTTCCTTATCTGCAGGCATTTTTCTTACTTCCTTTCCGTCTTTCTTCATATCATAATCCTCCCTTCAAGTGTTCCGGAGAAATTACTGATCAGACTTTTTTGACTTCTTTGATGATTTCTTCTTATACATATCCTCAAGCTCCACTTTCATGGTCTTAAGGGTTCCGACAACCTTTTCATAGTCCATACGCTTTGGTCCGACTATTGCTATGCTTCCGCGCATTCCTTCGCCAAGTTCATAAGTTGCAGTCACTACGCTACAGTCCTTCATGGCCTCTATGGGAGCCTCTTCTCCTATGTATATCTGTATCCCTGTACCAGCATCCCCTTCAAGGGAATCCGCTGCGATACGGGCAAGTGCCTGTTTTTCTTCAAATGTATTTATCAGATCCCCGGCTCTCTGATTGTCTGCAAGTTCCGGATACTTTAATATATTGTTAGCTCCACTCGTGTAAACCTCCAGGTCTTCCTCGCCCCTTATAGCCTGTGCCACTGCGTCAAGTATCTCACCCACAATCTTGGAATCGATTCCCGCCTGTTCCTTGAGATGAGTGATCATTCCCAGATTTATCTCATCCAGGCTCATTCCTGTCAGATGTGTGTTAAGCAGTATGTTGAGCTTAAGCATCGTCTCGTCCGTCAGTGGCTCGTCAACGCTTATCATATTATTGCGGATCATATTGCCTTCAACAACTATAGTTGCCAGAATCTGGCTGTCATCCACTCTTGATATCTGTATAAACTTAAGCTTATTCCCATGTATGGCAGGTGCCGTAACAACCGTTGCATAATTGGTATTTACAGCCAATACTTTTGCAACATTCTTAAGCATCATATCCATCTTTTCTTCAGCTTCCACAAGCATGCCCTTGAGGTTATTGATCTCCCGATCCTTCTCCTCCATCATGGTGTCCACATAAAGCCTGTACGCCTTATCCGTAGGTATACGTCCTGCTGAAGTATGAGGCTGAATAATATATCCAAGCTCTTCCAGATCTGACATTTCATTGCGTATGGTGGCCGAGCTTAAATTCAGATCCGTATACTTAGATATAGTCCTGCTGCCAACAGGCTCACCGGTCTCAAGATAATTCCTGATAACGGCGTGCAGTATCTTAAGCTTTCTCTCATCCAGGCCATCTGCCCGGACTTCCGAATTTTCTTTTTTCTGCTTAGCCATCCGCAGCCTTCCTTTCTTTTGTTAGCACTCATTTATTTAGAGTGCTAACATCTACATACATAAAATAACACTTGCCAAAGGGAATGTCAATAGAAAAATAATAAATAAAAAGCACCGGACGAATCCGATGCTTAAAAACCATAAGTCTTATATTAGCTTTTCCGTCAGAAACTGAACTGACTTCTTTCTTTCTTATTAAATACTATATAAACAGTTCCCTCCTCCGGCTTAACATACAGATCCAGGTTGCTTAATTCAGCCTCCTTTTTCTTCATATCCTTTGTCCATATCTTCATAGCTTTGGCTACGAGCTTTGACTGCTCCTCGCTTTTTCCAGCGAACTGAACGAACACCTTCTGCTTTGCATCCGCCTTTTTGAGCTCAGCTTTTGCTGCAGGCTTCACTGCTTTCTTGGGTTCAGGCTTTGCTGCTGCCTTCACTGCCTTCTTAGGTTCAGGCTTTGCTGCCGCCTTCACTGCCTTCTTAGGCTCAGGCTTTGCTGCTGCCTTAGCTACCTTCTTAGGCTCAGGCTTTGCGGCTGCCTTCACTGCCTTCTTGGGTTCAGGCTTTGCTGCCGCCTTCACTGCCTTCTTAGGCTCAGGCTTTGCGGCTGCCTTCACCGCCTTCTTAGGCTCAGGCTTTGCGGCTGCCTTTACTGCCTTCTTAGGCTCAGGCTTTGCTGCTGCCTTCACTGCCTTCTTGGGTTCAGGCTTTGCTGCTGCCTTAGCTGCCTTCTTGGGTTCAGGCTTTGCTGCTGCCTTTACTGCCTTCTTGGGTTCAGGCTTTGCGGCTGCCTTCACCGCCTTCTTAGGCTCAGGCTTTGCTGCTGCCTTCACTTCCTTCTTAGGCTCAGGCTTTGCTGCTGCCTTTACTGCCTTCTTGGGCTCAGGCTTTGCTATAGCCTTAGCTGCCTTCTTGGGTTCAGCTTTTGTTGCTGCCTTAGCCGCCTTCTTAGGCTCAGACTTCTCTACGGCTGATTTCTTTACAAGCTTTTCTTTCAAAAGCTTATGCATCACTTCCCTGCTGCTTTCGATAGGCTTAATCATTTCGATATCAGCTTTGCGTTTTTCTCTCTTTATAGGTAACTCTTCTTTTTTCTCATCGACAACCTTAATCTCTTCTTTCGGAGCGGTCTTCAGAAATGCCTTCGCATTTCTCTTCATTATTCCGTTGCCGCCCTTACTCTTCTTACTTGAATCAGCCATTTTTTACCTCCACGAAGAGAAATCACACATGTAATTTCTCTGAGCTGGGAAATTGGTGTGTTCACGAAACATCTCTTATTCGTGCCAATCTCAATTTGAAAGGAGAACAAATCACTTTTTAATACCGGATCATCAATGCAAAGCTTTCAAGAAAAAGCTAAAAAATCCAATAAAACGTTTTAAATGTTTTCCCTCTAGCTCGTCTTTTTGCTACAGAAACACTGTAATTACTAATTTCACTCCAACCGCAGGGTACAACACCCCTAATTCTATGTAGCATTTTAGAGTAACAGTGTTTAAAAGTCAAGAATCAAAAGTCCTACCCTTTAAGAGCAGGACTTTGATGTTATTTCCTATAGAAGATCCATGGTGGCTCCACATTGAATTCCTCAAATGCTGCAAATATCTTTCCATTTCCCTTCTCATCAAAAGATATTACATAATCGCCCACGCTGTCATCATACACAAAATCACCTGTTATTCCATATCCGTTGTTTGATATCCGAACGGTTGTACCTTCAACGCTGTAATCCTGCATATACCCTGCACTTCCAAATCCTTCCGACAAATTTTCATACAGATATTCGCCAAACACATCCGATGCCGAATTATACCCAGACATAGCTATCATCAGCTCAGCAGTAGTCCTGTCGTATCCCTCTTTTTCCATCAATTCATAGAACTTGTCATCCAAAATATCTGAATTAGCCTCACAGGCATCCATAATGCTGTCACGATCTATGCTGATCGTGCAATAGCCACTTCCGTCAAAGCAGTAAAGAAGTCCCAGATCAAAGTCAATATCCTGATTCAGCTCAGCGTATCTTTCTATAAATCCACTGATGTCAACATATGCAACCCATTCTCCCTCTATCTCCTCAGCCGCCTGTGCCGCCATAGCCTTCTTCTGAAGTTCAGTGCATTCCTCAATTGCCTTCCTGGCAGCATCATAATTTGAGTCCTCATCCCAGACATTTTCGTAACACTCTATGGCCGCCTGGTAATCCTCCTGTTCGTAATATTCTTTTGCCTTCATGAAATTCTTTTTGGAGTCGTTGAGCTTGTCCGCCTCCTCCATAAGACTTTCTGCTTTTTCGTTTGATTTAAGTATTTCTTTTCCAAGCTTACGATATCTTGATTCCACATCCTCATATGCAATCCTTTCATATTTAAAATCCAGCACGGAATTTTCAAAATACTTAAGCATCTCATCCTTAACAAATTCCTTGTCGCTATTTCTCTTGAGATTGTCATAAAGATCTACAACGGTTTCAATATCACCGGCATTTATGGCTTCTTTTGTGTCATTAAAAGGTTTGACTATTCCCAGATAATAAATACCGCCGATTCCACCGACCACCACTAAGGCAAGAAATGCCACCACTGCCGCTATCGCAGCCACAATAATTATTTTTTTCTTATCCATTTTCCCCTCCCTGAATAAACCAACGCTACATAAACAGCAAGATCAGTTTATCCGGCTATCCTGCTCATACTTAAGGCCTGCGCAAAACTTTCTCACTATCCTACTAATAATTGTAACCGTACAGAACCTGCCGGTCCCTGCAATTACAATATCCCGCTGCAAAGGATTCGCCTCGCAAACAACGGGCTGTTTAATTAGTTATAAATAATTATACTAGTTCTATGCCTAAACAAAAGTATTAGTGCGGCAGAATAAGCAGACCTAATCTGCTCATTTTGAAAAATAAAGCCCTCTTTCTGCTATGCCTCCACAGCAATCTAATGCCCTCTACAGGCACAACGGGATACGCTATAGTTTTCAGATATACGCAATCTGGACAAATAATCTGGCACTCGATACGGTATTTAAAAACCATTATACCGAAAACGACCTTAGTTTATATCTTCTGCAATCAATATCTTCAATGCATCAACTGCAGTTTTAATCGCCTCTTCCGTGTTATGTGCCTGCTTGTTAGGAAGTCCTTTCTTGGCACGTTCCTGATTAGCAACCACCAGGAAGCATGAACCTACTCTTACTCTCAGGAATCCTCCGGCAATGAAAAGCGCCGCTGATTCCATCTCTGATGCGAGACATCCCATGCGTAACCACGCTTCCCATTTATTCTCCAACTCATAGCTTACCGGCATTATTTCCGGCTCATGCTGTCCAAAAAACGAATCCTTGCATTGCACTACTCCGGCATGATATTTTGTGCCATTCTTTTTCGCAGCGTTAATAAGCGCATTCAACACATTAACATCCGGAACTGCAGGATATTCTATAGGTGCAAATTCCCGACTCGTACCCTCATTTCGTACTGCTCCTGTGGCTATAACGATATCACCGCCGCATACTTCGTCCTGCATACCTCCACAAGTTCCAACCCTTACAAAAGTATGAGCACCGCATTTGGCAAGCTCATCTATAGCAATCGCAGCTGAGGGGCCTCCTATGCCGGTAGATGTCACACTTACCCTTTCGGTATGCTTTCCACCATTTGCCGTATCCACAGTGAGCGTGCCTGTATAGGTCACATACTCTCTCACGTCTGCAACCAGCTTTGCATCATCAAAAAAATCTGCAATCTTTGCACAGCGCTTTGGATCTCCGGGCATTATTACATATTTTCCAATGTCATCCGGTCCCACGCCTGTATGATACTGTTTTCCTGATCCTTCTGTGTAATCAACCATACTGTAACCTCCCTTTTTAAGCCGGATACGCATCATTTTAAAGTCTTATGCGCATCTAACCACATTTTTATAAAAATATGTTTTAGTAATATTATTATAAACAATATAGTATAGTATTCGCAAATAAATCCGTTGGAATCCATTTCTAAATTTTACTGCAATCCCCACTCTATTTATTAGCATCATACCTGCAATATACTTCCTTCGATATAGTTTTCGGAATAATCAGGCAACTTTATTTTAAAAAAATAAAACCCTAAGCTTGTTGCTTAGGGTTTCAAGGTGCCAGACGGATTTGAACCGCCGATCAGGGAGTTGCAGTCCCACGCCTTACCGCTTGGCTATGGCACCATATATTCACCTCTTAGGGTTAAATCCGAAGAAATATCTTCGTGAATTCTACATCAATATAATAATAAAGAGAGTCAAAAAATTCAACTACTATTTTTAGCAAATTCTCTGTAATTCTAAATATGCCATGCTCATTTTACTAACAAGCCTTAAAGAATTTCCAAAGGAAATTCTTTGTAGCTCAAAATGAGCTCTGTTCATTTTTTAAGGAGCCTTAAAGAATTTCCAAAGGAAATTCTTTGTA
>CAMOJK010000077.1 GCA_946616835.1 uncultured Lachnospiraceae bacterium
AGTTTTGAAATAAAAGAATTAAATGAATCTGACTATGAAAAATTATCTACTTTCACGAGTTATGATAGCATTATGAAAAAACGAATTCAATGCTGAAACAAGTGAATATTGCGGAAAAAATACATATTTCCTGCAGATTCACATATTACACTCCGAAGCATTGTAGCAGACAAAAACCTTTATCGCACTTTCTGGCTGCTTTTATTCACTAGCAGTAGCCCTGCGGCAAGCAATACGCTTCCCACTATCACTAATACTACCATAGTTTTAATATCAAGACTCTCCTCCACAAGGAACGGCAATAATCCCTTTGCTTCCTCCGGATATATGCTGACCGCCACTGAACTGAAATTATTCAGGAAATGCATAATCACCGACAGGAAGATGCAGCCCGTTTTCTGTGTCACATAGGAATTCAGTATTCCAAGAGCCCCTACCAGTATAAGCTGCATTATGCTCATGTGAAAAGCACCGAAGATAATACCTGTTATGATCACAGCCGCCATAGGACGCAGTTTTTTCTCCAGGGTTCCAAGCATGAACCCCCTGAATGCAGCCTCTTCGCAGATAGCCGGCATGACCGCAACATTGACTACCACTATCCAGAAGGCTTTACCATCCCATAAGTCGCCAAGCCCCGTATCCGTATTCATCCCCGGGAACAGCTTTATCAGTATATCCGAAACAACCACAGCAATTAACAGAGCTCCCACCCATGAGATCACTGCCCCCGGCACACCGACCGCTTTCGGCTTTTTAATATGGAACAGCTCTTTCATATCAGCCTTAATATACCAGGCATAGAAAACAGTCACAGCAAGCAGCAGGAACTGCTCCACTGCAAGCCCCCATATGCCAAGTTTAAGAACAGCAGCAGAGCTCACGAAAAGCACTATCAGCAGTAAAACAGAAAAGAGAAGCACCAGGTCGCCGATTCCAGGTGTCTGTCCCTTCTTCATGTCACTTCTTTTTTCTATTATCCTTATTGAATGTCCCGCCTCAGCAAATAGCAGATCCTCGGAATTAAATATCCGCGTCATTATCACGATCGTAAGGGCACTGTAGGCAATATTCGAAAATAACACGGCAGCTATCAGTGAAAAATCAAAATTAAAGCTGAAGATATCCGTAATTAGCAATGAGATATTTACAACAGGAATTAAAGACGTCACTTTATCCAGCTTCATCTGTGGGATCATGCCTGCCATGCTGCATATCATGAATACTATCATCACAGGGCTTGTCAGGTTCTGAGCCTCCTTGAAGCTTTTGGCCATGATGCAGGCACACATGCACACTGCAGATGCGAACATTGCAAATACCAGTACACAGAGCATGGTTATAAGGAATGTGGGAATGAAGCTGACTACGTTGAAATCCATCCTGTTTCCATCCACCATTCCCGCGGTACTCACGGTATATGCCGTGATAAAAGACATAGACAGAAGATTAAGGATAGCCGCTCCCACAGCTATGGTGGAAACTGCCAGGAATTTCGCCGTGATAAGCTCTGTCCCTGTAACAGGCAGGGTAAGCATGGTCTCAAGAGTCCCTCTTTCCTTTTCTCCTGCTGTCGTATCTATTGCCGGATACATCGCCCCCATCAGTATGCTGACAATGAGAAGGAACGGGATGATATATCCCATGATAAAGCCCACATTTTCTTCATTGCTGGAATAGTCCTTAAAAGCGAAATCAATGGGTTCCAGGATAGCATCCGGATCAAGCCCCTCTTTTTCCACCGCAGCTATACTCTTGTCACTACGATAATCCGAGAGAAGTCTGCGCACCATCTCCGCCGCAGTCTGGGAGTCATTATCCGAAGCCCGATAGCCTATTTCATAGTAAGGTCTGTTTTCCGAAACAGTTTCATGTACAAAGGCATCCAACTCACCGCTGTTTAGATTTTCCTCATCCTGTACATCCGTAAGTCCGGTTTTTATGATGAAGCTGTAATCATACTCTTTTTCATTATCTTTAAAATATTTTCCCAGTTCCTCTCCACTGTCTGACACACCAAAGGAAATCGTATATGGCTTTGCCTTATCGGCATTCATTACCGAAGACATAAGTGCAAGGCTTCCTACGAATATGAGAGGATAAAGGATAAGCGGGACTACGATCATCATAAGAATGGTCTTCTTGTCCCTCAGTATATCCAGGATTTCCTTTTTATATAAAGCTGCTATAATGCGTCTGTTCATTTTTTCCTCGTATATCTCAGAAATTTATCTGATATGGGTATCTGCGTTATCTATCGGAATCAAAACCAGCCTTTAAACACATTAGTCTGCATTGACTCCATATCCGGCTGACATGTCAGGCGTTTTTCCGGTTATACAGTAAATACCTTAAAGGTATCCCTCAGATTATCGGTCCCGGTCTGCGCCATCAGTTCCGCCGGCGAACCATCCGCAATGATCCTGCCTCCGCTTATCATATTGATGCGGTCACAGAGGTACTGTGCCTCCTCCATGTAATGTGTTGAATAAAGAACCGTCCGCCCTTTATCCCTCTCACTCTTCATGAAATCGATAATGGTCTCGCTGCTGATGATATCAAGTCCCAGGGTAGGTTCGTCAAAAATATATATCTGTGGCGAATGGACGAGGCATCTCGCGATATTTGCCCTCTGCGTCTGCCCGGTAGAAAGCGCTTCGATACGGTTATCAGCAAAGCTTTCCATCCCCATCATGGTGATGATCTCATTTATCCGTTCATCAATCGCTGCTTTTTCCATACCATAGATTTCAGCCGTCATATGCATTATCTCTCTTACGGAAAAGCGGTGATACAGTTTGGTATTTTCTGAAAGATAGCCAATATGCCTGCACATCTCCACCCTTCCGCCTTTTACTCTCTTATCTCCATCCATCAGATAAACCTCACCTGAAGTGGGACTCATAACTGTTCCAAGTATGCGTAAAAGAGTGGTCTTGCCCGCACCGTTTGGTCCGAGAATCCCCAGTATCTCACCCGCATCAGCATGGATTGAGACATTATCAAGGGCATAAAATTCCTCCTTATGCTTCTTTTCCTTTTTATCATCACCCACGATACGGGTAAACTTTTTGCATATGTCTTTTGTTTCTATGTTCATGCTTTTCCTCGATCACTCTGATAAAAACTTGCATAAATAATCATTGCCCATCCAGCAAATCCGGCCTCCGTTCCTTCGTCCGCAAAAGCGACTGCTCCTGCCGCCATTTTTCAATATTTGCATGATGCCCGGATAAAAGGACCTCCGGCACTTTTTTATCCCGCCAGATTTCAGGTCTGGTATACTGCGGATACTCAAGCAGTCCGTTTTCAAAGGATTCCGTATCAGCGGAATCATGGTTTCCCAGCACTCCCGGGATAAGTCTTGATATGGCATCCATTACGACCACGCTGGCAATCTCTCCGCCGGTAAGCACATAATCGCCGATTGAAATATTATCCGTTACGATTTCTTCCAGCACGCGCTCATCTATGCCTTCATAATGTCCGCACAGAAAAACAAGTTCTTCTTCCTCCGCCAGCTCATGAGCCTTTGCCTGATTAAAAACTTCCCCCTGGGGCGTCAGATATATGGTCCGGACCTTCCTTCCGCCTGTCACAGCCATATAGGCATCATAAACCGGCTGGGCCTGTATGAGCATCCCTGCGCCACCGCCGTAGGGATAATCGTCGACACGACCGTTTTTATTTTCCGTATATTCCCTGAAATTGCATGTCTCAAGCTCCAGATAACCGTTTTCTATGGCGCGCTTACAGATACTGGTATGCATAGAATTCTCTATGAACTCCGGAAAAAGGGTAAGTACCGTGAATTTCATCTCTACTCAAGACCCTCCATTACATGAACAGTCATACGACCGTTTTCCGTATCCACATCTAGGATGCATTCGGATATCGCCGGAAGCAGCATTTCCTTACCATCCTCTTTATCTATCTGATAAACATCATTTGCACCGGTGCGTATCACATCACTGAGCGTGCCTATATGTTTTTCCTCTTCGTCATAAACCTCAAGTCCTATAAGATCTGCTACATAATATTCATTCTCTCCGAGCTCTACCGCATTTTCCCTGGTTACATACAGCTCGTATTTACGCAGGGTTTCAGTCTCATTTCTGTCGTTTATTTCTTTGAATTTTATGATAAGACGGTCTTTCTGCCATCTGACGCTCACGGGATGAACCAGTCGGTCCTTCCCTCCGCCCCGCAGGATTATCTCATCAAGATCCGCAATCCTGTCGGGATCATCAGTCGTAGGATAAACCTTTACTTCCCCCTTTATCCCATGAGGTTCCGTTATAACACCTATGCAGAAATATTCTGATTCCATATTTTCTCCCAATCATTTTCGTTATGTTTTTCATTTCTGTTCTTATTTTCCCACTTAATACGGATAATAAATCCATCCATGGTTAAAGCGTTAAAGCACAGCAAAAAGGCCGGAAATGACACTCTGCTATCGTAATTTTACATCATACAGCGCTTGTATGGCAAACCTTATCGTACTTGCATTATGTAAAAAGCGCTCTCACAGAAGTTACATAAGCCGGCTTCCGTTCTGCTTTCCTAAAACCGAATATCGGAAGTCCGGGTTAAAAGTCTCAATTAGTAATTTCAATCAAGGATCTCATTTAAAAAAGCACAAAAAACACCGTGCCTTTAAAGACACGGTGTCTGATATGATATTTTCCGAAATACTATCTCGCATCCGGATAGACACTTTTTCTCATAACTATTCATAACCTGCAGGCTCTGAACTGTTACAATTACTCTACAATATCAACATCCACATAGATATCTTCCTTTGTAGAGGCTGCCTTTACGACTGAGCGGATTGCCTTGGCGATCCGACCCTGTCTGCCTATGACCTTCCCCATATCGGACGGAGCCACTTTAAGCTCCACGGTCACATGGTTCCCGTCCCTCGTTTCAGTGACAACAACTTCATCGGGCTTTTCTACGAGAGCCTTGGCAATAACTTCTACCAATTCCTTCATAAGCACCTCTTATTTTTCGATATTTGCCACCTTAAAAAGCTTTCCTACTACTTCTGTAGGCTGAGCACCGTTATTTAACCACTTCTTAGCCTTCTCCTCATCGATCTTGAATGTTGAAGGCTCTGTGTTGGGATCATATGTACCGATCTCATCAATAACCTTTCCGTCACGAGCGTTACGAGAATCTGCTACTACGATTCTGTAAAGAGGGTTCTTCTTCTTACCCATTCTTGTCAATCTGATCTTAACTGCCATTTTCTTTTCCTCCGAAAAAATATTTTTTGTTTTTTATATTTGTATCTATCTCAGACGATTCATTTATCAGTCCTAAATAGTTACATTCTTAAAATATCATACTACCGAAAGCCTGCCCGCAGCCTTAAACTAAAAGCGTCTCCTGCGCCCTCCGGGAAATCCACCTCCCGGAAAACCGCCACCCATGGGGAAGCCGCCTTTTCCCATGCCCTTCATCATACCTGGCATCTGCTTCATCATCTTCTGTGTCTGTTCAAACTGCTTTATAAAGCGGTTTACCACTGCTATATCCAGTCCCGCACCTGCGGCTATACGCCTCTTGCGCCTGGGATTTAAGAGCTTGGGATTTGCCCGCTCTTCAGGTGTCATGGAAAGCACTATCGCCTCAGTCTGCTTTAACTGCTTTTCATTTACCACGCTTTCCAGCTCATCCTGGGATATTGACATACCCGGAAGCATCTTTAATATGGAAGAAATGCCACCCATATTACGCATCTGCTTCATGGACTCAAGGTAATCATTAAAATCAAACTTCCCCTTCTTCAGACGTCCGGCCATTTCCTTACCGGTCTCTTCGTCTATATCGATATTTTCTTTGGCTTTCTCGATAAGAGTGAGCACATCACCCATTCCGAGAATACGGCTTGCCATTCTGTCAGGGTAGAACTGTTCAAGATCTGACAGCTTCTCTCCCATACCTACATAAAGTATAGGCTTGCCGGTAACTGCTTTTACTGAAAGAGCCGCACCACCTCTGGTATCGCCATCCATCTTGGTAAGTACGATACCGGTAACACCTACCTTTTCATCAAATTCCTTTGCCACATTTACGGCATCCTGACCAGTCATGGCATCAATAACAAGCAGCGTGTTATGTACTTCAACCCGCTTTTTGATCTCACATAGCTCTTCCATCATGGACTCGTCTATGTGGAGACGGCCTGCTGTATCAAGTATCACATCACTGAAGCCATTCTTTGAAGCATGTTCTATGGCAGCCGCGGCAATATCGGCAGGCTTATGGTCTGTTCCCATGGAAAAGACTTCTATTCCCATCTTCTCGCCGTTTATCTTTAACTGGTCTATTGCCGCCGGTCTGTATACATCACAGGCAACAAGCAGAGGCTTCCTGCCCTTATTGTTCTTAAGCTTGCCGGCGATCTTTGCCGTGGTGGTAGTCTTACCTGCGCCCTGAAGACCGCTCATCATGATTACGGTAATGGCTTTGCCGGGCTGAAAACTGATTTCCGTAGTCTCAGAGCCCATAAGGGCCACCAGCTCGTCATTTACAATATTTACAACCATCTGGGCAGGATTGAGTCCGTTTAAGACCTCACTCCCCACAGCCTTTTCTTCCACAGAGGCCACAAACTGCTTAACCACCTTGAAATTGACATCAGCTTCTAAAAGTGCCATGCGCACTTCCTTCATTGAAGCCTTTACATCAGCTTCGGTAAGCGTACCCTTGCCACGGAGGTTCTTGAATATATTCTGTAATTTTTCGCTAAGGCTTTCAAATGCCATATACTCACCCTGAGTGCATCCTTATTTCTAAATTTCTGAATTTTTAAATTTCTAATATCTCATTTCGAATTTCGTATTTCAAATGTATTGTTTCGAAATTTATTATCCCGAATATCTTATTTCGGGTATCATTGTCTGTCATGCAAGCTGCATTTCACTGCTCTACAGCTCGTCTATTATCTCATCCACAAGCTTCCTGTCATCCTCAGACGAAAGCTTTTCCTTAAGCTGCTTAAGTCGCCCCCTGTTTCTGTTAAACCTGGCAATAAGCTGAAGCTTTTCTTCATATTCCATAAGCGCCTTATCGCAGCGCTTAAGGATATCATGGACTGCCTGTCTCGAAACATTCTCCTGCTCCGCTATCTCGGAAAGGGACAGGTTGTCATATGCATTCGCTTCATATATGGCCTGCTGATGCTCCGTCAGAAGAGGTCCGTAAAAATCATAAAGCAGACCGCGCTCAACTATTTTTTCCATAACAAAGTCAATTATACTGAAAAAAAGCTGTCTGTCAAGTATTTTTTCTTTACAGTCTGATAATTACGGCCTGCAGACCGGGGCGGTCAAAAATAATTGTGATTTCATTTCGTTTTCCTTGCAAGGGTATTCTTATTTTTGTATAATTTTACTAATTGGGTGCTTTCCCAAAAACTAAATTAAAAAGGAGAGAAAGGTATGAAATTCGGACATTTTGATGACGCCAACAGAGAATATGTCATCACAACCCCCAGGACTCCATATCCGTGGATCAACTATCTGGGAACTCAGGGGTTCTTTTCACTGATTTCAAACACTGCAGGAGGTTACTCTTTCTATAAAGATGCCCGTCTCCGCAGGATCACACGTTACCGCTACAACAATGTACCCATAGATATGGGAGGCCGTTATTTCTATATTAATGATAACGGCACAATATGGAATCCCGGCTGGTCACCCGTTAAGACGGAGCTTGACGAGTATGAGTGCCGCCACGGTATGGGATATACCATCATTACAGGTAAGAAGGCTGACCTCAAGGCACAGGTTACTTTCTTCGTTCCCCAGGATTTCTCAGGCGAGGTTCAGCAGGTTGTCCTCACAAATGAAGGCTCATCCGAAAAGTCATTCTCACTCTTCTCCTTTGCAGAGTGGTGTCTTTGGGATGCTCAGGATGACTCCAACAATTTCCAGCGTAACTTCTCTACCGGCCGTGTAGAGGTAGACGGTTCCGTTATCTATCATAAGACAGAGTACAGAGACCGCCGTGACCACTTCGCGTTCTACTCCGTAAATGACAGCATTGACGGATATGATACTGACAGGGATTCCTTCATAGGCCTCTACAATGGCTTCAACAATCCCGAAGCTGTACTGGCTGACAAAGCTACTGATTCCTTTGCAGATGGCTGGGCTCCTATCGCTTCTCATTTCAAGAAGATCACACTTAAGCCCGGTGAATCCAAGACTCTTGTATTCATACTCGGCTATGTTGAGATGCCTGTTGACCAGAAGTTCGAGGCAGACGGCAAGACCATCAACAAGGTTAAGGCTAAGGAGATGATCGCCAAGTTCGATACTCCCGAGAAATTTGCAGCCGGCATGGCTGAGCTCAAGGCTTACTGGGACAAGCTTCTCGGCATCCTCAATGTTGATACTCCCGATGACAAGGTTAACCGTATGGTCAACATCTGGAACCAGTATCAGTGTATGGTTACATTCAACCTCTCCCGCTCCGCTTCCTATTTCGAGTCAGGTATCGGCCGCGGAATGGGATTCCGTGATTCCAACCAGGATATACTTGGTTTCGTGCACCAGATTCCCGACAGAGCTAAGGAGCGTATCATAGATATCGCTTCCACACAGTTCCCGGATGGCGGATGCTACCATCAGTACCAGCCCCTTACCAAAAAGGGTAATGCGGATATAGGCGGTGATTTCTCCGACGATCCGTTGTGGCTTATCCTTTCTGTTTCCGCATATATCAAGGAAACAGGCGACTGGGCGATCCTCGATGAAATGGTTCCTTATGATAACGATATGTCAAAGGCTGAGACAATGCTTAAGCACCTTGATGTATCCTTCTACCACATTGTAAACAACTTAGGACCTCATGGTCTGCCTCTTGCAATGCGTGCTGACTGGAACGACTGTATCAACCTTTCCTGCTACTCAGATACACCGGGTGAATCTTTCCAGACATACACCAATCCTAAGTTTGCAGCTGAAGGCGGATACTCAAAGGTTGCAGAGTCTGTAATGGTTGCAGCACTCTTCACCTACACCGGTCCTAACTATGTTGCTATCCTTAAGCATCTTGGCAAGGATGACGAAGCTGCCAAGGCTCAGGCTGAGATTGACAAGATGAAGAAGAACATGATGGAGTCCGCATGGGACGGTGACTGGTTCCTGCGTGCATATGATGCCGAAGGCAAGAAGATGGGTTCCAAGGAATGTGAGGAAGGCCAGATCTTTATCGAGCCCCAGGGCTTCGCTATCATGTCTGATGTAGGCAAGGATCAGGGCACAGACCTTAAGACTCTTGCTGCTATTGATGAGAGACTCAATACCAAGTTCGGTCTCGTACTGAATAACCCTGCATTCACCAAATACTACATACAGTACGGTGAGATTTCCACCTATCCCGGCGGATATAAGGAAAACGCAGGTATCTTTACACATAACAACGCATGGATAATCTGTGCTGCAGCTTATGCCGGCCAGGGCGACCAGGCATTCAAGTATTATTCAGAGATTGCTCCTGCTTTCACTGAAGATACCTCCGACATCCACAAGACAGAGCCCTATGTATACGGTCAGATGATCGGCGGTAAGGATGCAGGTTCCGATATCGGACAGACCGGCAAGAATTTCGGTCAGGGAAAGAACTCCTGGCTCACCGGTACAGCTGCATGGAACATGGTAGCCATCTCCCAGTACATCCTGGGTATTCAGGCTGATTTCGACGGACTGCGTATCGATCCTTCCATTCCTTCCGCTTGGGACGGTCTCAAGGCTACAAGGCAGTTCAGAAATGCCACCTATGAGATAAAGGTTTCCAATCCTTCACATGTATGCAAGGGCATTAAGAGCGTTACCGTTGACGGCAATGCCATCGAAGGCAACCTCATCCCTGCATTCAGCGACGGAAAGACACACAGCGTAGAAGTTGTAATGGGCTGATCATAACTGTATTTAACACTTAATAAAAAGCTGCGGCCTGTCATCAAAGGTCGCAGCTCTTTTTATTCTCCAAATTCATTTAATAAAGCAAGTTCCTTTCCCCACTCACTGCTCCCTGAAAATAATCTCTCCTGTAGCTGCATCCATGGATTCCACGATAGCCAGTGAATGAAGGTTTACTCCTGTCTCACGCAGTTTCTTTCCACCGTCCTGGAAGCCTTTCTCAATAGCTATGCCTACGCCCTCAAGAGTTGCTCCGGACTCCTTTATGATGCTTATGAGTCCCTCTATGGCACAACCGTTTGCAAGGAAATCATCAATGACCAGCACATGATCCTCCGGCGAGAGATATTTTTTTGATACTATGACATCATATACTCTTCCGTGGGTAAATGACTGTATCTTCGTACTGTAAACGCTGCCGTCCAGATTGATCGACTGTGACTTCTTGGCAAAGACCACCGGCACATTATCAAAATACTGGGCAGCGATAACCGCTATACCGATACCCGAAGCCTCTATGGTAAGGATCTTGTTGATTGGCTTATCTGCAAAGATACGCTTGAACTCTTTTCCCATCTCTGAAAAAAGCTCTATGTCCATACGGTGATTTAAGAATGAATCCACCTTAAGGACATTGCCTTCTTTTACAACACCGTCTTTTCTGATACGCTCCTCCAGTAATTTCATATCAACCTCCAATTGTGTTCGTTTATGCTTCCCACAGCATTCTATCTTTCTTCCCTGAAGTAAGGAAGTCCCAGTGCTGCTGGCGGCTGCTTATCCCTGCTGTTGCGCAGGCTGGTAACTATCAGCACAACCACCGTTACCACATAAGGAAGCATCTTGAATATCTCCTGTGAACTCCTGGTAAGCCCCGGAATATAGAGATAAAGCCAGTAAAGTATACCGAAAAGGTATGCCCCCCATATGGCATGCTTACTCTTCCAGGTAGTGAAGATAACCAATGCCACCGCAAGCCAGCCAAGTGTCTCTATCGAGCCGTCATTTGCCCATGTACCCTTTATATAATCCATTACATAATACACACCACCAAAGCCACAGATACCTGCGCCTAAACATATAGCCAGGTATTTATTCAGATTGACATTTATTCCGGCTGCATCGGCAGCTGCGGGATTCTCACCCACAGTACGCAGGTTAAGTCCCCGCCTGGTGTGATTCATAAATAAATGCGTCATTACAGCAAAAACGATTGCCAAATAAACCATGAACCCATAGGAAAAGAACAGTTCACCCACAATTCCCAGCGAATCGCTGAAAGGAAGAGTTGTTCTGAAAGCAGCCGACGTTACAGGTACTGCAATCTGTTCAAAACGTCCGGCAAGAGTGTTTAAAGATCCGCCAAAGAAATTTGCAACACCTGAGCCGAAAATGGTAAGGGTAAGTCCTGTAACATTCTGATTTGCCCTGAGGGTGATCGTCAGAAAGGCATATATGAGTCCGCCCAGTGATGATGCAACAAAAGCCGATACAAGCGCAAGGAGTACACAGACAGCCTTGTTCGGATTCTCCGTACTGCCCTCATAGATAAATACGCTGGAAAGGGATGCTATACCGCCCAGATACATTATACCCGGCACACCAAGGTTTAAGTTTCCGGCCTTTTCCGTCACAGTCTCACCTACACAGCCAAACATTATTACGGTTCCGAAGAATACAGCCGCTCTTATCAAAGTGACGAAGTTCTGCATCATGCCACCTCCTTTCCGGAAGCCCCGACATTTTTGTCCACTGTTCCCATAGATAACTTTTTCCTAAATATCAGCCTGTAATTAACAAAGAAATCTCCCGCAAGTATGAAGAAAAGTATTATGCCGATTATCATGTCAGAGGCATAATCATTCAGTCCGCATTTGGATGCAATCTCATTTGCACCGCTGTCAAAGAATGCTAACATCAGTGAAATGAACAGCATGGTCAGTGAATCAAATTTTGCAAGCCAAGCCACGATTATGGCCGTAAAGCCCCTTCCGCCCGCCGTGGATGTCGATATGGTATGTGATGCACCGCTTACTGCCAGAAAGCCCGCTATACCGCATACAGCACCGGAAAGCAGCATGGTCCTTACAAGTATCTTTCCGACATTTATTCCCGCATATCTTGCGGTATTCCAGGATTCACCAACGACAGCTATCTCGTATCCGTGCTTGGTATATTTCAGATAAATGTTCATGAGCAGGGCAAGCACCAATACTATGATGACATTCAACATAAACTGCTGTCCCGCTATCTCCGGAAACCATCCCGCCCTGGTATTTGGATTGATTATTCCCACAGTATTAGAGCCTTTAGGATTTTCCCACTTTGATACAAAAAAGGCCGTAAGCTGGATAGCGATATAGTTCATCATGAGCGTAAATAGAGTTTCATTCGTATTCCATTTAGCCTTGAACACAGCAGGAACAAGTCCCCACAGCGCTCCGGCAGCCGCACTGAGTACGAACATTAATAAAAGCAGGATGGGTGCAGGAAGAAACGGAAGGTATATCATACAGCCTGCAGAAACTATGCCTCCGATAAGCACCTGTCCCTCTGCACCTATATTCCAGAATTTCATCTTAAATGCCGGTGCCAGTCCTATTGCGATACAGGCAAGCATCATCATCTCACGCACTGTAGCCCATATCCTCCTGACGGTTCCGAAGGCGCCCTTTACCACGGTCAGATATACCACGAAAGGATTTAAGCCTGTGATGATATAAATTATGATGGCACATATCACTATGCCGACAGCCAGGACCGCTATCCTGATACCGAGCTTGGTCAAAAAAGACATATTATCCCTCTTGGCGATACGTACCCAAGGCTCGTGTACATGATTCAGATTCGCTTCCATATTACTCTGCGGTCTCCTCTCTTCGTTTATCTTTTAATGCCGTCATAAGGAGACCAACCTCCTCTTTTCTAGCTTCAGTTCCCTTAAGTATTCCGTTAACATGACCGTCACAGAGCACAAGAATACGGTCACAGAGAGCAAGTATCACATCCAGATCCTCGCCTACATAAATTATTGCCACACCTTTTTTCTTCTGCTCATTTAACAGATCATAGATTGTATAAGAAGTATTTATATCCAGGCCTCTTACTGCATAGGCTGTCATAAGCACCGCCGGCGCAGCCGCGATCTCACGGCCAACCAGTACTTTCTGTACATTTCCGCCTGAAAGCCGGCTTACGGGTGTTGAAATATCCGGAGTGACCACACCAAGGGATTCCTTTATTTCTTCCGCAAGCTCCCTGGGTTTCTTTTTATCCGTAAAAAGAAGCGACTTCGAAGCAGTGGAATAGTCCCTGATCATCATGTTCTCCGTCATGCCCATCGATCCTACAAGACCCATTCCCAGTCTGTCCTCCGGCACGAATGAAAGATGAATTCCTTTTTCCCTTATCATCCTTGGAGAAAGCCCTATCATTTCCATGCCGGCAGACTTCCCATCTTCATCCTTCTTATCCGCTTCAGGATCATAATAGATCACTGATGCACCGGCCAGGGTTTTCTGTAACCCCGCAATGGCTTCCAGCAGTTCTTTCTGTCCATTGCCGGAGATGCCGGCAATTCCCAATATCTCGCCGCCGTACAGATCGAAATTTATATCAAAAAGGACCTGCTGTCCTTCGCTGTTTACGCAGTTTAAATTCTTCACAGACAGCCTGAGTTCCTTATTCTTAACCTCCGGTCTTTCAATATTAAGCTCCATATGCCTTCCCACCATAAGCTCGGTAAGCTTCTCTTCATCCGCTTCACTGGTCTTTATCGTCTCTATGTACCTTCCCTTGCGGAGTATCGCCACACGATCACTGACGGAAAGTACCTCATGCAGCTTATGTGTGATAATGATCACCGTCTTTCCGTCTTTTTTCATATTCTTTATCACGGAAAAGAGGTGCTCACTTTCCTGTGGGGTAAGCACAGCAGTGGGTTCATCAAGAATCAGTATATCCGCTCCTCTGTAAAGCATCTTGACTATCTCAAGAGTCTGCTTTTCGGAGACGCTCATATCATAGACTTTTTTACCGGGCTCTACGACAAAACCGTATTTGTCACAGATTTCCTTTATTTCGTCTGCAATTTCTTTCCTGTTAAGTTTTTTTCCGGGATCTATTCCTACTATCAGATTTTCAGCCGCCGTAAACACATCCACCAGCTTAAAATGCTGATGAACCATGCCTATTTTAAGTGCATAGGCATCCTTGGGATCCCTTATGGTTACAGGCTTACCGTTTATAAATATCTCACCTTCATCGGGGAAATATATTCCCGAGAGCATATTCATAAGTGAAGTCTTACCACTTCCGTTTTCACCGAGAAGCGAAAGGATCTCACCTTTATTCACGGTCATACTTACATGGTCATTAGCGACCACAGATCCGAAACGCTTGGTGACATTTTTAAATTCTATCGCAGCATCCGCCATATATGCCTCCGGAATATTTATTCTGCGCAATAACACAGATGTATGATCATAAAAGTCCAAGCCCTCTCGGACTGAACAATTACGTATAATAATTTACCATAAATTCATATTAATGTCATTAGATTAAATGTATAGCAATCCGGTGTAAGCCGGAAATCACCTTATGCAGCCTGTGCGACAAAAAAAGGGGCAGGAAAATCTTCCCACCCCTTTACATTTTAATCTATCATTCAGCAGTAAGCTCTGTTATGCCATCTATTCTTAAGTAGAACGAAGGTGCAGCCCTGAACTCTGACTCATGGAAATAACCGTCAAATACAGCTTCCTCATCATCATTCTGGAAATCACCGTTCATATCAATAAGTGCCGATGTAACTTCCTTGCCGTCTACTGTAAATGTTGATGTATCGAATACATGAAGAGTACCTGCCTTGATTGAAGCGATTGCTTCATCTACAGCTTCCTGAGTACCTTCAGCGC
>CAMOJK010000078.1 GCA_946616835.1 uncultured Lachnospiraceae bacterium
CAAGTCTTCTTTCTCCTTTTTTCAGTTCTTCCGCCAGATATATATCTATCTTCTCGTTTCCATAAGCCACTGTGGGATAAATCGAAATAAGGAAAGAGACTTTATCTGCAGTATATCCTGTCTCCTCCTCAAGCTCCCTGACCGCTGCATCCTGCGTCGGTTCATCCGGTCCCTCAAGCCCGCCGGCCGGTATTTCAAGCGTAAATCGGTCCAATGCATTCCTATACTGTCTTACAAGCAGCATTCGCCCGTCATCAAGCACCGGAAGAATAGCCGCAGCCCCTTGATGCTTTATGAAATCATATTCACAGATATGACCATTTGGAGCCTTTATCTTGTCGTGGCAGTAGGTGATAATTGTGCCTTTCGCTATCTCCACTCTTTCTAACCGCTCTGTCCGCATATTTTCCAGTTCATCCTGATGAAATAATTCGTGATCATTATTATTCATTCAAATTCTCCTTCTTTCGCAAAAATATGATCAAAAGAACTCCTTCTTCTTCCATACAATGGCACTTACAAACAATATCAGCCCCACAGCTCCCATCAAACATCCTATTTTTACCCACTTACTCTTATACCTGAACACTATCTCATGTTCGCCTTCCTCAAGCGTCACACCCAAAAATGCATCATCCAGTACGGCAAAAGTCTCTGCCCTCTTTCCGTCCACATAGACCTGCCAGTTCTCATCATATGGGATACTGGTAAACAGTACCGGCTTTTGAGCCGAAACATTGACATGCCCTTCTATCTTGTCGTCCCGGAATGATGTGATTTCCATTGCTCCGGGCAAAAGATTCTTGTAAACAGCCCCTATCTCACTATCATCTTCACTGGCAAAAAATATGTCCTCATAATCAAAAGCTTCAGCCATTCCTCTGTCCATATACACAAACAAGCGGTAAAGTCCATCATCTCCTCCGGATAACGGCAGTATATGCGGCATGGTCACGGATGAAACCCTTGACGATTCACCCATATCAGTATCTGAATAGATAATGGGGGTATTCAGATCATAAGATGTCATGCCCCACCTTCTCATATACGCATAGACATTACCGGTGGCCTCTGGCTCGATCATATATGTTACCCTCCCTGATTGGCCTGTCAGCCTCACCTTATAACCGTCATCATACTGAATAAGTTCAGTATTCTCCGGAGCTACATAGCACTCCCCATTATACGGCACATATACATCATGCTTGTCTCCGCACATGGCACCGGCCAGCAGGTTTTGAGCCTCAAATGGGTTGATCGTGTCGGTATGATAATCCTTCATTGCAGCATCTACCATGTACCCCAACGGAAGAAAATATTCATTTTTCTTAAACGCGCCATGTTCAGACGAATCTGCTATGCAGAAACCACATTCAACATCGTACTTCTGAGAAAACAGCATCTGCATAAGGCCC
The DNA here is from genome assembly GCA_946616835.1 of uncultured Lachnospiraceae bacterium. GTDB lineage: Bacteria > Bacillota > Clostridia > Lachnospirales > Lachnospiraceae > NK4A136. The sequence continues at coordinate 1,416 of CAMOJK010000078.1, forward strand.
GTCGAACCATAGTCATAAACTGCCAAAGTGGTTGTTGCATAACCATATTTTTCAAGCGTGTTTCGCACTTTCTCATTCTCTATTGAACAAAAATACCCTATTCCGTTATATCCATACTCTGTTGAAGCATTATCGGTCATGGAATTCCTGAGTCTCACCCGGAAAAACAGTGACGGGCTCTTTTCCTCTTCAGAACCAATCATTTCGATATTCTCGGCCGTCTGTACTCTTGCCGCATCATAAACACTTCTTCTTATAACACTATCCTGAACAAAAATCTGCCCCTTAAAAAGATTAAAAAATAGTTCCGCGGTCAGCAGCACACCAATCGCAATAATAACAGGTCTTTTATTACAAACCTTCAGCATCATCACATAAAGCGGCATCAGGCAGATCACAAGCAGAATACAGCCTAAGTCCATGGTTTTTTCGACCGTCATCCCCAATATATGCTGCATACCCCAAATTAAAAAACCTATCAACACCACTGCGCCACTGATAATGATTAAAACTAAATTATTTGCTTTTTTTTCATTAACAATCTGAAATTCCCTGGCTGCGATTATTACCATACAAAAATCTACCATCCATGAAAACCGGAACATATACCAATTTGGTGCATCAAAAGCATGCATAAACAGATAAAGTGCCGGAACAAAAGAAGAAAGCACAAGAAATCCCAAAGGTATAGCAGCAAATAATCTTTCCTTTACACTATTCCTTTTGTCAGAAAAAAAAGCCACAGTAAGCAGCAGTATAACCATACCTGCGTACATATATGGTATATCGTTGTGAACCTCCTGAGTCTGCCCGGGATATAATCCTGTTAGAAAAGTCCATGGCAGCAACTTATGAGAAATCATCATATGCGAATCTGATGTCCGCATTGAAAACAGTTCATAGGCGGTTGGCAACAAAACCGGTGATGCAAGTAAAACAGCAGTCAAAACGCATATAACATAGCCTGCAATTGCTTTTTTCCAAAGATTCCATGTCTTCCCATACTTATACCAGGCATAGGCGAAGAAAATAACAGCCGAAAAAATCCCCATCATATAGGCACAATAGAACTGCACTATAAAGCTATATGTGTAAACAATACAAAGACTTCCCCATTTGCCGGTTCTTACAAATCGTACCAACGCCAGTACTATAAGCGGCATAATATACAGCATATCCGTAAAACAAAGTGCTATGTAGAAATAAGAGAAAAAAGAACATAAAGTATACGCGGCAGATAAAAAAACAGAAATCAAATCATCTGTTTTCAGAACACTTTTAAGTAAAAGATGCATCGAAACTGCTGCACATGACATTTTCAGACATACAATACAAAAACCGGCAAAATCTGTATCAGGAATCAGGTAACATAGTGCGTGAAACGGACTTAAGGAATAATATGCATTGATTGCCATTGTAGGCATTCCCATTCCGTTGCTAAAGCTGTATATCAGACTCTCTCCGCTAAACAGATTTCTCCAAAAATTCTTTGCAATGGATATGTACTGTATCATTGCATCGCCATAAATAAAACAGTACAACTGTCCCGGCAACATTCCTGATGCCGCTGTTGATAAAATAAAAATGAACAAAGGCAAAAGAGCAGCCAAAACATAGTATGATAGCCTAATTCTTTTTTCTTTCATAGTGAACTTCACATCATTAATCTTATAGATTTGTACTGCTATTATATCAAAAGAATTCTCTCTTCTTCCTAACAGCAGTTGCAATAAATATTGATAAACCTATTATTCCGGTCACAATCCCCATAGTCACCCACTTGCTTTTGTATACAAACAATACATCATGCTCCCCTTCTTCCAGCATTATACCTAAAAATGTATCATCTAAAACCGGAAAGGGCTCCACTCTTTCAGCATCAACATAAACAGTCCACCCTTCATTATATGGGATACTTGTAAATAACAATTTTTTATCTTGCGAAACAGTAACTTTTCCCTCTATCCTATCATCTCTGAATGATGTGACATACATAGCACCCGGACTTAGTTCCTCATATACTTTTTCAATCTCATACTCATTTTCATAGGCAAAATATAGAGCCTCGTAATCAAACACAGAACTCGTAGATTTGTCCATACGCACCGTAAGCCTACACATGCCGTCTTCATCACTCATGATAGGAATTATATGTGGCATATTAACTCTCGATCGTTTAAGCATCCCGCCAATATCAATATTAGAATAAATATACGGACTTGTGATTTCCAATAAAGATTTCTCTTTTTTCTTCATATAGGCGAAAACATCTCTATTGTCATCCGCTGGCGCCATAAATTCCAATGAACCTTCGTCTCCAGTTAATCTAACCTCGGTTCCATCGCCATATTGATAAATTTCCACATTATCAGACTCTGCATAACATGTTCCTGAATAGTGAGAAAAAATCTCACACTCATGACCACACATAGCCGTTGCAAGACTATTCTGTGCTGCAAAAGGACTTTTTTCTGTGGTACGATAATCCCTAATATCTTCTGATACCATATATGCAAGCGGAAGACACTGATCGTTTTTTTTGAAACTACGGTATATGCTCTGTTCTCCACGACCAAATCCACATTCGATATCATATTTTTGTGCAAGTATCACCTGCATAAAAGGTGTTGAGCCATAATCATACAACAAATGATAAGATGAAGCATATCCGTATTTTTCAAGAAAATTTCTTGTTTTTTCATTTTCAACTGAGCAAAAATAACCAAGTCCGTTAAATCCATATAACATTGAAATATTATCCGTAATAGAATTAAGGTATCTAACCCTGTAAAATCTCCATGGATCTGTTTTTTCATGATCATCAATCTCAGCCAGACTCTCCGAAGCATGCAACTTAGCTATATTATATGAATTCCTATCTATCACCTCATCCTGGACCATAGCCTGTCCCATCATTAGATTAACGAATAGCTCTGCTATCAGCACTCCTCCCACCAGAATATCACGCACCACTCTTTTCTTACTGCCTGCCATAATAATCACATATAGCACCAGCAGTCCTGATACAATCAAGCCTCCACCAACAGACATGGTATTCCCACTGGTAAAACTCTTCTGGAGCAGGTATGCGATAAAATAGAACAGCATCCACATACCCCCTGCTATCCACAATACATTCTTCTTAATATTAGTTTCATTAATACACTCCAGTTCCCTACCTGCAATCAAAATAAGACAGAAATCCATCAAAAAAGAAAACCTGTATGCGCAGCCATTTGGAGCATCAAAAGCATGCATAAGCAAATAAAACGGACGGATAATCGAACATATGAGTAAAAATACTATCGGAATTATTGCCAATACTTTTTCTCTTTTATTTATTGCACGGTTAAAAAAGAACGCGGTCGATAATATGAGCACAGGAAGGCCTGCGTACATATATGGGATAGAATTTCTGATAGCCTGCGACTGCCCCGGAAAAAAACCCGCCAAAAAAGACTCTGGAGAAATACCGGCAGATGAATCTGCCACATCCTTTGATAAAAAATGAAAAATTTCATATGCTGCAGGCAACAGAACCGGTGCAGCCAGGAGAATTGCTAAAAAAACGCAGGCGGTATACTGTATAACTTTTTTTTTCCATAATTCTATTTTACTTCCAAAACAGTACCATGAATATGCCAGAAAAATCACTACAGAGAATACCCCTGTTATATACGCACCATAAAACTGAACTATAAAACTATATGCGTATATGAGACAAAGGCTCCCCCACCTCCCACTTTTTACAAACCGCACAATAGCTAATACAAGCAGCGGAAATATATAAAGCATATCAAGAAACAGGAAGAAAATATAAAAAAAACAAAAAAAAGAACATAATGCATACGAAACAGATAAAAATACTAAAGCTATTCCCCTGGTCCTAAAAATGCGCATTAAAAGCAGATACATTGACATTGAAATACACATAAGCTTAGAGCACACCACAAACAGCGCGGCCACTTCTGCATCTTCAATCAAATAAAATAATACATTAAATGGGCTATATGAATAATATGCATTTATTGCAGAAACAGGCATCCCCAAACCATTTTTAAAACTGTACTCAAGACTTCCGCCTTCAAACAAGTTTCTAAAAAAGGCCTTGGGAAAAATCATCATCTGATACATACCATCTGAAAAAATAAAACAGTACTTCTGTCCCGGAAGCATACCCGACGCAGCAGTAGAAGTAATAAAAATGATAACCGGAATAATCCCTGTCAGCATCAACCCCAATATACTGTTTTTATTATTTTTCAGAAAGTTAACTATCTTCATTGTACACCAATAACCCCCTCGCATTAATGCAGGGGGACTATAAAACAAAGTGTTTTTCTATTCTCACAGACTCTTCAAGAACTTCTCTATCCTGTCTAAACCCTTCTCTATCTGCTCCATGCTTATCGCATATGAAAGCCTTACATGGTTCGGATATCCGAAATCTGCACAGGGAACTACCGCTGTATCAAAATCATTAAGCAGTATCTCAGCCATCTTTGCCCCGCTGCCAATCTTCTCGCCCTTGTATGACTTCTCACAAGCCTCATTGAAGTCTATGAATACATAGAAAGCGCCTTCCGGCTCAAGACACTCGCATAAAGGCATTGCCTTGACTCTTTCATACATATACTTTCTGCGGCGGTCAAACTCAGCCTTCATTGCTTCCATCTCATCGGTAGGTCCTGTAAGCGCCTCAACAGCAGCCTTCTGGGCGATGGAGTTTACATTGCTGGTTGCATGGGACTGCATAGCGCTCATCCTCTTGGTGATTTCCAGAGGAGCACCGGCATAACCGACTCTCCAGCCTGTCATGGCATAGCTCTTTGAAAGTCCGCTGCAGGTAATGGTACGGTCATAGATTTCTTTTCCGAAAGATGCAATACTTACATGCTCCTCACCTGTATAGATAAGAGCCTCATACATTTCATCTGCCACTATGTAGAAATCCTTCTCAACAGCAATCTTTGCGATAGCTTCCAGTTCTGCCCTGCTGTATACCATTCCGGTAGGATTATTGGGTGTATTAAGCACCAGAGCTTTTGTCTTATTCGTAACAGCCGCTGCTATCTGCTCTGCAGTCACTTTATAGCCCTGCTCTTTTGTGCTGTATACGAATACGGGAACACCGTCAGAAAGCTTTACCATCTCAGGGTAGCTGAGCCAGTAAGGTGCAGGAATGATAACTTCATCACCGGAATTTAGCAGTGCATCAAAAATATTCGTAAGCGCATGCTTTCCGCCGTTGGAGATTATTATCTGGTTAGGCTCATAATGCAGATGATTGAATTTCTCAAACTTTTTGCATATAGCCTCCTTAAGCTCGTTTGTACCTGAAGCCGGTGTATATTTGGTAAAACCTTCATTAATGGCCTTAATGGCAGCATCACAGATATTTTTAGGGGTTGCAAAATCCGGCTCGCCTGCGCCGAAGCCCACTACATCCCTGCCCTGAGCACGAAGCTCCTTGGCTTTTGCGGTAATAGCCAGTGTAGATGAAGGCTTTACCTGCTCTGATCTCTTTGATAATGTCAATGCCATTGTTTTCTTCCTCCGTTGATCTGTTTATAACTAAATCTGATGACTTTTCATACATCACAGATTCGTAACCTGTTTTTTCTATATCATGTCAGTTTGCTTCCGCACTTTATACAGAATGCCTGCTCCGGCTTAATGGGAGCTCCGCACCTCGTACAGAAACTGTTTGGTCCGGCTGTCACAGTACTCTTCGGTGTCCCTCCGTACTCAGTCCCCGGCTGGGGGGTCAGTGATACTGCATCCGTTGCCTGTCTTATTTCACTGGCCTTTTTTTCCATTTCCATTATCTTTGACTCATGAAAATGGATGGCGTCAATTGTTTCCTGAAGACCAAACTCACTGTCTCCACTGTCTTTATGCGCCTCGTAATATTTCCTGCCAAGATTTTTTAGAAGCTCATCTACCTGCTTCTGCTCAGAACTTATCTGGCTGCGAAGCTTCATCACTTCGGTATTGCCCTTAACCTTTTCACCAACTCCGGTCGTAAACGCTGTAAAAGACTCTTCAAACCCCATATATGCCCCCTGCACATCTCAAAATGTGCCCCAAACTCGACAACGGCTGTATTATAGCATTATTGGCAGAAAAAACGCAATAATAATCAAACTTAAACACAATAAACATTATGTTGCATTGAATGAACCGATATAACGCATAAGACAGGCTTAATTTTCACTATCAGCCTTGTATAAGTGAAACCGTTCAGAAATGTCAGATATTCGATATTTATGGTATATTAATGAGTAGTTTTATTCCAGAGGATTACCGATTGAGACATGAAACATTAAAAACTGAATTAGAGCAAAAACTCATCACTTACCGCAAGCCCATGGAGAAAATGTTCTATTTTTTCTTTGCGCTTGGTTTTTTTTATGAGTATCTTACATCTTCCATGCTCTTCATTCCATTTCAAAATATCATCCTGTCCATGCTGTCCTTTTTTCCCCTGCCTGTCATCGAGATATTGTTTTACAGTATATTGAATCTAAGATATCTGATCATATTTCCCGCCGTCTATACGGTTTTCTTCGAGGTAAAAGACAAACGATACCGCATGATATTATCTACATTACTCATAATCGGATGGGTTTATGCATTGTATTGGCGCAATCATATAGAATGGCCTGTTTCTGCTGCCCTGCTGGTTATCGTTGCCTCTGCAAACCGAGATATAAAAAAAATAATAAAATTAGCCATTATTATTGGTATATCTGTAATCAGCATATCCTTTATCCTGTACCAAACAGGATTCCTTGATGACCTTGTTTGGCAGCGTCCCGGAGATGGGATGCGTAACCGGCATGCCTTTGGCATGAACTATTGTACAAATCTTGCTTCCCATGTTATGTTCCTTATCTTCCTGTATATGTTCCTTAAACGAGGAAAATTAAAAATCATTGAGTACGCGGTCATTATTATGCTAACTGCCATAAACATTATTTTTGTAGATGGACAGATATCTGCGATATGTGTAATCCTTGCTGCCGCCGGATGTGTCTTTACCTCTGTAGCCAGTTATAAAAAATTTACAATTCCTGCAGGATTACTGAAATTATGGAACATATTCGCAGTCTCTTCCTATATGATATGTGCAGTTGTTCAATTCATATGGGCACTTCTTTACAGAGACGATCCTGATATCTGGTACAACAGATACTATTCTCTGGAAAACCGCATTTATACAAATTACCTCTTGCTAAAATCATTCCCTTTTTCATGGCTTGGAACCGACTTTCCTCAGAATGGTCTTGGCTGGATAGAAGGCGCACCTGACTATTATTTCTGGGTTGACTGTTCCTATACAAGAATATATGCCATGTACGGCATAGTCGCTTTTGTGGTCTTTATGGGATTGCTTACATGGATTGTAATCCGGCTGATGAAGAAAAAAAACTATTTCGGGATGTTTCTTATGGCCATCATTGCTTTTGATCTTATGATAGAACATCACATCATTGAAGTAGCGTACAACACCTTTTTAGTGCTGGCATTTGCAAATCTTGACACACTCCGTATTTCAAACCATGATACAGAATCCTCATCCCCCCATCAGTCCGGGTGATAAATTTCTTCTAATGTCCTGTATACATTAAAAATGAATTTTTCACTTATCGGACTGTATATAAGGATCATGAACCACATTCCTCTCTCCGGCTTAAATCTGCATTTTTTACTGTTATATGCCATCCTTCCGTCTCTTATCATGTTCAGCATAAATGACGTCTTTCTCATAATGAGATGTTCTATCTTAAGTCTGCACGATATTTCTCTGTCATAACGATAATCTGTAAATCTGTTATACGCATTTAAAAATCTGTTCAGTTCTCTGATATGCTCATTTTTCTGTTCAAGATCATAATATGTATGTGTCACGCCATTTACATTATTCCAATTATAGACAGACATAACATCTGCAAGCACATCCACATTCCCCCGCACGAAGGTGCAAAGCAGCCTGGTATAATCGCTACACCACCACACAAACGGGAGGTCCGTTGGAAATCTAAAAGCCTGTCTTCGTATAAAATATGAAGATGTATGTACTTTCAGATCCAAAATAACATCATAGGCAGTCATCCTGTGAACACCTTTCCAGTTGTGGTATCTTCCGACATATTTTCCTTCACAGAGATCATAGATCAGAGTATTATGAGCACACATGGAACATGACGTATCCTGCTCCATATGAATATACTGTTTTTGCAGTTTATAAGGATCTGTCCAATAATCATCCCCTTCACAAAAAGCAATATACCTGCCGCGTGTCAAAGGTAAAAGAATCTCATCCTCAAAATTCACTTTTTTCTGCATCTGATTTTCTTTTGGATATATAGGCCTTATCATATCGGGATATTTTTTCTCATATTCATCAATTATTTCCCTCGAGCCGTCCGAAGACACATCATCATATACCAGTATCTCATACGAAAATGTTGTCTTCTGCCCAATGATACGATCCAGACATTTTCTTATGCTTTTTTCCTGGTTGTATACAAGACACAAAACACTGACTTCAACTTTTTCTTCCACTTACCTCATCCCCCAAATACTTTACGCTCTCAATCTTAGGATTAAACGAACCCCCTTCCCGGTATCCCTTTATCAAAATCTTAAGTTTCTCTGCTTTATGCTCTCTCGCAAACAGACACACCTGTATAAAAGTATAAATAAACTTAAGGAGCAAATATACATGCCCCTGCAGGCCGTATTTTCTGTAAAAATGTACATCATTCCTGTACAGATACCTGAACCGGTACAAGCGGTCATAACTCTCTTTGATTATATCTGCCTTAATATTTGCTTTCTTTTCATGCAAGACTCTGCTTGAAGGTACCAGATATGAACAGTATCTGCGGCTTATCCTGGCAGTAAATTCATAATCATCAGTCCAGACAAAATAATCCTTATAGGGAAGTCCCACCCTACGGACGACACTGGATTTTACAAGAATCGATGCCCATGATGCCATTCTGACAGGCACGAGCCTTTTCTTATCTGAAACTGTAACAAAGTGTAAAGGTGATAATTTTGGAATATTTGCTTTACACAAGGAGCCATCCTTCCAATAGACATAGCTTGCCAAAAACCCCCAATCATTTTGCAGACATTTTCCGGCTCTCATAAGCTGTAAAAGTGCATTTCTGTCCGGAATCACATCATCATCCATCAGCCATATATATTCATATCCCAACCGGACTGCCTTTTCTACTCCGTAACTAAAACCCCCTGTCCCCCTGTTTTCTCCGAGATCGTAGTACACTACATCCTTATACCTGCCTAAAGTTCCAAACAAATTCACGGTATCATCTGTACTTCCGCTGTCTGCCACCAAAATATCGCATGAAACGCCCTTCTGACCTTTAACAGCCTCTATGCAACGGCAGAGCATATCTTTCCTGTTATGTGTAAGTATGACTGCAATGACTTTTTTCATATTTACCTTATCCGGTGCCCTTCAAACATCCTTTCTTTGCTTTATCATCATTATAGCATCATTCCACGGCTGTGTTCCCAGAACGGCATTAAACGCAATATAACATACAGCACCGCATATCACCTGTAATACCAGCACCAATACTTTGGGTAAATCTGCCATGCCAACTAAAATCACCGGTATCACCATAACAATATCAGCAAACATGATCGGAACCAGATCCCTTATCTGTTCTTTCAGAGGATAATTAATCAGTTTTTTATTTGGATATGCATTCACATAGCAAGAAAGAGGTACGGTAACAACTCCTGCCATTACAAGCGCAATAGGAGAACTAAAAAACCTGATTGCAATATACAGCCCAATAATGCCGTAGATTTTCTTTATTATTTCCAGTTTCAGAAATATATCACTGTGTCCGACCGCATTAATTGCCTGAAGATTACATGTATGAATCGGCCAGAAAAGGTAACTCAGACAATAAAGCTGCAGGTATGGGACACAAGGGCTCCATTTTTCCGTAAGTATTACTGCAACAGCCTTATCAGCAACCGCCGCCAGTCCGAGTATAAGCGGAGAAATAAAGAAAAAACTCATAGTAAGAGATTTACGCATAGTCGCCTTTACATCATTTTTATCATCCTGCTGCAAAGACATTACCGGCAGCATCACACTCTGAACTGCACCGTTGATCGTGGAAATGATAAATTTCGGGAACTGTCTTCCTCTGTCGTAAAAGGCTAACATAGAACCATCAAAAGCCTTCCCCACTAATGCCGCCTGAATATCCTCAAATCCCATATCCATTAAAGAAGACAGCTGCAGTTTCCAGCCATAATTGAACAATACCCCCATCCTTTTAATGTCAAATACTGCCCTTGGCTTCCACCGTGCCGTGCCCATCATTACTACACTGACAATAAATGTATTTGAAAGATTCTGAATAACTAATGCCCAAATCCCCCCGTTATTTAACGCAGCTAAAATCCCTAATACTCCGGATATGATCATACCAAACAGATTGCTGATGAATATCTTTCTATAATCCAGCTCACGACTCAGCTTAGCCTGCTGAACGCAGTTCAATGCTCCCGGGAAAAGCATCAGTGCAAGAATGCGAAACGGATCAGAAAAATCCCTAATAGCAAAAAAATTTTCTGTCAAAGGTGCCAGAAAATAAAGTAAACCATACAAAACTGATGCAATTATAAGCACCGTCCAGAATACCGAACTGTAATCCTCTTCACTGACCTCCTTATTCTGTATCAGTGCCGTACCAAATCCCTGCTGAATAAACACATTTGCGAGGTCAATAAAGATAAGCATTATAGCCAAAGTACCATAATACTCCGGCTCCAGGATTCTGGCAAGGATCACCTGAAGCACAAACTGTCCCCCTAACACACCTGCTCTTTCAAGAATTTTCCAAAAGACAGCCTTACGCACTTTTCCTACATCCCATTAGTATCTATCGGTCAGCATCCCGTATTCTTCTGATCACGGTGTCTATTGTAGCTCCAAGAATCTTTATATCCGTAAAAACACTCATTTTCTGAATATACTCAAGATCCATGTCAACCCATTCGTCCCAGGGGACAAAATTCCTTCTGCTGACCTGCCATATGCAGGTGATCCCTGGCTTAACGATCCAGCGCTGTCTTTCATATTCGCTGATTTCCCTGCCGGTTACCTGTATAGGTCTCGGTCCTACAAGGCTCATTTCCCCTTTAAGGACATTCCAAAGCTGTGGCAGCTCGTCTATGCTGGTCTTACGGATAAAATGTCCCACTTTTGTTACCCGAGGATCATTCTTTATCTTGAAAGCCAGACCGTTTATATCAGATGCCCTTAAATAATCCTCAGTCATGCTTTCTGCATTTTCACACATAGACCTGAATTTATGCATTCTGAAATACTTCATATCTTTCCCATAGCGCATACCGCTGTAAAAGGCAGGACCTCCGTCACAGGCTTTAACAGCTATTGCAGTCACTAAAAATACAGGTAACAGTATGACCATAGCTGCTGCCGAACCTAAAATATCAAAAAGCCGTTTTATAACCTTGTAAGACATTGGCTTTTTCTCATAGATTTCACGCATATCAACACCGGCATATGTCCCCTTCTTCTGCTCGCCACTCTCCGGACTCATGCTTTTTTCCACTTTGTTGATCTCAGCCATTTGTGATCCCCAGATAATAATCCAGCGCTCCGGTATATTTTACTCTGCCAGCTTTACCCCTTCTAATGACGGCTTCACGGTCATGGAATAATTCGTATGGTATATTACAAATCCCGGTGCTCCACCGGGTGTCTTTTTTAAGTTTTTTCTTATGGTATAGTCTACATCCACCTTGCCCTGGCTCCCCGCCTTGGAATAATATGCTGCAACTGCTGCTGCAGTCTCATAGATGTGATCAGGAAGCTCTGATCCGTCTGCTTTGACTATCACATGGGAGCCGGGTATTTTCTTTGCGTGAAACCACATATCACCGCCGTTTGCCAGTTCAAAGGTTATGTACTCATTCTGGTGGTTATTCTTACCCACATATATATGATATCCATCCTCGGTAACATAGTGGAGCGGCGCTGAACAGAGCCCCTTGTTCTTTGCTCCGGCATTCTTCCCCTTATTCCTGCCGGATGAAGCCTTTCCATTCCTTCCGGATCCATCCTTTTCCGCACTGATATAACCGGCATCGCAAAGTTCCTGTCTGATTTCCTTAAGGTCATCCTCATTCTGAGCCATATTCAGTGCCACCTGTATGCTTTCGAGGTGCTCAAGAGCCTTCATGGACTGCTGTACATATACTGATAATGCTTCAAATGTTCTTTTCTGTTTCTTGTATTTGTCAAAATATTTATTGGCATTATCCTGGGGCGATAATGTGGGATCCAGGCTGATGCATACATCCTCTCCGGTATTGTAATCCTGAAGGACACACTTGTCTGCCCCTTCCTCTATACGGTACGCATAGGCTCTTATAAGCTCTCCGTAAAGTCTGTATTTTTCCCTCTTTTCCGTATCGCGGCACTGCTTCTCCTGCAGTCCCAGCTTCTTTGCCACCCTCTCCGTGGCAGTCTGTACCACTCGTCTAAGCTCTGCACTGCGCTGCCTGATGCGGACATGAAGTTCCTTTTCCCTGTAAAATAGCTCAAGGGTTCCAGACATGCTATCGCCTGATTTCTTATCCGGGTACATCCCTGTATCAATTGCGGCATATTCTACCGGCACGCCGTCATGATAGTAGACCACGGGTGAAAAAGCACCGGTACGGATTTTTTCCATTCCCAGGGAAAAAACATTCTCCACACTCTTCTTTTCATCAGCATCAAGCTCTGAAACTATCCTGTCGCCGTCTATCCCGGCTGTTCTTATAAATTCCGAGGCTGCTGTATTGGAAATTCCAATATATGTGATAAGTGCCCTGTGTACGGACATATTTGACATTTCAGACATCCCCAGATATCTTCCATCCGTTACACTCATGGGATCGATCCGGCCCCTGGTCTCCGGTATGAAATACTTCCTGCCCGGCAGCACTTCTCTTACAGAGCTTACCAGACTCGATATACGCTTAATGCTGTCGATTATCTCACCCTTATCATCCGTAAGAATGATATTGCTGTGTTTCCCCATTATTTCTGTAATGAGGCAGAGCCGGCGCATATCCCCCATTTCATCCATGTGCTCCATCTCTATGCGGATCACACGCTCAAGCCCCGGCTGTGTCACCGACAAAATCTTTGCATTCTGGATATACTTTCTAAGCAGCATACAGAAACCCGGCGCATTTAAAGGGTTCTTTCTATTCTCCTCCGTAATATAAACAAGCGGAAGAGACGCATCAGCCGAAAGCAGCAGCCTGTACTGTCCCCTCTGCGCTCTCACAGTCAGCACTATCGCATCACTCTCAGGCTGGGCTATCCTGTACACCCTGCCTCCG
>CAMOJK010000079.1 GCA_946616835.1 uncultured Lachnospiraceae bacterium
TTTCAAGTAGATACGTACAGGAACTATTAAACGTTTGTTTTGGGGGACGCTCGGAGGGCTATAATATTTTTGTCCATTACTATGTCAGGATTTTTTGATGAAGCAGATGGGCAGCATCATGAGTGATTAAAGTAAGCAATGATAAAATGCGTAACGTTTTCAGGCTTATGGAGGTAATGGTACATTTAAGAGAATAAGAGGAATGACATGCAAAATATGGTATACTATACCCATTAGTTAAAATGAGGGGATAGGTAAGTAATGTTGGAAACAATTAGCGAATCATCCAGGCCGGTGCCTAAAGCTCTTAATGAGCGGATGGGAGACCAGTTCGGAAGGAATATAAGATGGCGCAAGATGTGGGACTCCGAGAAGGACCGTATTGCCGAGTATTTTCATGCTGAATACTTCAGGGGGTCCCTGATACTTGTTTTGTTGCTGTTTCTGTCCTTTATAGGAACGGTAAGTCTGGCTGTATCTACAGTTTCATGCGTAAGTGAGAGGGATTTCGGTCAGATAGTTAGGAATATAGTTATTCTAGTTGTGCTTTATGCGCTGCTGATACTGCTATCCAAGCTGCTTATCCATCAGCCAAAGAGGGAGCTTAATGCCGTAAATATGGATATCGCCCTTGTGTGTGAGACTGAGATAGTCAGCAAATATCTCCTGAAGCAGACCAGTATAAAGGACTATATTAAGTCTTACCGTCTGCGATACCGTGCGGATGTCATGATGCCCTATGATGTTGATGACAGCGGTACACAGACCGGTAAATATCCTGTCAGGCCTGTCGGAATGAGTGGCAATGTGTACTCAAAAGTAAAAAACGGCGACCGGGTACTGGTGGTGTTCTTTCCTGATGATTCCGATGAATCGCCGGATATGGAAAAAATGGAAATATTTATGCACGAGAAGGGCGTATGATAAAACTGCGTTTTTCTTTTGTAATATTTGGAGTTTGATCACGGCAGGTAAAAATAGTGGGAAAACTGACTTCTTGGGCAGATAAGAATTATATACTGTCGGATTCTCTTTCTAAGGTTGCGCTTCTGAATTTTCTCTGTGTTCTGGTGGGAGCTGGAGTGCGTTTTGTTTTCCGTCACGCTGAGGAATTAAGGCCTGATATGCAGAATATGAATTTTGCTTTGATGGGGATGGCCATTGCGGTTGTCCGGGTGCTGCTGACGGCGGTCATCTTTATGCTGGCCAACAGGCGTATCAAGACCGTGATCGCTAATGAAGGCTTTGCCGATCCCGATAAGCTGAAAGAGGAAATGAATCCTGCCGGCTCCACGCTGCTGACGGCATATTCCACCAGGAAGATGCTGCAGGTATGGGGAGTGATTCTGGTGGCAGCTAATCTCCTGCAGGAATTCTGCAGCCGTATGTATCAGAATGTTATTGACCAGCTGCAGAGTTACTATATAGGCGAAAACATGGCAAGCAATGAGGCTGTGGCAGTGTATAACAGCACTCATGGGTTTAAGTATATTGGCATGATCACGGCGCTTATCATTGGGTTTTTCGTGACGGGGGTTTTCCTTAATGACAGAAAACTGATGATAATGTCGGCGGTCATGATGGCGGCTTTTGCAATAGCGTTCGGTATGTTTCAGATGTTTACCCTCAGATTTGCCGACAGATCCATAGGTATAGTATGGACCGCTGTCATCTACTATCTGAACAATACCGTGGTCCTTTTCATTTTTTCCCAATATATCCGAAAAAAACATCACTGCTGAAAATATTTCTTTATTTCAAAGACGGCTATACTCTGATATACTATGAACAGTATTATATGAATTTTTGTTTAATATAGTAGCAGCTATCAGGCCGTATACGGTCATAGCGCTGACGAATGCGTGTTTTATTGAAAGATAACAGGAGGGTTACACATGCGACAGCTTGACGGTTTTTTAAAGGGCGTAAATTTAGGCGGATGGATATCACAGTATGCCAAATATGATAAGCATCACTTTGATACATTCATTACGGAAGAAGATATCCGGAATATCGCTTCCATAGGCTTCGACCATGTGCGGGTGCCTGTAGATTATATAGTTCTTGAGGATGAGGACGGAGCAGAAAGGGAAGACGGCTATATCTATCTTGATAACTGCCGTGAATGGTGTGAGAAGCACGGACTTAATATGCTGATCGATCTCCATGAGTGCTATGGTTATTCTTTTGATCCCCTTAAGAAAGACATGGACAGGGAAAAATTCTTCTATGATGCGAAATTGCAGGCGAGATTCCTTAAACTGTGGAGAAAGATTGCAGAAAGATTCAAGGATTACCCTGATCAGGTTGCTTTCGAGCCTCTTAATGAGGTAGTCCTTATGGATGTGGCTGATGCCTGGAACAAGGTGGCGGCTGATTTTATAAAAACTGTCCGTGAGATCTGCCCGGACCATATTCTGATAATCGGCGGCGTTTGCTACAGCAATGTCACTACAGTACCGCTTCTGGATCTTCCCATGGATGAAAAGATTGTATATAACTTCCACTGCTATGAGCCTATGATATTTACTCATCAGGCTGCATACTGGGTAGAGGATATGCCTTCGGATTTTCATATAGGTTATCCCAAGACTCTTGCAGAGTACAGGAAGGCCGGTGAGATGCTTCCGCCTGACCTTGCAGGTGCTGTGTACAGAGAGGGGATCAGCGAGATAGGCGAAGGTTTCTTTGAGGATATATTCAAACCTGCAATAGAAAAGGCCGAGAAAGACAATGCATGCCTTTACTGTGGTGAATATGGTGTTATAGACCAGGCTGATCCTGAGGACAGACTCCGCTGGATGAGGGATATCCATAATGTTTTCCACCGTCATGGCATAGGTTATGCGCTCTGGAATTATAAAGAAAAAGATTTCGGTCTGGTGGATAAGAGCTTTGAAACCATCAGGGAGCGTTTTATGGAAATCGTGTGAGTGGATCTAGGGGTGCGCGAAGCAGGGAGGTCTGTATGATAGCGGGATTTATGGTCCCCCATCCTCCGATGATCGTTCCGGAAGTGGGACGGGGGAGTGAGAGTGTTATAGAAGAAACTGCTAAGGCATACGAACGGGTGACAGATATGATAGCCGGGATAAAGCCGGATACGGTCATAATCTCGTCGCCCCACAGTGTTATGTATGCGGATTATTTTCATATTTCTCCGGGCAGCGGTGCCGAAGGATCTTTTTCAATGTTCGGTGCCCCTGAGGTGGAGATGAGCGTGGAGTATGACAGGGAGCTGGTGCAGATTATATCCGACAGGGCAGAGGCTGCAGGTATTCCTGCAGGTACCTCCGGTGAGAGGGATCCGTCCCTGGATCATGGCACCATGGTTCCCCTTTATTTTATATTAAAAAAATATTCTGATTTTAAGCTGGTGCGGACCGGACTGTCCGGACTGTCGTTATCCGATCATTATCGTCTGGGTATGGTAATCTCACAGGCTGTGGAAAGCCTGGGACGGCGGGCAGTTTATGTGGCCAGCGGTGATCTTTCCCATAAGCTTAAGTCCAATGGCCCTTACGGTTATGCCCCCGAAGGTCCTGTATATGATGAGCGTATTATGGATGTGATGGCGTCAGCCGAATTCGACAGGCTTTTTGATTTTGATGAGGCTTTTCTGGACAGGGCAGCAGAGTGCGGTCACCGTTCATTTGTGATGATGGCAGGAGCCTTTGACCGGATCGGACTGACTGTTGAGCGTCTTTCCCATCAGGATGTGACAGGCGTAGGCTATGGCATATGTACATATGAAACCGTGACGGATAGTGAGGGGGAAGCTCATAAAAATGAAGACAGGGCTTTTCTGGATAAGTGGGAGAAGCACAGAATGGAAGAACTTGACCGTAAGAGAGAGGGCGAGGACGCGTATGTACGTCTGGCAAGGCTTTCGCTGGAAAGCTATATAAAAAACGGGACCCCCATCTCCTGGGAGTCAGAGGGAATAACCGTGCTTGACAAGGAATCCTCACCTGAAGAAAGAAAAGAGACTGAAAAGGGGCTTACGGAGCGCAGGGCAGGGGCTTTTGTCTCCATACATAAGAATGGGCAGCTTAGGGGCTGCATAGGAACAATAGGACCTGTAGAAGATAAGCTGGCTGACGAAATCATCGCAAATGCCGTAAGTGCATCCACGAGAGATCCCAGATTTTCTGCTATTACGGAAGATGAGCTGCCATATCTGGAATTAAATGTTGATGTGCTTTCCGAGGCGGAATCCATTTCCTCCAAATCGGAGCTTGATGTAAAGAAATACGGTGTCATAGTGACCAAGGGGTACCGCAGAGGACTGCTCCTGCCGGACCTTGATGGTGTGGATACCGTGGATGACCAGGTAGCCATCGCCTGTCGCAAGGCCGGTATCTCACCGGATGAAGAAGGCATATCACTTGAGCGGTTTGAAGTGGTGAGACACACCTAGCCTGCAATCGGTATTTTATTGATTATTCTTCGGAGTTATTCAATTCCAGATATTCTTCTGCTTTTTCTAAAAGATCCTTCGTGGTATATACGGGCGCTACGGTAAAACTATCATTTGTTTCATATCCGATATATATTTTATCATCTCTGACAACGATCAGATAATTTATTACGGCGATCTTATTTCCTTCAGGGCTTATAGCATAGCCGTAGTTTTCAGATGCCCAGTAAGTGTTTCCTTCGGAATCCGTACCACAATAGTAAATTACATATTCGTAATCCGAATCGGTTTTGTATTCAGCCACCTTAGACATATCCGAAGTTTTGAAGATGGCTGTGACGCCGTCGCCATAAGATACGCTTACCAGACTCATGTCATCGTTATATACTAACCCCATTACATAGTCCGACTTATCGATACCAAGTTCTTCTGCTTTTTTCTTAGCCTGTTCTGAGTAATAGGACTCACATTCGTAGGCTTCGTAGCTGTTTGCGGTTGTCAGTTCTTTGTTGTTGATAGCCTTATAGATTATGGCTTCGTTTGAATGGGTTTTGTGCATCAGGAAACCGTTATATATATCCGTTATCATATCTACCCGGTCCAGATGGCACTGTAAATACCCTGAGGTACCGAAAGTCGTGTGCTTATAGAGATTGACAAAAGTGTAGTTTTTGGTCATGAATACAACAAAGTCATCACCTGCATCCGACCAGAGTACACCTTCGTTGTAGAAATCTAACACCCTGTTTTCACCGGTCTTTATATCATACTCTGCGGCACCGTGAGCTCCGACTTCTACCAGAAACTCTCCTTCGCTTTCTGCTATGATGTAAAGGTTTGTTCCGTAGATATACTCGTCGGTGATATTAAGAGTGTTTGTTCCTGAATTTATATCGTATGCGCTGATCTTGGAACGTGGTCCACTAAGAAAATCATCTGAATAGATATCATCTGTACAAAGTATATAAATCTTACCATCATATATCAGGGAATCCTTGTAGGTAGCATCGCTGATATCTTTTGAAAAAACAATATTACCGGAATTATCTATGACATTTACCGCGCTTTCATCCATGTTATCTGTTGCGAATATAACCATATTGCCACTGACGGTTTTTATTGTGCCATATGAGATGCGGGAATCGTAGTCGTATTTGGCGATGAGCTCTCCGGTTTCGACATCCAGCAGATAAAGTGTCTTTCCCAAGGCGGCATACAGTTTCTGTGTATTTGAGTCAAAAGAAATGGAACTAAAAGACTCCATAAGAAACTGATCGTCCTCTTCAAAATAAGTTTCAGTGGAACCGGTACTCAGATCGACACACTTGATGCTTTTCTGGTCAATATAAATAAAATGCTGATCATCAATAAATGCTGTCATGTTTTTTGAAAGCTTCGCATCTGAAAGATTCAGTGGACTGCAGACCTCTTTTGCATTTTTCATGGACCAGAAGCTAAGCGTTCCGGAAGTATCATAAGTTGCTACGATCTCTTCGGAGGGTGACACATTCATAAATTCCATATTGGAGTTTAGCGTTATCGTACTGATCGCTTTTATGGATTTGCCGGGATCATATGGATCGAGAGCCTGTGTAAGTGCTAACCTTGCGTCATCACTATAGGGCATGGTGTTGCCGTCGTATTCGGTAAGCGCCCAGTATGCATTCTGAACTGCGCCGAGACGGTCGTCCTCTTTCATACAGTTAAGGGAATTCTGTGCAAGTGATGCTGCCTGATACTCCAGAAGCTTATCATTTTTTTCGGAAAGTGTTATGGATTGGAGCCGCAGCTGATTGGACTGCTGCTGTATTTCTACGGACTGAGCCTGGATCTCATCCTTTTGTTTCTTGAAAGTGAATGCAGAATATGTGCTTAGTGTCGCAAATAAAAGACATACAGCGGCAACAATACCTGCCAGGATTATCAGCTTTCTTGTCTGCTGTTCTTTGTGCCGTTGTTTCAGATCATCATAGTTTAAACCGAACATTGTGGCGATGAGTCTGATTTTTTCATTCTTTAAAGCCTTCAGTCTTGCCTGATCGTTTTCTGCCCTGACATCTGCAGCCAAAGGCTCGATATCTTCTTTTATGGTTGTCTTTTTACCGTCTTTACCGGTTATTTCCCTTTCCCTGGTAAGGAGCTCTTCGGGAAAAGAGTCGCCGGGCTCGCCTTCCACGAGAACAGCAAGCACCCTGTCAACTCCGTGCAGGGAGATAAAGGTTTCGATCTCTTTGCGGCACCACTGGGACTCCTTAAGTCTCGGGGAACAGATAACGATAAGGTAATCGGTGTTTTTAAGGGCTTCCACTATCTGGTCTTCAAGACTGCTGGAAAGGGGGAGCTCTTCCTCGTCGCGAAAGACACGGCTTATCTTTGTTTTGGCATCAGGATTACTTTTCTTTAATTGTGCCTCGATATTTTTGGGAAGTTTAAAATTCTCCAGTTCTTTGTGAAGCTTTTCTGCTATGAATCTGTCCGGATCTACGTGCCTGTACGATATAAAGGCATCGTAATGGAATTCTTTTGTATTTTCTGCGCTCATTTTCTTTTTTAACTTCCCCTCTTAAATTTAGGTGTAAATATCAGATGCTGTTCCTCAGGCTTCCTCATAAGTAAGTCCGAAGATATTCTTTTCTATTACATATATATCATGGAGGTCATCACATCTTACAGCCAGATAATCTCCGGGTTTGCCTAACATATATTTTTCTTTGTCCCATGCAGTGAAGACTTTCACATATCTGTCAAGCGGGCAGGCAAAGATCTTTACCTCACCCTTGGGAACGCAGACGCTTGCATACCTTGTGATCAGCTCGTTCTGTCCCGTCAGCCGGTTTTTTATTGTCGGGATATAGCTGTTTTCGAGGACAAATTTATCATAATCATAGGCTTCTTCCAAAGGCTGGTTGGATTTCTTGAATTTTTCAAGTCTGTTGGGATATACCTCGCCTTTGACACCTATCATGATGACCAGATCTTTATCTACTGTCAGGTCCATATCACCTTCGAGGGATCTTACGGTAATTGGGGTTCCGATGGGAAGCATGTCCTTGGCACGTACATAGCCGATAGGCAGTTTTTTCTTCACATAGGTCTCCATGATATTTATATCAATATTATAGTCAGCGGCATAGATCAGCTCGAACATCTCATAGTATTCTTTCAAACGGTTGCTAAGATATATTTCAGGGCTGATGGAATCGAAGCTTTCCCGGAATAATTTTTCGGAAATAAATCCGCCGGCTTTTTCATAATGGCCGCCTCCGGATCCTATTCTTTCGGTAAGGAATGCAGCAAGTTCGCTGGCATTTACTTCCTTTACGCAGCTTCGGATTGAAAGCTTGAAGCCATCGCCGTTCTGACAGAAGACTACACAGGTAGTTATCTTGTCGACCTGAAGGAGAAAATCACTTATGAGCCCCAGAATGTTAGGGTCACAGGGCTGTGACTTGACAACAGCAAAGCCATAATCCTCGTTGAATGAATATCTGAGCATTGCCACTCCGGCTATTTCAAGTTCGCAGAGGGAAATGTTGGTATTCTTAAGAGTGTTTATCAGTGCAGCATCGTGGGGAATCTGATCCGCCATGTCACGGTCTACGGGGTTGGACATCTCGGAGAGCTGGTTTGTATCTGTGTAGAGTCCGTAATAGAGGGCTGTTCCGATGCCTTCGTCGTCATTTACTTCAAACCCCGCTTCCCTTAGCATGCCGTATACTATCGTGGAACAGCTGCCCATGCCGGGGATTATGGTATTGAGCGGCATGTCATCTATTTCGATCTGATGATGGTCAATAATGGCTACATTATCAGCATCAAAATGTGTCACATTGCCGGCACCGTACTGGCAGTCCGCCGTGATCCAGAGTCCCTTTCTCCATTCATCTTCTGTTTTGGTTCCTTTTTCGATATATTCCAGGGGAATCTTGAAAGTCTCTATGAGAAGCTTAAGATTTGCTTTCGTTATCATGTTAGGTCCGCTGTAGATCAGGCGGATGTTTTTTTTGCCTTTACTCTCATAATATTTGTATATGGCATATCCGGACGCAATCGTATCCGCATCGGGATTGTCATGGCATTGGATGGTGATATACTTAAATGACAACAGATCTGCTAATCTCATACTATGATATCCTCCTTGTGTTAATTATAGGAATTATATCGTGACTATCCGGAACTTTTGCGGTAATTCGGTAATGCAGGTCATACCCGTTAATTTTATCACGGAGAAAGCAAATTTGTCACTACGGATAACTGCAGTTTTTCCGCAGTTTTACGGAAAAACATGGTAAAATGTCTTATGTGTCAGAGTCCCTGTTACTGCAGGTTCGGGCGGGGATTTGCACAGGCTCTGTAAATTTAAAATTTACCCACGGAGGGTTATATGAGAAACAAAAAGATCCCGGGAAAAATCTTAAGCATATTCATGACTGTGGTAATGACTGCAGGAGCTGTTGCCGGAGGCGCAGGTACAGGACTTTATAAACCTGCCTATGTTCATGCGGGTGAACAGCTTGGTGAAACAGATTTTGACGATGGTAAGGGACTTCCCTGGCATATAGTTGAATCCGCTACCGGCAAGATGGATTTTGAGATAGAGGATGGTGTATACCGGATCACTATCGTAAATCCCGGCGGGGCATCAAACGGCGGTGAGGACAGGTGGGACTGCCAGTTCAGGCACAGGGGACTGACCATAAGGGCCGGACATACCTACAGGGTTCATTATGAGATAAAGGCTACGAACCCCGGAAAGTACTACACAAAGATCGGCAATCTGGCCGGTGATGTGGAGATCTGGCACAACATGAGCAACGGCTCTGACTTAGGCAATACCTGGGACCCCATTCCTTATGATACGGCAGGACAGTGGAAAGTGGTGGAGCTGGAGTTCACTGCAGGTCAGGATATGGAAGTTGCAGAGTGGGCTTTCCACCTTGGGGGCGACGGTCAGTATACAAGCGGCGTATGTTTCCCTGCAGGAACTGTAATAGAGTTCGACAACATGTCACTTTATGACGAGACATCGGATGAGAATGATTATGTTGAGGAAGCACCATGGATAAGATCGGATATACTTACGAACCAGGTCACCTATTTTACCGGCATGGATAAAAAGGCGACTCTGCTCAGCGATTCAAAGAATGCGGTAGGATTTTCGGTTATTGATGCATCCGGTAAAGAAGTCTGGAGCGGAAAGTCGGTTCCCTTGGGGCATGATGAGGATTCCAATGATGATGTGCATCTGTTGGATTTTTCGGAATTTAATGAGAAAGGCAGGTTTACGCTGAAGACTGATGACGGCGCAGTATCAAGGGAGTTTTCCATAGGGGACAGTGACACATATTCCGCACTGCTTTACGATTCGCTGAATTACTTTTATCAGAACAGATCCGGCATAGCCATAGAAAGTCAGTATATAACATCAGGGGATGCAGATGCTCTTGCAAGGGCTGCGGGACCCCCTTCCGACAATGCACAGATACGAACAAGCTTTACCGATACAGCCACTTCCGGGAGTCAGGACGTGACCGGAGGCTGGTATGATGCCGGTGACCACGGTAAGTATGTGGTAAACGGAGGCATATCCCTCTGGGTGCTTCAGAACCAGTACGAGACGGCTGTGAATACGGGGATGGCGGCGGCCTATGCCGACGGTACCATGAATATCCCGGAAAATAATAATACTTATCCTGACCTGCTGGACGAGGCCAGATGGGAAATGGACTGGATGCAGACCATGATAGTCAGTGATGGCGAATATAAGGATATGGTCTACCATAAGGTTCATGATGACAAGTGGACCGGTCTGGGGGTTGCTCCTGCGGACGATACCAAGGAAAGAGTGATTTTCCCGCCTACCACTGCGGCTACCTTAAATGTGGCAGCCTGTGCGGCGCAGGCGGGACGTCTGTGGAAAGGGATAGATGACGCATATGCGAAACAGTGCCTTGAGGTGGCAGAGCGTACATATGCAGCAGCAAAGGCTCATCCCGATATGTATGCCCCCATAGGCAATCTCGACGGCGGCGGTGCGTACGGTGACGATGAGGTTTCGGATGAGTTTTACTGGGCAGCGTCAGAGCTTTATATCACCACCGGCGAAAGTGCTTACTATGACGATATGAAGGCTTCGAAGTTTTTCCTGGAGCTTCCGACCACCATGGGTGGAGGCGAGAGCGTGGATACCTATGGAAGCTTTGACTGGGGACATACTGCAGCCCTGGGCACACTGTCCGTAGTGCTGAATAAGGATGCCGTTTCATCAGGCGATTTTGATAAGGCAAAGGATGCAGTGCTTAAGGCGGCTGACACCTACTGTGCAAAAGAGGCTGAGCAGGGATACGGTCTGCCCTATGCCCAGAGCACGCTTTCCAGTACTGACAGCAGCAGGGGCTATATATGGGGCTCGAATTCTATAGTTGCGGATAATGCGATCGTGATCTCTTATGCATATATTCTTTCCGAAGATGCTAAGTATTTAAATGGTGCAATATCTGCCATGGATTATCTTCTGGGAAGGAACGCTAATGATTATTCCTATGTGACAGGGTATGGTACACATACTGCAATGTATCCTCATCACAGATACTGGGCGCATCTGATAGACGAAAGCTTCCCGCTTGCGCCTAACGGTGTCCTTGTGGGCGGCCCCAATTGCGGTATGGAAGATCCCTGGGTAAGGGGCTCCGGCTGGAAAAAAGGCACCATCCCTGCAGCGAAATGCTACATGGACCACATTGAGGCATATTCTACTAATGAATGTACGATAAACTGGAATGCACCCCTTGCGTGGCTGACGGGATTTGTTACCGGAAATACTGATGACGGCATTATCCTGGGTGCAGTAAACTTAAGTCCTGCGGCAGATCCGTCATCATTAAATAAAGAAAATGAGGCAGCAGGACAGAATGCAGGTATGGGCTCTGTGGCAGCGGACAATGGGAACGGTACTGCTGCTACCGGTGTAGAAAATGAAACCGATGGCGGCAGTAAAGAAAAGAGTGGCATGCCCTCCTGGCTGATCGTAATGATAATAGTTGCAGTAGTGGCAGTGCTTATCTCCGTGGAAATCTTTGTATATAAGCTTTTCCAGATTAAGAAAGGGCAGAATAATGTTCCGCTGTCTGAAAAGAGAAAAGCGGATGATGTTAAAAACGAAACTGCTTCAAATGCCGTGGATGAGGAGACGGCAGCCGGAGCTTATCAGGATGATGACGGACTGGCGGATATTCCGCCTCTGACTCTTTCCCTTGATCCCGTGGAAGAAGAGCCTGTGCATGCAGCAGCGGAAGACTTCGGTCAGCTGGATGCAATGCCGGAAGCTCAGGTTCAGTTGCCTGTGACGCCGGAAGCATACTCACAGGCCGCTCCAATACCTGCAGCGTCGGTACAGGGGATTCCGGCAACGGATATTCTCTACGATGCTCAGGGGAATCCCCAGATGCGCATACTCTATGATTCCAACGGAAATCCTGTGTATGTGCCGCTGCAAAAATAATGTACAGGTAAGGGATATTCTGCAGCTATCACGAAGGCCGTATGAGCAGCGGATGGCGGAAAGCCCGTAATTATGCTATAATTTCTGCATATATTTCTGAAAATCTTTCAATACCGTGCAGCACTGTCTGACGGTGATTAAGTGAGCAGTGCGATCGGCAGACTTCAGGCCGGCTGCCGGTGTGTGGTAGTTAGCAATATATAACAAGTGGGAAAAATTTGTTAAACAGATTTAACAGTTAGGTAGTGAGATAAATGTTATTTGGTAAGAACGGTAAACCTTCTGCAGAGAAGCTGGCAGCAGCGGCAGCAGAGTTTTACGGAGATGCAAATAAGAATAAAGCTGATAAGCCTGCGGAAGGTGCTGTAAAGGATGCTGTTGTTTCCGAGACGGAGCAGAAGGATGCTTTTATTGAGCCGGAGCAGCCGGGGGGTGACTCAGCGCCTGAGGAAGAGGCTGTTGAATACGGTACTTATGAGCGTTATATTGCTGAGGAGCTTCTGATGAAGTATGAGAACAGCAAGGCATACCGTGAAGGCAGCAGCAGTCGAAAGATCGCTGTCAGGGTGGATCAGCTCATAGAAATAGAAGACGATCTTGAAAATGAGGATGAAAAAAAGAAATTTACTGAAGAGATCGCATCCCTTAAGGAGATGGGCATTGTTGACTATTCCTGCGATAAGGACGATGATACCGCGATAGACCGGATATGGCTGGTGATAGATGAGGCTTCTATAAAGAAGGCTTACAAAGTTGTGGGCCGCAGGCCGAAGATCGAAATCGTAAATGATTTTCTCAGGGATATAGACAAGACGGTTCAGTCTATGCTGCCGGGAAGCAATTATGCGGAATTCCTTAAGGCTGAGAAGGCAAGGGTGGCTGAAAAGAAGGATTTCACCAGGTATTTCTTTGAGGATTCCGTAAAGAACGCAGGACTTCTCAGATTCCTGCTTTTTCTTGATGCCAACGAGGAGAATAAGACCGAGCAGATGGAAAGAGTGCTCAGCAAAAGACTTTTTGCTGACAGCAAATATTTTGAGCGTGAGCTTCGTAGCAAGGCAATCTCAATACTCCAGACCATAAAGAAAGAATACGAAGAAGGTGGTGCACAGAATGTCAGCGTTTCTGTTTCTGCTGAAGAGGGCGACAGGCTTTTAGCTGAAAAAGGCATAGTGCGCTATCCTGAGATATTTGAGTTTGCCGGGGAGGTTTCCGTCATGTTTGATGATGGGCATTCGGCAGATTTCAGCACGCTGACATATGGTGCCTGCATAAGTGCACTGATGGCTGCAAGGGTAATGTCTGTGACCTTCAGGAATGTCAACAGACTGTTATTTATTGAGAGCAAAGCTGTCTACATGCATTATCTTATGAATCAGAAGAAAGCAGGGGATCTTGTTCTATTCCACGGAGGGTTTGTAAGCCCGGCAAAGGCCGGATGGTTTAAATGCATCACGGGTGAGGCAGAGCGCAATGATATCCCCACATTTTTCTGGGGAGATATAGATTTTGCGGGCTTCAGGAAATTCGTCCGGATAAAGAAGGAATTCTGTCCCGGTCTTAAGCCGTACGAAATGGATTCCGGAACGCTGCGGCTTTATGCGAAGTATACATCTCCGTTTGATGATGAGTCAGAGTGCAGGAAGCTCGAGGCGCTGTACAGGGATAAGGACTATGATACCTTCTATCCGGTTATAAGATACATGCTGGAAAACAAAGTGACACTCGAGCAGGAGAGTATTCCTGTGGACTGACGGATACGGCACAGGACAATGCCTGCAATTTCATGATTTCAAAAAGATTGAATGGTGATTTTTCCATCGGAGGTATAAAGAGGTATAGATATGAAAAAAGGGATAGTACTTGAAGGCGGAGCAATGCGCGGGATGTTTACCTCAGGTATTTTGGATGTATTGATGGAAAACGGCATAGAGTTTGACGGGGCAGTGGGCGTGTCCGCAGGCATGACTTTTGGCTGCAATCTTAAATCGAAACAGATAGGCAGGGCAATCAGGTACAACCTTAAGTATGCTAATGACCCGCGTTACGGAACATTTAAATCCTGGCTTAAAACCGGAAATATCTACGAGGCGGACTTCTGTTACAATCAGCTTCCTTTTGAACTTGATAAATTCGATACGGAGACTTTCAGAAAAAATCCCATGGAATTCTACTGCGTGGTGACGGATGCCATGACGGGAAAGCCGGTATATCACAAGTGTACAACCGGGACAAAGCGTGATATGGCTTATATCCGTGCATCTGCCAGCATTCCCGTTGTTTCAAAGATGGTTAAGATCGGTGACGGCTATTATTGTGATGGCGGTGCCGCAGACTCGATCCCTCTTAAGTTTATGGAGGGAAAGGGGTATGATAAGAATGTAGTGGTACTTACCAGGGACAGGTCTTACAGAAAGAAGCCCGGCAAGCTGGATGCCGTGTACAAGGTGCTTCTGTGTAATTACCCGGGAGCGGCAAAAGCCCTTATAAACCGTGCTGAAATGTACAATAAGCAGAGGGAATATGTAGAAGCAAAGGAAGCTGCAGGAGAGATATTTGTTTTCTATCCTCCGGAGGAGCTGACTATCAGCCGGACCGAACATGATCCCGAAAAGCTTCAGCAGGTATATGATATGGGCAGGGCTGAAGCGCTAAAGCGACTTGATGAGCTTAAGGGATTTTTAGAGAAATAATCGTAAGCTATGATTTTAGGGAGTGATACAGCACTGCGAAACAGTTCCTGATCACAACTAAAACTTCCCACATATAGTCTGTGGAAAGAGAACGACGACTCGCATATGCA
>CAMOJK010000080.1 GCA_946616835.1 uncultured Lachnospiraceae bacterium
ACGTAATGTGGCTTTCGGTATGCCGGAAGATGAAATCTCCGAGGAGCGTATCTGGGAAGTGCTTGCTGAAGCCCAGCTGGATGAATTTGTAAAGTCTCTCCCTGAAGGTCTGGATACCGGCATAGGAGAAAGGGGAGTAAGGCTTTCAGGTGGTCAGAGACAGCGTATCGGTATCGCAAGGGCTCTGTATGACGATCCGGAGATACTTATCCTTGATGAGGCTACATCTGCCCTTGATAATGATACGGAGGCAGCCATAATGGATTCCATAAACCGTTTCATGGGCAGGAAGACTTTAGTGATAATCGCCCACAGGCTGCAGACCATTGAAAAGTGCGATATGGTCTACAGGGTTGAGGACGGACATATTATCTGCGAACGGAGGCGGGAAGCATGATTTTTCCCAGTGTGGTATTCCTGTTCGCTTTTCTGCCGGCAATGCTTGCCGGATATTATCTTTTCGGACATATCATATGCAAAAAGAATATTAAGGTTAAGAACCTGCTCCTGCTTGCAGGCAGTCTTTTCTTTTATGCCTGGGGTGAAGGGAAAAATGTCATTCTGCTGATCGTTTCAGCCGTCATGAACTATGTCTTTGCACTGCTTGTTGACAGTGAGAAACAGCGGCTTTCGGAGAGAACCCGTAAGGCAGTCGTTGCCATATCCGTGATATGTAATATAGGCTTGCTTTTTGTATATAAATATCTTGATTTTTCAATAAGCAATATTAATTTTATCTTTAAGTCCGAGATCCCGCTTGTGGGTATTGCACTTCCCATAGGTATATCTTTTTTCACATTCCAGGCACTTTCCTATGTGGTGGATGTATACAGAGGAAATGCAAAGGTTCAGAAGAATCCGCTGGATGTGGCTTTATATATCGCGCTTTTCCCGCAGCTGGTGGCCGGACCTATCGTCAGGTATTCGGATGTCGCAGAGCAGATAAGGGAAAGGACTGAAACTGTAGAGAAGTTTGTAAAAGGTACCGAGCGTTTTCTTATCGGCGTGGGGAAAAAGATCCTTCTGGCGGATACCTGCAGTCTTTTCGGCTACAGGATGATGGGACATGTGGCAGCAGGGGAAAGTATATCTCCGGCATCTGCGTGGCTGGGAGCAGTCTGTCTTGTTCTGTGCATTTATTTTGATTTTTCCGGTTATTCGGATATGGCCATAGGTCTTGGGGGGATGTTCGGTTTTAAATTCGAAGAAAACTTTGACTATCCGTATGTATCCAAAAGCGTCACTGAGTTCTGGCGCAGATGGCATATTTCACTTACCACCTGGTTCAGGGATTATCTTATGTATCCGATACTCAGGAGTGACGGCATGCAGAAGGGAAAGAAAATCCTTAAGGAAAAGCTGGGGCGTAAAAGAGCGGAGAGCATATGTACAATGCTCGCAACCTCAGTGGTATGGCTGGCGACCGGTGTCTGGCATGGCGCAAACTGGACTTACATAATATGGGGAATGTTTAACTTCTGTTTTCTTTTATTCGAGCATTCGACGGGCATGGGGAAAAAATGGAAGATCCCTGCAGTGCTTACGAATATATATACCATGCTTGTGGTTACGCTGGGAATGGTGGCGTTTTTCTCACCTGATGTACATACCATGCTCTGCTACATAAAGCAGATGTTTCTGCCTGACGGTGCACCGGCGCTTGGCACATCAGCTGCAGCAGCCTTATTTTATGTAAAAGACAATATTCTTTTCTTTATTGCCGGTATAGCATTTGCAACCCCGGTCGGGAAGAAGCTGGACCGCTTCCCGGCAATAAAGAGATTACTTTTAATCCTGGTATTTATGATAAGCATAGTATATATACTCAAGGGCGGCTACAGCCCGTTTATATACTTTAACTTTTAGGGACGGATTGCTTTTGTATTTATTTGCAAAGGTTGTAAATACATGATAAAAGAGGTCGTAAGGAAATAAAATGGAAACTAAGACTGAAAAAGAAAAAGTGAACAAAACCGGCTATATATCCGGCCGTATCTTTATGTGTGCTTTTCTTTTGATCACAGCCTTTTTTACTGCGCTCAATTTCTATGAGTTCGCAGCTGATCTGGAGCCTGACGGCCATGTGAAGGGTATTGCACAGCTTGAGCTTGCCCGTGATTACGGTGTGGATGCCTGGGGGGCATTGCAGAAACTTATGTGCAAGCGTATGGCCTTTGGAAGCACTGTATATTCCGATGTCGCGGTTCTTGACAACGGATATGCCACCATGCCTGATCTTTATCCGGACATAGTGCCGGCAGAGGAAGGCGCAGCGGATGCATACGAATTCGCCAAGTCACATGGTATAGAGTTCCTTTATGTACAAGCCTGTGGCAAGGAAGAAAAGGATGCGGATCTTCCATTTGGAGTGGAGAGCAGTGCAGGGGATAAAGCCACACGGATGACGGAGTTTTTAAATGAGCAGGAAATCCCTAATTTAAGCGTAAGGGAGATACTGGAGCGTGAAGGGGGCGACTGGTACGGTTATTTTTACCGTACGGACCATCACATGAGAAATAATGCGGCATTTATCATAGCTTGCGAGATGGGAAAGTATGTCAATGAAAAAAGCGGCATGGCAGCACCTGATGTCGACTGGATGAATGAGTATAATTATTCACGTACTGAATACAAGGATGTATTCTTAGGGACTCACGGAAGGATGACAGGCAGGTTCTTTACCGGGCTCGATGACTATGAATTATGGCTTCCAAAGTGGGATACGAAAATGTCCCTTGATGTGCCTTCCCAGGGGATACACAGGGATGGAAATTTTGAAGATGCCTTTGTATACTACGAGAATCTTGCAGGATACAGCTTTGACTATTATGCCTATTATGCATATCTTCATCAGGACTACGACCATATGATCTTAAAGAATGAAAATGCACCGAACGATATTAAAATGGTAATTGTGCGGGACTCAACCGCAGTTGCCATAGCGCCGTTCCTGATACATGACTGCAGTGAGATCCACCTCCTGGATCTGAGATACATGTCTGCAGATGAGGATGTTTATGGTATCATAGAGGAAGTGGATCCGGACTGGCTGATATATCTGTTTGGTCCGGGATACCTGGGGAATGAGGGCGCTGTGAAGTTAAGATAAAGATCAGATTTATTGTATAGCCCTAAGGTATATGCTGGTACGAATATAAAGATTCTTTGGGATAAGCGGCATAAAATGCGGCGGAAAGGGGAATTATGCTTGAGCGCATAAGTGAGCTGATGAGGGACAAGCTTGGTGTCCCTGATGAAATGGCAATAACGGAAGATATCAGCTTTAAGGATGATCTTTTGTCGGACTCTTTTGAAATGCTGGAATTTATTATGGCAGTGGAGGATGAGTACCGAATAGAAATAAGCGAGGAAGAAGCGGCAGAGTTGGAAACAGTAGGGGATCTTATAGACTGCATAAATGACAAGCCCATTTACGACTGATCGCTATTCCTTCTTATCAGGGTTAAATTTTGATTTAAGCATTAGACGCCGCCTATGGCGGCAGAAAGAGGAAATATGCAGGAGATAATGACAAACAGACTAGACAGAGGCTTTTTCAGATACCAGCAGGAGTTTGAGGAAGCGGCTCTTCGTGCTTTAAGGTCCGGTTACTATATAATGGGGAAAGAACTCAGGGATTTTGAGGAAAAGTATGCAGAATATATGGGGGCAAAATACTGCGTGGGATGCGGCAACGGTCTGGATGCCCTGACATTAGCCTGCAGAGCCATTGGTTTAAAAGAAGGGGATGAGGTGATCGTACAGGGCAATACATATATTGCAAGTGTAATGGGAATAACCATTGCCGGAGCAACTCCGGTTTTTGCAGAGCCTGATGAATACTTTTCCTTAAATCCGGACGAGATAGAAAAGAGGATCACAGCGAATACTAAAGCTGTGATGGTAGTACATCTCTATGGCCAGGCTGCGCAGATGGATAAGATAACTGCCCTGTGTAAAAAGCACGGACTTAAGCTTATTGAAGACTGCGCCCAGTCCCATGGTGCTAAATTCGGAGACCGGATGACGGGGACCTTTGGAGATATCGGATGCTTTTCCTTTTATCCTTCTAAAAATATCGGAGCTTTCGGTGATGGCGGAGCCGTAATAACTGACAATGCTGAATATGATAAAAAGATCAGGATGTTACGCAATTACGGAAGTGCAGTAAGATATTACAACGAGGAAGTTGGAATGAACTCGCGGCTGGATGAAATACAGGCAGCACTATTAAAAGTGCGCTTAACTCATGAGGATGAGTGCAGGGAAGAAAGGATTGCAGCAGCAGCTTTT
The DNA here is from genome assembly GCA_946616835.1 of uncultured Lachnospiraceae bacterium. Taxonomy (GTDB): domain Bacteria; phylum Bacillota; class Clostridia; order Lachnospirales; family Lachnospiraceae; genus NK4A136. Next base: position 4,294 of record CAMOJK010000080.1, read on the forward strand.
TATGATAAGACTATAAAAAATCCTCTTGTTGAGCTTCCGGGGCGCAGGTCTGGCGCTACCCATGTATTTCATCAGTATGTGATACGATGCAGGAGGAGGGATGAGTTGGCCGCATTCCTGAAGGAAAAGGGGGTTATGACCATAATTCATTACCCCATACCGCCCCATTTGTCGCAGGCATATGAATATCTTGGAGTAAAGAAAGGGAGCCTTCCCATTACTGAACGTCTGGCTGATGAAGTGCTGTCTATTCCAATGTATACGGGAATTACAAGGGAAGAACAGCAGTATGTGGCGGATGTGATAAACTCATTTGTATAAAGTTTTGTACTTCACATTGTTTGATTTTCTGATTTTGATCTTGTGAAGAACTGATGCATTAATAACAGCCAAATTATGCAGAAAAATATGAGAGATATAAAGATCGCCGTGCCGGAGAATGCACGGAAGATAATACGGATATTGAATGATGCAGGTCATGAAGCCTATGTGGTAGGGGGATGTGTCAGGGATTCTGTTTTAGGCCGCAGTCCGGCCGACTGGGACATAACCACATCTGCATCACCTGTACAGGTTAAGGAGCTTTTTAGGCGGACCGTGGATACCGGGATAAAGCATGGGACTGTAACGGTTTTGATGAAGTCAGAGAGGGGACTTAACGGTTACGAGGTCACTACATACAGGATTGACGGTATTTATGATGATGGCAGACACCCCAGAAATGTGACATTTACATCAGAGCTTTCAAAGGATCTGGAGCGTCGGGACTTTACCATCAATGCTATGGCATACCATCCGAAAACGGGATTAGTGGATCTTTTCGGAGGAAAAGAAGACCTTAAGAATAATATTATCCGTTGCGTGGGGGAGGCTGATAAGCGTTTTGGTGAAGATGCACTCAGGATGATGCGTGCCATACGCTTTGCTGCCCAGCTTGGTGCAGACATAGAGCCTGATACATATGCGGCAATAAAAAAACTTAGCCGCACGCTTGAAAAGGTCAGTGCAGAGCGGATAAGGGTGGAAGTGGAAAAACTCTTAATGAGCGACAATCCGGAGTTCTTCAGAATGTTCTGCGAAACAGGACTTACAAAAGTGTTCATGCCTGAATTTGACTCCTGTATGGCTACAACACAGGAAAATCCGCATCACGCCTATAATGTAGGGGAACATATGCTCCACGCAGTAAGTGCAGTGAATCTTGAACGGCTGGCGAGAGAATACGAAGGCGAAGAGTTTGCGAAGAATAAAAGAATACTGCGTCTTACAATGCTTCTTCATGACATAGGAAAGCCGGATAAAAAAACTGTGGATGAAGAGGGAATCGCACATTTTAAGGGGCACCCTGAACTTGGGATGCATATGTCTGAGAAAATATTAAGGCGACTTAGATATGATAATGACACGATAAAAATGGTCACAGGCCTCGTAGCTGCCCATGAAATACGATATCCGGCGGAAAGGAAAAATGTTCGTCGCATAATAGGGAAGGTGGGCGAGGAGTATTTCCCGCTTCTGTACTATGTGAATGAGGCTGATGCTCTGGCACAGAGCATGTATATGCGAGAGGAAAAGCTGGAGAGGCTTAGTGAGATAAGAAGACTGTATAGAGAAATAAAAAAAGACGATGAGTGCATGTCACTTAAGAATCTGGCAGTAAAGGGAGCAGATCTGATAGCCACCGGTATAAGACCGGGACCGGGACTGGGAGAAATCCTTCAGAAAATGCTGGATGATGTGATAGAAGAACCTTCGCATAATGACAAAGATTATCTTATGTCACACCTGACTGACTATGAAAACTAAGGTCACAAAAATACAGGTTACTCCAATGCTTTAGACAATGGAAATAAAAATTTAACCGTCATATGAAGAAGCAGAACAGCAGAAAAAAAGGAAACAGACGCAGGGTAAGCCCTATATATGTTATAGCGGTAATGATACTTTCATTACTGCTTTTTTCCGTTGCTATTTACCTGTTAAATGATTCATTGCAGGCTGAAAATGAAGCCACTGCTCAAAATGAAGGTTATGCCGATACCGGCTTTATACCGGCTACAGCGGGAAATTATGACTCCATTGATACTGCGGCTGTTGTGAGCCGTGATACGGAAAAACAGACGATTACCTTTTTAAATCCCGAACTGGGAAAACGGTACACACTCCATTATGATGGGGCAACGGTTTTTTCGAATAAGTATGGCCAGGGTATAGCGCTTTCACAACTTGAGAACGGTACAATGGTTGATGTGACTTTCATGCATATGCGAAAAAGGTTAAATTCACTGCAGATATCTCCCGAGGGTTTTGCAATAAAGGATATAGAAAATTTCAAACCTGAGAATAACGGCAGGAGCGTGGTGATAGACGGGGAGCGCTATTCAATTGCTGAGAGCGCGGCTGTGATACTTCCTTCGGGTACCGGTGAGTTGATGGATATAAGTGTTGCTGACAGTATTCGCATATGTGGTCTTGCGCATACCATATACAGCATAAATGTGGACAGGGGACATGGGTATCTGCGGCTTGAAAATACTGCGGCTTTTGAGGGGGGCTGGATACAGCTTGGTGATGCCCTGGTATACCAGATCGCTAAAGATATGCTCATACCTGTGCCTACAGGAAATTATACTGCATATATATCAAAGGATGGCGTATCCGGCGAAGAGGAAATGCGGGTAACGGATGGTGCAGAGATAAGTATGGATCTCAGCAAATACCAGACAGAACCTTTATACGGAGGAATAATTTTTACCATAGAGCCTCAGAATGCTAATGTCTATATCGATGGGGAAAAGGCAGACATAACGGACGAGGTAGAACTTTCATACGGACTTCATCAGATGGTGGTGACAGCACAGGGGTATGAGACAGTCAGCCGTTATATCAGGGTGGCAGAGCCTCATGCTGCATTGGGGGTGACTCTTGTTAGTGACGGTAGTCCTACGGCATCTCCGACTGCCACACCGACATCTCCCTCTTTGTCAGAAAATATTATTTCTGATAACAGTGCATCGCAAAACAGTGTTTCAGCAGATATTGCAGTATCTGTGAATGAAGCTTCGGCAACGCCCACACCTGCTCCGACAGCAACACCTGCAGTAATTCCGGAGGCAACAGCTGCACCTTCTCCGACACCGGATTCAAATGCAGTGACACCGGGGGTATATTATGTGACGATAGAATCACCGGAAGGGGTTGAGGTATACCTTGACGGAACCTACATAGGCATATCGCCGGTTAAATTTGAAAAGAAAGCCGGTACATATGTGGTGACACTGCGCAAAAACGGGTGCCAGACCAGAAGCTATACCATAAGTGTCGATTCGGAAAAGGATAATATTTCATATTCTTTTTCGGAACTGCTGAAGATTGATAACTGATAAAACAGCGGTAAAAAGTTTTTTGCATTAAAATGGCTGCTTTGGTATAATATTCATTAAGTTTTGGGACGTGGTCTGTTTGTACAGTTATAATACGAGTGGATGGGAGACTGCAATATGGATAATGCAGCTACAAGCGCAGCTACAAAGGCTGCTATTGAAAAGGCTGATGCCAGCGGATTTAATGATATGGAGTTTTCTGCCATAGGCGAGGTGGCAAATATCACTCTGGGCAATGCTATGACAGCATTGTCAGTGCTCATTCATGGTGATATTGATATCTCCACACCAAATGTTATGATCAAGAAAAAAGGTGAGGCAGTTGAGGAGCATAGTGAAAAATCTGTCATTACCAGAGTGGATTATGTGAAGGGGCTGGATGGCTTCAGTGTTCTTTTCCTTAAGGAAGATGATGTCAAGGTTATGACAGATCTTATGATGGGGAGTGACGGACATGGCATGTTTTATCAGCAGGACATATCCGAGCTTCATATGAGTGCTGTTTCAGAATCAATGAACCAGATGATGGGATCTGCGGCTACTGCCATGGGTATGATGCTCAATAAAATGGTGGATATTTCCACCCCAAACACTCAGGTAATGGAGGCGGGTGCCTTTATTGATGATTCATTCAAGAATGATGACCGCTTTGTTCAGATCACATTTGATGTGAAGATGGGGGAGCACATTCAGACACAGATGATGCAGCTTTACCCATACAGACTGGCCAAGGCTATTGCTGACCTGTTCCTTATGAAGAAGCAGCAGGGTGAGCTGGGATACTGATAAAACATATTAAAGATAAAGACAGAGGGTCTTCGGATCCTCTTTAGTTTGGAGGATACAAATGGCTGAAGGATGTGAAGGAAATTGCGGCTCATGTGGAGTGAGCGGATGCAACAGCAGGAATGGCGGGATAGCAAAGGCTCCCCAGAATGATGCATCGGATATTAAGCATGTTGTTGCCGTAATAAGCGGCAAGGGCGGTGTGGGTAAGTCAATGGTCACCTCCCTTCTTGCAAATAGCATGCATGCCAAGGGGAATAAGGTAGGCATACTTGATGCTGATATTACCGGACCGTCGATTCCGAGGATGTACGGGATAACAGAAAAGGCCGGCTATGACGGAAAGCATATTCTGCCGGCAGAAACCATAAATGACATCAAGCTTATGAGTATAAATCTGCTCCTTGATGACCCGTCGGATCCCGTTTTATGGAGAGGGACGCTTATATCAAATGCAGTAAAGCAGTTCTGGACTGATGTGGCCTGGGGCGAGGTGGATTATATGTTTGTGGATATGCCTCCCGGAACAGGTGATGTAGCTCTTACCGTTATGCAGTCTCTTCCTGTGGATGGAATCGTGATAGTGACTTCTCCGCAGGAACTGGTGGGCATGATCGTCTCAAAAGCTGTCAAAATGGCCGAAATGATGAATGTACCGGTACTGGGTATAGTTGAGAATATGTCCTATTTCAAGTGTCCGGACTGTGGCGGAATACATGAAATATTCGGTAAGAGCCGTGCGAAGGAAGCTGCTGACGAATATGGAATAGATACGGTAGTAAGGCTGCCTATGGATCCTGAGCTATCAGGACTCTGTGACCAGGGCAGGGGGGATGTCCTTGGATCGGAAGGGCTTCCGGAGGCGTTTGAGAAGTTAAGTGAGCGGATGAAAACATTGAAAGCAGTTGAGTAGTTGATCAGATCAGCCCGAAGAACCTGAAGGGCTCTGAACAGTTGTAACAGTTAATTCAGGAGGGAAAAAATGAAAGATGTAAAAGTAACAATAGGTGCAACCACTATCAAGTCATTGCATTATGACCATAATTTTAATGCAAAGGCCGGCGAGGCTATCAAGATGTCGGTAAATACAAAGGTTTCTGTTAATCTGAATCCGGGTGTTCCCACAGTCGCAATGGTTGCGGTAAAGCATACCGTGGCTGATGAAGAGAACAAGATCATGAAGATGGAAATTGAAACTGTTACGCCTGTAAGCGTAAGCACTTTTGTAGATAATCTTGATGATGTTATCAAGAAGAATTTCCTTAACCACATTATGCTTGCAGTAAGCGAGAAGATCAGGTCAACATGCGCATTTGTAGGTCTTAATGTACAGACCCCTGCCGTTGCTTTCACTTTCCGCGACGGACAGGACAGCATTGACACTGAGATCTATACGAAAGTCTGAGGCGTTAAATAATGTTGCTTCAGGTCAGCAATGCCGATATTTCCTACGGTGACAGAACTCTTATAAAGGATATTTCATTTAAGGTAAAGAATACCGAAAAGATCGCCATAGTAGGAAGGAACGGATGCGGCAAGACCACTTTCCTTAAGTTCCTTTCAGGAGAGATTTCAGCAGACAAAAGAGATGGAAATATTCAGCCGGCTTATGTAAAGTCCCCGGGACTTACGATAGGCTGGCTTTCCCAGATGACCTTTACGGATGACAGCGCCGTTCTCGGCGATGAGATCCGTAAGGTTTTTTTGCCTGTGCTGGAAATGAAAAAAAAGCTTGATGATATGCTGCGACGCCTGAATACAGCTCCGGACGAAGCTTTAGCCGGTGAATATGCCCTTTTGGAAGAAAGGTTTAATTATATGGGTGGATACCGCTATGAAAAGGACTATGAGACCGTATTCGAGCGCTTTGGTTTTACCAAAGAGGATGAGGGCAGGCCGCTTTCGGAATTTTCCGGAGGTCAGAGGACTAAGATAGCTTTTATAAAGCTGCTGCTTTCCAGACCGGATATACTCATCCTGGATGAACCCACAAACCACCTTGATATATCCACTATAAGCTGGCTGGAGGGTTATATAAAGGAATATCCCAGGGCTGTCATTGTCGTTTCCCATGACAGACTTTTCATGGACAGGGTGGCGGATGAGATATACGAGATCGAGCATGCCCGTATGACAAGATATGTGGGGAATTATTCTGATTTTATCAGGATAAAAAAGGACAGATATGAACAGCAGAAAAAGGCATATGAAGCCCAGCAGAAAGAGATAGAAAGACTGCAGGCGGTGGCAGACCGCTTTATCCATAAGGCGACCAAGGCCTCAATGGCAAAGAATAAGCTCAAGCAGATAGAGCATATGGAAAAGATTGAGGCACCGGTGGAGTATGAACTGAAGGCATTCCATACTCTGACAAAGCCTGCAAAGGAAAGCGGGAATGATGTGTTAAGTGTGGATAATCTCGGGATCGGCTATGATGAAACCCTTGCAAAGCTTTCTTTTTCTGTAAAGAAAGGCCAGAAGCTGGGCATTATAGGCGGAAACGGCCTGGGTAAATCTACCCTTTTAAAAACTCTTACCGGAAAGCTGGCTAAGAAATCCGGAAAATTTACTTATGGTCATGGTGTCGAACCTGGATATTTTGACCAGCAGATGGCGCAATATGTGAGTGACAAAAGTGTACTGGATGATTTCTGGGATATGTATCCCACTCTTACAGAAACGGAAGTCAGAAACATATTGGGTGGCTTTCTCTTTACCGGGGATGATGTTTTCAAGGAGGTTTCGCTTCTTTCCGGAGGTGAAAAGGTGAGACTTGCCCTTGCTAAGATATTCGAAACCAGACCTAATCTCCTGATGCTGGATGAGCCTACAAACCACATGGATATAGTTGGCAAGGAAGCTCTGGAGGATATGCTAAAGGCCTATGAGGGAACTCTGATATTTGTTACCCACGACAGGTATCTTGTCAGGGAAGTGGCTGATTCCCTTATAATATTTGAGGGCAGGGGAGCGGAATATTTCCCCTTTAACTATGAGGAATATGAGCGTGAGCGGGGGCGTGAGAAGACTGACAAGCCGGAGAATGTCTGGAATATAGGGCATTTGGAAAAAGCAGAAGCAGAAAGCAATGAACAGCCTGCAGAACAGAAAAAGAAATCTGTTAATCTTGGCAAAGAACGCTCGCGAATGGAAAGACGCGTGGCTAGGATAGAGGTTTTGCTTGAAGAAAATGACGCAAAGAGAGCGGCTCTCGAGGAAGAATTGAACGATCCCGCAAATGCCAGTGATTACAAAAAGCTTGAGGAGCTGCAGTCGCAGATAGATGCCCTTAGCAAACAGGATGATGAGTATATGACGGAGTGGGAACAGCTTAATGAGAAGCTTGGGGAGATGTGAACTTTTAAAGTTCTGTCTGTGTAAAGAGAGTTTTGTGAAAGAGTCTCAATGAAATAAAAAGGACTGTATAAACAGTCCTTTTTATTTTGAAGCAGGGGCAGAAGGAGTCGAACCCTCTTCGACGGTTTTGGAGACCGATGTTAAACCGTTTAACTATGCCCCTAAACAACAGATGTAATGATAACAAATCTGAATTATCTTGGCAAGTGGTTTTTTTTATCTGAATCTGATAAAATAATCATGTTATGATTTATTATATTATGATATCGGCGCTTCTTGCCGGCTTGATTCTTTTGGCGGTTTCAATGGTTCTGATAAACAGGTCGGAGCCTTCTGAGATTGTTCGCAATCTTAACTTTACGGGAGCCTCTCTTACAGCAGTTCTGATAGCGGCTTTGACGGGACTCTTGTCCGGCGATGCATCTGCCGCAAGAGGGTCCATTGCAATGGAGCATATGGCTGTCTGCGGATTTGTGATCTCCTTTGCTTTCTTTTCGATCAGCACCTGTGGGGTAAAGATCCCGAGGCAGTTTTCAATACCTATCCTTGTATACTTTTTTTTACACTGCGGTGCGGTAGCGGCTTTGTCAGTACTTGGAAAGCCTATGATAATAGCTTCCGGAAGAGGGATTTTCCCACAGAATATCAGCTATAGCACTTTTTATTTTATCGACCTTGTACCGATGGTACTGATAGGTGTATTCGGTTTCTTTATTACATTCCAGAATTACAGAAATGCTTTTCTGGAGCCAAATCACGGAACCGGGTGTCTTGCGGTTACAGGCCTTATACCCGTTGCAGGTTTGATACTCAGTTCGCTGCCATATGCAAAGGACTATATGCCCTTAAGAATATCTCTTGTTATAGCGTGGACGATAGCAATATTTGTGGTGTTCAAATTCAGAATGTTTGATTCCATGCAGATGGCAAGGGACGACATCATTGAAACCATAGAGGAAGGCTTTGTGGTAGTGGATGCAGCGGAAAGGATACTTTTCACTAATGAAAAGGCGGGAGAGATCTTTCCGATGCTTAATTATGATGCTACCCGTCTGGATGTGGTAAAGAAGCTCCTTGAGAATGACAAAAAGGAAATGGAGGTTGATGGCCGGTTATACCTGATATCACTTGTTCCTTTTTATGACATGGGGAAGTACAAGGGAACCACTATCTGGATAAACGATAAGACCGAGGAACATGAATTTACCCAGCGTCTTATTGAACTTAAGAATGAAGCTGAAAAGGCGAATCAGGCGAAATCTGTTTTTTTGGCAAACATGAGTCATGAAATCCGCACTCCCATGAATGCCATTATAGGCATGACGGAGCTGATACTTAACGACAATATCAACAGCAAGGTAGAGGAGAATGCAAATAATATCCGCAGCGCCAGCAACACCCTGCTTTCTCTGATAAACAGTATTCTGGACTTTTCAAAAATAGAGACCGGCAAGACTGAAAATAACGAGAGCGAATACAATCTGGGCCTTGTCCTTAAGGATATCTGCAATATGATAGGACTTAAGCTGGTGGATAAAAATGTGGAGTTGATAGTACATGTAAACGAGAACATGCCCAGCCTGTTTCTCGGTGATGAGACACATGTGCGTCAGATCTATACAAATATTCTCACAAATGCCGTAAAATATACGAAGCGGGGATATATCCGGCTGAGCGTGGACTGGGAAGAAATACCGGAAGGCGCTTGTGTAAATGTTTCCATCGAGGATACCGGATGCGGCATCAGGCAGGAGAGCCTGCCAACGCTTTTTGAAAGCTTCCAGCGTGCGGATATGATCCAGAACAGGACGATAGAAGGAACCGGTCTGGGATTAGCCATATGCAAGAGACTGGTGGAGTCCATGGAAGGCATGATAGATGTAAAGAGTACCTACGGCGTGGGAAGCGTATTTTCCTTTTACTACAAGCAAAAGATCGCAGATCCTTCACCTCTTGGAAACTATGATTATATAGAACTCCCCATGGAGACAGAACGTGACAGGAAGACTTTCATTGCACCCCTTGCCCGTATCCTTGTTGTGGATGATAATATTACTAATATCAAGGTGGCTCAGGGGATACTGGCCATGTATCAGGTGAGGGTGGATACGGCTCTTTCCGGTAAGGAATGTCTGGATAAAGTATCCAAGAACAACTATCACATGATACTTATGGATCAGATGATGCCTGAGCTCGATGGTATCGAGACTACCAAGCTTTTGCGGGAGGATCCGGATCCAAGGATCAACTCCATGCCTGTTATAGCCCTTACCGCCAATGCAATAAGCGGTACAAGGGAAATGTTTTTGCAAAATGGTTTCCAGGAGTACATTTCCAAGCCTATAGACATAGGTGCAATGGAAGAAGTATTAAAGAAATTCCTTCCACCGGAGATCCTGCATTATGTGGACAGGCCGGAGTCGGATATGGATTTTGGAGATCTTGAGCTTTCACTTCCCGGTGTGGATATAGCGGAGGGAATGAAAAATTACGGTAATGATACCGGCAGGTATGTACAGATGTTAAAATATATCTGTGACGACGGAGATGCTCATGTGGAACGCATACGGAAGTGCATTGAGACGCATGATATCAGACAGTATGTTTTCGAAGTGCATGCACTTAAAGGTCTTATGG
>CAMOJK010000081.1 GCA_946616835.1 uncultured Lachnospiraceae bacterium
GAAGATAGATTACAGCGAAAAAGATTGGGAAAACATCTACCTTAAGTTTACGGTTTCGGATACAGGTATCGGCATGAAGGCAGAGGATATCGAAAAGCTTTTTCAGCCTTACCAGCGTATTGAGGAAGCAAGGAACCGTGCAATCGAAGGAACAGGTCTGGGCATGAGCATCACCAGGCAGTTGTTAGAGCTTATGGGAACTGAGCTTGAAGTCACCAGTGAATACGGAAAAGGCTCTACTTTTACATTTGCTATAGAACAGCAGATAATAGATCCGGATAAGATTGGAGATTATGCAAATAAGTTTTCGGATAAAAAGGAAAACAGCTACACATACCATGAGCTCTTTCATGCGCCTGATGCCAGGATACTTGTGGTAGACGATACAGAGATGAACCTGACTGTAATGCAGAGTCTCCTTAAACAGACGCAAATCCATATTGATACGGCCTCTACAGGAAAGGATGCAATAACACTTACTACAGTCAATAAATATGATGTTCTTTTCATTGACCATATGATGCCTGATATGGATGGTATAGAGACACTGAAGAAAATCCGTGAGAACATGAAAAATCAGGGAACTCCTGCGGTAGCCCTTACAGCCAACGCAGTATCGGGAGCAAGGGATAATTATATCAGTTCCGGTTTTTCTGATTACCTGTCAAAACCGGTGGATAGCACGCTCCTTGAAAAGATGCTTTATACCTATTTACCTAAGGATAAGCTTAAGGAAACAACTGATGAGGGCGGAAAGGTTATAGATAATAACTTGCTCGACAGGTCAAAGATATTTGTTATTGATGATGATGAAACCATTTGTTCTACTATAAAGAATATACTTTCACCATTTTATGAAATAAAAATAAGCCTGACCGGCGCAGATGCTGTCAAGAAGATAATTGAATACAATCCGGATCTGATTTTGTTAGACATTCATCTTTCTGATGGTAATGGCTTTGAGATAATGGACAGTCTGAAAAAAGAAGATCAGACCGCTGCTATTCCCATACTGTTAGTTACCGGTGATGAGGATACGCAGACTGAGGAAAATGCATTCAGAAGAGGCGCTTCAGATTTTATCAGAAAGCCCTTTGTAGCAGATATACTGAAGCAGAGGACTAAGAGGATCATTGCACTGTATCATTATCAGCGATCTATTGAAGATGAAGTGCGCAAACAGACCGGTCGCAGCAAACGCTTGTCCAGAGAGATGATGCTGGCCTTATCAAAGACTGTAGATACCAAAGATCATTATACGGATGGTCATTCCAGACGAGTGGCGGCAATGGCTGCAGAGATAGCCAGAAGACTTGGGAAAACAGCAGATGAGCAGATAGAGATATTTGAAATCGGACTTTTGCATGACATTGGTAAAATCGGTGTCCACGAAGATATCATCCACAAGGAAACAAGACTTACGGATGATGAATTTTCAGAGATCAGGGCACATACGCTTAAAGGTGATGAAATACTGAAGGAAATCACTGATATGCCTCGTTTAAGGCAGGGCGCAAGGTGGCATCATGAGCATTATGACGGAAAGGGATATCCTGATGGCCTGGCAGGAAATGATATACCTGAAGCATCGCGTATCGTATGCGTGGCAGACTGTTATGATGCCATGACAAGTACCAGGACATATTCTGTGCCAAAAAAACAGTCAGAGGTAAGGGCTGAAATCGAAAGGTGCAAAAATACATGGTTTGATCCGGTTATCGCTGATGTGATGCTCGCAATGATTGATGAGGATAAGGATTATCGGATGAACGAGACTGCCGATATCGGCTGGATATGGAAGGAATATGACAGGCTGTGGGTTAATCCCTCAGAGGAGAATGTTTCTATATCAGTTTCTGCTGATAATGCTGGAAAATTATCCCTTTCAGAAGAGAAAGATATTCTTCCGGAAGATCTGACATCATTAAAGGATATTGATACTAAGGCGGGAATTAGAAACTGCGGATCTGCAGAGGGGTATCTTGCAGTACTTAATACATTTTATAAAACATCCGGTAATAAACTAACAGAAATAAAAAAATACTATGATGATTCAGACTGGGAAAACTTCACAGTAAAAGTACATGCGCTAAAAAGTTCTGCAGGGATAATAGGTGCAGCGGAGCTTTCAAAGTTTGCTGAAAGGATAGAAGTTGCCGGAAAAGAAAAAGATACGGAAACAATAAGGCGTAATATTCAGGATATGCTTGATTTGTATAATAAAACGGTTAATGAACTGTCAGTGCTTGACCGCATGTAAAAAACAGACTAAAAAAGCACATTCTCTTTGCTGCATCTTAAAGATGATCAGATCTGAGACATGAATGTGCTTTTGTTTAAATGTATTAATATGTGAGAGTATCCGTTGTTTAAAGTATCTGTATATTAAAGCGTTCTGAATACCGCAAAAACCTTGCCGAGAATAATACATTCGTCAACGATTATAGGATCCATGGTGTCATTTTCCGGCTGGAGTCTGATATGACCCTTTTCTTTATAGAAGGTCTTTACTGTAGCTGAATCATCAATAAGTGCAACAACTATATCACCGTTCTTTGCGGTATTGCATTGCTCTACAAATACCATATCTCCGTCAAGGATACCTGCATTGATCATGCTTTCTCCCTTTACATTAAGTACAAAACACTCAGCATTGGGCGTTATGGACATAGGAAGAGGAAAATAGCTCTCAACATTTTCTGTAGCGAGTATGGGTTGTCCGGCTGCGACTCTTCCTACTACAGGGACGGAGGTAAGCTCGTCCTGGCGCATTACCTGATACGATTCATCTATGATCTCAATAGCCCTTGTTTTGGAGGGATCCCTGTGTATGTAGCCTTTTCTTTCAAGAGTGGCAAGGTGGGCATGTACAGATGAAGTTGATTTAAGATCTACACCGGCACAGATATCACGCACAGTCGGGGGATAGGATTTCTTTCTGGTCCAATCCTTTATAAAATCATATATCAACTGCTGCTTTTCGGTGAGTTTTTCCAATGCCATATTGTTTCCTCCTGGGGATTATTATTTTATCCTGAATATACCTGTACAATTAGAATACAGTCAGGTCATTTCTTATAAAGCATAACATATGTTCGCTAAAAAAGCAAACATATTTTCAGAACAAATTTTCCGAACATAATTTCGATTATCTCTTGACAATAAAACAACTGTTCGATATACTACATACATAGCGAACAACTGTTCATACGAAATGCTGTTCGGCTTCTTCGCTTAGCAAAGGGAATTGCAGCAGCGGATCGTGTCAAGATAAAGCAAGGAGGACTTAAACAATGAGGAAACCGGTATATTCAAACAGGAGAAATTACATAAATAAGTGCAGAAGAGCTGACAGAAAGGCTCGTATGATGGGGCAGCGTTCGTACGGTCGTACTAAGGCTGCAGTCCGCCAGTCAGGTGAGTTAAAGAATGTTTCCTTATTACTGCTTACTGCAGCTGCCATGCTGTTAAGCATTCTTATGATATTCGGTAATAAAGCAAAGGCTGAATCAGAGGATGCAGGCACTTATAACGGGTATTACAAATATTTTACCAGTATTACAGTTCAGTCAGGTGACACATTAAGCGAATATGCAGATATTTACAACACAGCCGGGATCAAATCAGATGAAGAGTATATTTCGGAAGTATGTGCAATAAATGATATTGATAAGGATCATATAGTTTCCGGTCAGCGGATAATAGTTCCTTATTATGACAAGGAATTCAAATAAGCAGCTTAGAAGTCAGTCTTTGCGTAATTTTACCATATCGGCAGCTTTGCGTTTCTGTTCATCGCTCATTGACGCGTAATGTTTCCTTGTGGTATTTACATCTTTGTGGCCGAGGACACTGGCAACAAGATATATATCTCCGCTTTCTTTGTACAGTTCTGTACCGTAGGTAGAGCGAAGCTTATGCGGAGTGATCTTCTTTAGTGTAGTGACCTGAGATGCATATTTTTTTACAAGGTTTTCAACCGCACGGACTGTGATGCGCTTATTCTGTATAGAAAGAAAAAGGGCATTTTCGTGTCCGGGGAGGGCGATAATCCCCATTCGTTCATCGAGGTAATCTGTAAGCGCTTCCTCAACTTCTTCGCCGAAATATACCTTAGCCTCATTTCCACCTTTTCTGACTATCCTTATTGCACCGTTATCGAAATCAATGTCACTGACATCAAGGCCGACACATTCTGACACACGGATACCGGTCCCAAGAAGAAGGGTAATGAGTGCCAGATCCCGCTGCATTGTGCGGGCATGGAATTTCTTCTGATGGCCGCTTTCATTTTCGGAACCGTTTTCTATTACATCCAGAAGCTTTGCAACCTCGTCAGGCTCCAAACGGATTATGTTTTTTTCGTGAAGCTTTGGCATATGCACGATTGAAGCAGGATTTGCTTTAACTAATTCAGATTCATAGAGATACGAATAAAAACTCCTGAGCGTGGACAGCTTTCTGCTTTTTCCCCGTTCATCATTCGTATGGGGAGTGCCGTCTGCACCTTCATACCAGGAAAGATATTCCATATATGACTCTATATCGAATTTTTCTATTTTTTCGATCACGGTAAGAGGGATATCTTTAATGGAGGGATAGGGGGTATCGACAATATGTTCATTCACAAAATTAAAGAAAATTTGCAGATCATAGGCGTAGGCCACCTTTGTTCGGTTGCCTGTATTGTCGGATATTCCACGGAAAAATATATGACAATAGGAGGGAAGTTCAGCCTCTAACTGTCTTAATTTTTCTATATATTTTATTTTGATCTGTTCGTGATAGCTTTTATTGGAATAATTTGCCATGGACTGATTTTCCTGTATATTAATTATGCTCAAAACATATCATTTTCACATCAGTTTATTGTATCATATTATGTTAATTAGTGTTATACTTTAATCTGGTGTATTTTGATACTGTCATTCATGGAGGACGAAATTTTGAAATTGGACGAAGAAAAAAAGAAATACCTTTACTGGGGACTTACTATAGTTTCTTCAGTTACTATTATAATTCTGATCGGCTATGTTATATTCAATATGACGATCGTGGTCGGTGCTGTTGGAAAGTTCTTTAAAATAATCATGCCGGTGGTTAACGGTTTTGTTATTGCATATCTTTTAAGCCCTCTTATTGACACCATAGAGCGGCTGGTTCTCAATGAAAAGACAAAAAAATGGATTTATAAAGACCGGGAAAATGGCGGTGAAATAAGTCAGGCCAAAAAGGCAAGAATACATAAGAGACTGCGTGTATATTCGATCATAATAGTATATTCATTTGTTATATGGCTGATATATCTGTTTTTCTCCTTTGTAATTCCGGAAGTCGTAAAATGTATAGAAAATATTGTAAATCAGTTTCCGGAATACAGTTCGAATTTCATAAATTGGATCAACCAGCTGCTTGAAAAATATCCCCAGCTGGAACAAAAATTCCAGGAACTCCTGACAGCACATCAGGAAGATATTAACAATTGGGTGGCTGTTAATATTATCGGTCGTGGAAAGGATGTGGCATTAGGACTTTCTAATGGTGTTTTCAACCTTGTAAAATGGATAATGAATCTTATGTTAGGCGTACTTATTTCTATCTATATCATAAACAGCAAGGAGCTTTTTATCGGCCAGGGCAAAAAGATAATATATGCCATGATGAGGCGCGAAAATGCAAATGCTTTCATCCACAATGTGCGCTTTACCAATAAGACTTTCTTAGGCTTCTTTTCAGGCAAACTGATTGATTCATTTATTATTGGAATTTTGTGCTATATTATCATGAGCATTATGAAGCTGCCTTTTGCGCCGTTAATTGCAGTGATCGTAGGTGTTACAAATATAATCCCGTATTTTGGTCCGTTTATTGGTGCTATTCCAAGCGCATTACTTATCCTTATGGTAGATCCTAAACAGGGACTGTATTTTATCATAATGATATTATTACTGCAGCAATTCGATGGAAATATACTTGGTCCAATGATTTTCAGCCAGTCAACAGGTCTTTCTGCGTTCTGGGTAATATTTGCCATAACATTTTTCGGCGGCCTCTGGGGCGTTGTGGGAATGCTCGTAGGTGTACCGCTTTTTGCTGTACTTTATACAGCCGCAAGAGCCTGGATAGCTTCTGCGATAAAACAGAGAAAACTGCCGGATGAGACCAAAGAATATGTACATGTGGATTACATAGATGAAAATGGCAAATTCGTAAAACTTCCGGAAAACGAAGTCCGCAATATCGTATCCAAAAGAACATTTAAAGAAATATTGGCACGAAGAAAAAAACATGATGATGTTGAGATTGAAACTCAGGATGTTCCAAAGAATGAGGGGTCAGAATCAGACGAAAAAAAGCCGTCATAATAATCAGAAATTTTACGAATAAAAATTATACAGATATTAGTTAAAAATGCCTCAATATAAATTTATTACAGAATATGAATCTGACGGCGAAAGGCTCGATAAGCTTTTAAGCGGGCTTATGCCGGATTGTTCGCGTACTTTCATCCAGAAGCTTATAAAAGATGGCGCTGTGAAAAGAAATGGCGCTGTGGTCACGAAATCATCACAGAAAGCCGAAGCCGGCGATGAGATATTATTCGATCTCCCAGAGCCTGTATTACCGGAAATAATCCCGGAAAATATCCCCATAGACATAGTATATGAAGACAGTGATCTCATAATAATCAATAAACCGAAGGGGATAGTGGTGCATCCGGCACCGGGACATCTTAACGGAACGCTTGTAAATGCAATCCTTTATCATTGCAAGGATCTGTCAGGAATCAACGGCATTCTGCGTCCGGGTATTGTACATAGGATCGATAAGGATACTTCAGGACTCCTTATAATTTGTAAAAATGATAATTCCCATAGGAAGATTGCTGCCCAGTTGAAAGATCATTCGATAGAAAGAACTTACCATGCAATAGTGCACGGAAGATTTAACGAAGAGTTCGGAACAGTAGATGCTAATATAGGAAGATCTGCAGCAGACCGTAAAAAAATGGCTGTTGTGGATCGCTTTTCGGGAAAATCAGCCGTTACACACTATACGGTCTTAAAAGAATTTAGCGGATATACATACATAAAATGTAATCTGGAGACAGGACGCACGCATCAGATCCGTGTGCATATGGCTCATATCGGACATCCGCTGGTTGGCGATGAATTGTACGGAATCCATGAAAATAAATACAGGAAAACCGACGGACAGGTACTTCATGCAAAATCCATAGGATTTAAGCATCCTGCCAATGATGAATGGATACAGTTTGATTCTGAATTGCCGGAATATTTCATTAAAATATTAAAAGATCTGGAAGGATGATTTCTGATCTTTGATTTTTGAATTCTGAGAAAATATACCGAACAGAAGCGATTCAACAGAAGCATCACATAATGTCTTGAAAAAGAAAAATGATAAAGGGATATGCTCATATAATAAATTGAGTCATATTTAGGCGAAAAGCTATAAAAGTCCGGTTTTAGAGCACTTTCAGGTGTATATCTCTTCGTTAAAGTTTTGTTTTGCGAATAGTTATGTATAGCCCCTGAATATAACTATCCTTCCGTTATATTATCGGATTTTGCGGATTTTATAAACTTTGGCTTAAGAAAATCCAGATCGGAATCTTTGTAAACAAACAGGAATAAAAACATCAAAAGAAATACACCAACAACAACGCAGATATCAGCAACATTAAAAATCGGAAAATTTATTAGCGAAACATAAATAAAATCAGTTACGGACTGCTTAATGCATCGGTCGATCATATTGCCGACAGCACCGATCAGCACAAGAGTCAGCGCAATATGAAATGCTGCATATTTCCGGTCAGCCGGAACTTTTATAAATACATATATACATATTGCCATTATTATGGCAGTGGTTATCAGCAGAAAAAAGCTTTGCCCCTTAAGTATTCCCCATACAGCTCCGGTATTCTCAAAATAGCAGATTTCCAGCACTCCGGGTATCAGATCTATAGAATCTCCTATCTGCATATTGTCCCGTACTCTTACTTTGCTGAAATAATCCACATACAGCAGTGACAAAAATGTAACTATATCACATACAAATAAAGAACTTCTGTATTTGGATATTTTTTTATCAGCTATGGAAGACCTTGAAAGAAACATGAAAACTATGCTTGCAATAGCTAAAAACAGCATGAAAAAGATAACTATCAGTGAATCAGCAGTAAGAGCTATCATTCCTTTTCGTCCTCCTCAGAAAAATAGATTTCTCTGATCCCACCGATTATATCCTCATCAGTTACATTCTGATCAATATATGCTTTTCCGACTCTCTTTAACAATACAAACTTAATTCCATTTCCAATGGCTTTTTTGTCGGATTTGGTAAGTTCCAGTATCTTTTCCGGCTCAATATCATCAATCGATATAGGCAGATTGAAGGGAACAAACATATCCCGGATCTCATAATATTCGTCCTTTGAAAGCTTTCCCTTCTGCCAGGAAATATAAGCTGCTGCAACGCATCCCAACGCAACACACTCCCCATGCATCAGCTCAAAATTTTTATATTTTTCTATGGCATGTCCTATGGTATGCCCTAAATTAAGCAGTGCGCGGTCTCCGTTTTCAAGTGGATCACGCTCCACTATCTTCTGCTTGCATATACAGCTGGTCTTAACTATGTCCTCAAGCGTATCTGCCTTTTTTTCATGGATCTCATACATATTCGATAATATCCACTCATAAAAAGATGCATCCATGATCAATCCATATTTCATAACCTCTGCCATTCCGGAATAATACTGCCTGTCAGGGAGAGAATTCAGCGTAGATGTATTAATATAGACCAGTGAAGGCATTTTAAATGCCCCTACCATATTTTTGTATCCATCAAAATCAACGCCGGTTTTTCCGCCTACTGAAGAGTCTACCTGGGATAATAATGTAGTCGGAACCTGTACCACGGCTATGCCGCGCAGATATATTGCAGCACAGAACCCGGCTGTGTCACCTACTACACCTCCGCCAAGGGCAATTACCAGATCGTGCCGATTGATCTTTTTATCAACCATTTCCTTTAAAATTTTCGTAACCGTATCAAGATTCTTGCTGGGTTCACCTGCTGGAAATGAGTACAGAAAGAAAGCTGAACAGATATCTTTCAGTTCTTCCTTTATAGTATCCGCATATAAAGGGCCCACCGTACTGTCGGTGATCACCATGAATTTCTTTCCTTCGAACCCAAGTTCCTTTATCTTTGCTGCGAGTCCCGAAAAGTCCGATTCGATACAGATATCGTATATCGGTTTCTTGTTCATGTTAACTGTAATCAGGTCGGACATTTATAAAACTCCTTTATTTCTTTTTATTTTTTGTTGTTTCACTTTTTCTTGTTTCTTCCAGGGTTTTGCGTGTTCTGTCAGGCTCTCCTACAGGTTTAAAGCTTCCCCTGGTAACCTTGAAATCGTCTTTTTCTTTTTCTTTTTTTGATGCAGGCTTTTTATTATTATACTTAAACGGATCGTTGGGCATCGTGCGCGGAGCCTCGCCATAGAGCCCGGCGTAAGACATCTGCTCGTATTTTCCTTCTACTGCATAGGTCTCACTCTGGGATGCGTCATCCTCGTATCTGTTATTGAAAACAGGAGCAAAACCGGTATCCCTGTACTGTTCATCCTCGTCATAAGAGCCAAGGAAGCTTTTGGCAGCACGGGCAGCCGTATCCTCTTTGAATTTTTCTGTATATGCTTCTTTCTCTGCTTCTGTCGCAGAAACAACATCGTGTTCTGCAGGAATTGCTTCAGCCGCAGAAATCTCATTGGTGATAGTATCGATAACATCTTCCGTTATCTTTAATACCGGTTCTTTATCCAATCCATTTTCAGTATCTGCAACAGTATATTCAGACTCCAGAGTGGTATTTTCTTCCACTATGCTGCTCTCTGCTTTCGGTGTTTTGCCGGCTGAATAATTGGATGATATGGGAGATAATCCATAATCCTTCTTATCTGCATTTTCTGCAGCCGTTGTGCTGTTATCAGAGCCTTTGGAAACATCTGCACCGCTGCTTCTCTGGGCTTCTGACGAATGTTCGTCAGTAATGTGCAGAAAATCATATGCAATGGTATATTTTCCATCGGAGTAAAAACTGAAGAAATTGGAATTTATTCTTTCTACAACAGTAATTACATTGTCATCACTTGTATTTAGCAGCACGAGGAAAATCTGTCTCGTGGAATACCTGGATGAAACATCAGACTTCCTTAAGGAAACTGATATTGCCTGTTCAAGCTTTTCAATTGCAATATCGTTATCTGCTTCAGAAGGATTGGTCCCTTCCACCGGCATAAGTGTAAGAAGTATGCCTTCGGCGTTATTGCCATAGCGGGTAAAGTATCTTGCGATAAACTTAAATACATGTGGAAATGCATCAAAATCCATCATATAAGCGCCGGTGTCGCTGTCGGAACGCTTAATAGTCTCGCTGATGAAATTGATATCTGCAAGATTTTCTGACCTTTTCTTGTCTGATTTTGCGGAATCAGAGAAAAAGTGGAAAGAATTCTTGCCGTTCTGTTTTACATGGTATAGTGCCTTGTCTGCTGAATTATACAGTTTACTGAAATCCGCACCATCGTCCGGAGCCTGCGCTATGCCGACTGAAATGGAGGAATTGGTATCATATTTATTTGTTTGAAGCTTGCTGCAAATATCAGCAATGATAGCAGATGCTTTTCTGCTGAGAATATTTTTGTCAGTCTCGCCTTCGAAAAACATTATGAACTCATCGCCGCCTATCCGGCATACGATATCACATGTGTCTGCTTCTTTCTGAAGGGTTTCAGCCAGCATTTTAAGGACTGCATCTCCTGCCATATGACCGTAAGTATCATTTATGGCCTTGAAATTGTCCATATCTATCATAAACAGGGAGCCCCTCCCGGTCTGTGCAAGCTTTTCGTTAGCTAATTTTTCTGTATATTCCCTGTTATAAAGACCTGTGAGAACATCTTTCTGGGATTTATCCCTGATATCGGCCATTTCCCGCATACGCTCGTTCAGCTCGTCGGTAAGGACCTTCTGTTTACTCTCATTTTCAAGTACTTTATTAATACGGTTTGAAAGGACGCTGGGGACAAAGGGCTTGGCTATAAAGTCCACCGCTCCCATATTTAAGCATTCGCTTTCGGTAACAGCATTGGCATTTGCCGATAAAAATATAACCGGAATATCCTTAAGTTCTTTTTTCTGCTGTATACTCTTCATGACTTCTATGCCACTCATTATTGGCATATCTATATCTAAGAGAATAAGATCCGGAACATTTGAAGCAAGATACCGAAGCGCCTGTGAACCTGAAATTGCAGTAGCAACCTCACATTGATCCTTGAGTGCGGAACGGGCACAGGACAGGTTTATGCTTTCGTCATCGACTATCAGAATTTTCTTTAATGTGTTTTCAGCCATAGCTTATCGATCCCCTCAAAAAAGCCAATTACCCCAAGACAACACTTTGAATAAATTATAATACATAAGGAATTCTAAAGCAACGAAAAAGGCACCTCTTTTGGTGCCTTTTTACTGTTTTTATAATAGTATATCTTAATATTTCTTTCAGAAAAGGAAACTCTTTATGCTGCTTTATGATCAGCGGCGGGATTTCTTCCTGGGTGCTTCATCCTCGATATCGCTTTCATAATCAACTTCTGAGTATACAGGTACTTCTTCAGGAGTGCAGGTGAACAGTCCACAAGGGGAACCCTCAACAGCAGAGCCTGAAATCGGCTCAAAATGAGCATCTAATGCATACACAGAACCGCAGCAGAAATCGATAATTCTTCTGGCAAGTTCCTCATCACAAGCCTCTGTGTTCAGTATAACAGTATATCCATCACGAAGCATATCCGTAACCTTCTGAACATCGTTGAACTTTTCGGGCTTAACCTTAACAACTACACTGCCTGCCTGATACTCGGATTCGATAGGCTTTCTGCTGATGAAAGAAGAAATCTTTGCAGGAGCCTTTGTTTTCTTTACGGGCTTTACATCCTCGTAATCATCTTCGTAATCATCCTCGTAATCATCTTCATAATCCTGACCGTTGAAATTAAGCTTTTCAGCCAGCTGTGAAAAAATCTGAATTGCCATTTGTTGTGTTCCTCCTCTGCCTTGAAAAAAATTAGTTTGTAAAAAAAACAACTATGCACATTATGCTATATTTCACACTTTATGTCAACACATTTTTTGTGGAAATTTATCTATTCCTATTAAAGAAGTGTTGATATACCGTGCTCTTTTCATATATCGGATAAAAAGTGGTTGAAGTTAATACTTTTATGTAAAGATTTTATGTAAATTATTTATGTAAACAAACTCAGATGTTATGTTAACTGATTTATGTAAACCGCCTCGAATTTTATGTAAACCACTCCGCTCTATTATGTAAATCCTGTGTCTATGAAGCATATTTTACTTTAGAACTTTCTACATAAACCATCTTTTTGATAAAAAAAACGACAGTACATACAGACTGGGTTTCGCTGTTTACTATCGTTTATAAATATTTATGTTTTTTGAATTACTTTTCTCTAAATGGAATAATTCCGCTCCCCGAATATCCCGGTCCCTACTCTTACATGGGTAGCACCCTCCTCTACTGCGATTTCATAGTCTCCGCTCATCCCCATGGAAAGAACCGGCTTATCCGGAAAATATCTCCTCATGTCTTCACTGTAAAGCAACTCACGGAGCGACCTGAAATAAGGTCTGTTGGTCTCGGCATCATCTGTATAAGGGGCAATGGTCATAAGCCCGCAAAGATGCAGATGGGGAAAAGCAGAAATGCTGCGTATCAGTTCTTTGTTTGCTTCAATGTCTGATGTCCCTAATTTGCTGTCTTCACCCGCAACATTTACTTCTATCAGAATATCTGCAACGAGTTTTCTTTTGGCTGCTTCTTTTTCTATTGCTTCTGCCAGATGCAGGGTATCTACGCTGTGGATCAGTGCAGTCTTTCCGATTATATATTTGATCTTATTTGTCTGCAGATGCCCTATCATATGCCAGCGTATATCCTCTGGCATTTCAGGAATCTTATCACACAGCTCCTGGACTTTATTCTCTCCGAAATCTCTGCTTCCTGCGGCATAGGCTTCTTTAAGCATTTCCAAAGGCTTTGTCTTACTGACGCTTATCAGTGTCACTTCCTCCGGATTTCTGCCGCTTCTTTTGCAGGCTTCGACAATTTTAGTTTTAACCGAATATATATTTTCTTTAATCATATTTCCCCTTTCATCCATACCCCGGATACTTTTAAGTATGGTAAAAATCAACTACCTTATAACTGATATAATAAATTTACTCATAAATAAATTCGTCATCAACTACCGATTCGGAATCCAGAATAATATAGTCATATTCCCTCAGACCATACATGGTGTCCGGTGCTATTATGGTATATTCATCATTGTGGTCAAGTATGTGTATCTGGCAGAATTGTGCATAGCCTTTGTTTATATTGTAAACTCCGAGAAGAGAGTCTGTATCCTGAACTACAAATTTCTGCTGGGTATCCTCGCGGATCAGCACATCTCCGTATTTTAACTGGGTATTATCTACATAAAAAAGGTCATTTTTTTCAGAATAAACAGTTATATCTAAAGGCGTAACGGTGGCTTCGCCGCTTTCTAAATATGTCTGTTTCATAAATGTTCTTGTATCGGAGTCTCCGTTTCCGTTTTCTTCATCCTCCGGCTCGCTTACAGCAAATTCTATGGGAACTGTAAAAAATCTCTTGGTAGCAATGGAGGCTGCCGGTACTTTAAGTCCTGTTATACCATCGGTCACGATCTCTATGTCGGTAAATCTTTCCGAACAGAAATTCAGGACAGAGTTATTGAAGCCAAGGGTCACAATATCCTGTCTGCCGTCAACCTCTATGACGCTGACTTTTCCGTTAAGTATCTCGCTGTTTCGCCTGAATTTTACAGGAACATAACCATGGCTTAAAAGCATAGCGGCATAATCATCATCAGCAGCAAAGGCAATGCTCCAGTTTTCGGAATTAATGAGCTTATATACGAAATCTCCCTGGTCTACAAGATCACCTGTCATAAGCTGTTTTTTCTGGTAGCCGTCGCCCTCCAACAGGGAAAGCGTCAGGTCATTTGCTGAGACGCTGTCGTAATCATCTGTATAAAATGCAACATAACCATTATGGTCGGAGTGCATTATAGCAGCCGTGCCGGATGTTCCGGATTCAATCTGTGTCCTAAGTCCTGCTGCGGATA
>CAMOJK010000082.1 GCA_946616835.1 uncultured Lachnospiraceae bacterium
TAACAGATAATACGGAAGGTATGTTACCAGTACCGGAAGCACACCGAAATACACATAATACCTGCCCTTATATAATGCATGGTCAAACATAACCCTTTCATCATTCTGCGCCCAGGAAAGCATTTTTCCCTCATATGAGGCAATCTCCGAATTTACTTCACCTACATAAAGATGCCCCTCTGCAAGAGCTTTGGCATAATCTGCATATGGGTTAAATCCATCGTGCCACATGGGCGGATTTTTTATCATCAGAACAAACATGAGCAAAATAAAACCGGCATAGAAAATGCACAGAATAACATTTCCATGCTTTCCCTGAGCTAAAGCACGCCTCTTCCATGTCCATGAGGAAGGTCTAAAGATAAAAAGGATTTCAGACAATATGATAAAAAGCGCAACTCGCGCAAAAGAAAAAATAATCGGTTTATGCGCATTTAATTTTATGCCATGAATACGGAGAATATTGCCACTTTGCGGTTTAAGTTCCAATTGTACGAGCTTTGCATTTCCAAAACTTTCAAAAAAAATATATTTTGATGATTCAACATTATGGAGCAGTTTCCTCTGAACCACACTCCTTGTCTTACTCTCTCCGCCGGAGAGCAGCTCATCCTGAATATACAATGTAAGGTCACATACACCATTTTCAGTCGACAGATCAGAGTCATCCGGGGTCTCAACATCCATAAAAATATTATTTATTTTCTCATCATTTATAAAAACAGAAACAACAGCAGACTCACCATCTATCTCCCAATCACCATTTGGAAGTAATTCTGCCCGATCGATCTGTACCGGATATTCAGATATATCCCGCTCCGCATAAAAAAGTGACTGAAAGGTTCGTATGTTGCAAATAAAGATTTCTATTGCAATGGCTATAACTATAAAAAGAATATGTATTGCAAATTTCTTCTTACTCATTGCTCTTACTGTCTATTATACAATGTGTCCAGCTTTTCCACTTCCTTAAGGAACTCATCATAATCCCTTATATACTCATCCGGATCATAATGTTCACTTGCAAGGCACAGCAGAACAGAATCCGCTGAAAAATCATACATTTCCTTCCATACCATATGGGGTATATATATTCCTGTATTCGGTCTGTTAAGAGAATATACTATCTCGTTTCCCTTTCCATCCATTATCTTTACTTTAGAATGGCCGGAAACATTAATAAGTACAAAATCCGTCACCCGATTAGCATGACGTCCCCTTACAACATCATGTGAAGACTTATAGATATAAAATACTCTTTTGGGAATAAATGGTATATCCTGCTCCCCCTCACAGATTGTAAGCATCCCCTTTTCATCCCCTATAGCACCAAAATCAAGAATTGAAACATTAAGCTTTTCGTTCAACATATTGCATACCCTCCTTAAGCATCCTGAATCGCCTTATTTTCCACTGCCGAAACCATGTCACTCGTCAGAAACATTATTGCATAACAGAAAAGCTGTCGCAGAATCAAGCTCATACAGTACAAAAACCGTATCATACAGTCCTTTACTCACAAAAGAGCCTATTACCTCATCACAGTCCAGACCGCTTCCTCCGACAGGATCGGTATCAACAAAAACCACTACTGCTTCATTATCGGTATGTCCCTCTAAATACTTGCGATAATCATTCCCCAGCGGATCATCTGTCACATAAAAATCTTTAAATTTTATAAGATGGTCTATCGAGTTAATAATTGACTTATCATGATTGGTATTAACAAAAAGGCACGGATACATGGCTACAGACTCTGTAATCCGAAGCTTTTCAGGATTATCCAAGTATAAATACTTCATTTCATCAAATCTTGCCGCACTGATAATAATTACCAAAGCCATTATCGCACCGATTATGTTCATACTGAAATGGATATCTTTCTTTTCAAAGTATTCCTGCAACATTTTTCTGAAAAGAACACATGGCAATCCTACAAGCATCGCAAAAATCGGCATGGTGTTAAAACAATAGCGTGCACTGAAATAGGGTGCATAATATGTAATGCCTATCGTCCCCAGTATATAACCGATCAGCAGAATCACATATTCTCCCATTATAGTATTGCTTTTCAGTTTAGCCTTAATATCGCTAAGTTTTGTACCCAGGATATAATTTAATATAACGATTGCAATGAGCAACACACACAGTACTATCAGCTCTATCCCTATCTGTTTACCTATCACCTTGCACCAGTAATACAAAGAAAGAAACAGGCCGGAATCCCCTTTCCCGTTCTTATTTTCCCATGGTGCTATCCTCTCTGCCTGTACAAACAATGACGACCATGTCAGCAGGAACAGTATAGCCCCCGACATTCCGCTTATACCGAAAACAAGGAGTTGCTTTATTCGCTTCCGATACAGCAACACACCACATGCAGCTGCACATAAGAAAAATGCAGGAATACCAAAATTATACTGCGTCAAAAACCCCAGATAAATAACTATACCTGATGCGACAGAATACTTCTTACTATCATTTTGAATGATATGCAGAATAAAAAAGATAAGTATAACCGTCCACATCGTTACCATTCCATACATTCTGATATATGTGGCGCAATTCAGTCCGCCCATACTGAAGCCATAGCAAATAGTTATCAATGTTGATACCCACCTGCTTCTGTACATAAGAAAAGATGAATAATAAAGGAACAGTAATACAATAAAGTATGTCACCAGATTCATGCTGAGTCCGAACCACTTTGAAATCGTTCCGGGAAAAAAAGAACAAATAGTATGCAGAATACAATAATACAAAGGAGGTGTCAGGTCGTCACTACAATTTCTAAAAATATGCTTGTAGACAAATTCTTCCCCCTCATCAACCATGATATAATTCTCAAGTTCATCTTGAGTTATTACCCGGTCCAGGAGATTTCCATCAAATGAATCTATTAAATATCCACCATATACACTATTGGAAAATCCGAGTGAAAAATACTCATCCACAAAGCCACCGGATTTAATTATACAGCAATATACAGCTATCAGCATCGGCAGCATACATACTATCCAGGGATAAACAGCCTTGCCGACTTTACTATTAAAATAATCCAACATATATTATTTTCCTTTGACTATAACCATAAAGAAAATCTGTGTAACTGTTCAAAACCGATCTTCCAATTACAGCAATTTTACCATTTTGGGACAATAATGTCATCAATACTACTGCCCCTGGTTAAACAGCAAGAAAGCACTTGATGAATCCACCGAATAAAGCTCTATCACACTGTCATAAATTTTCTCTGACATAAGCGAATTTATCACTTCATACGCATTCAGCCCACTTGAAACTATAGGATCCGTGTCAACAAACACAACAACAGCCTCATTATTATCATGATTCTGTATATATGAATAGTACCCTTCCTTTGATGCATCATCAACTACATACAGATCCTTAAACTTGACAAGATGATCCGTTGCAGCAGTTATGGATTTGGCATAATTTGTATTAAAAAACAGACAAGGATATTTTGCTACTGCTTCAGTTACTGCAAGTTTTTCCGGATTATCGAGATATAGATACGACATCTTTTCAAACTGCATTGCCCCGATTACAATACCGACAGAAATAAACACGCCTATCCAATTGACATTCAGATTAATACCTTTTATTGAAAAAAATTCAACAATATTGTTTCTAAAAATCAAAAAAGGCAATCCCAGCAATACCGAAAAAAACGGCAATGTGATATAGAAATATCTTGATAACAAAAACGGTGAAAAGTACACAATGCCTAATGATCCCAAAACAAACGCCACAAGAAGAATCAGATATTCTGTCATTAATCTTGCTTTCCTATCGGTCTTCTCCTTTGCATTACGTTGTTTATTTAATATAATTCTAAGTGCAACAATTAAAACAGCAATAATAGCCAATACCCAAAGTTGTGTACCAACCTCACTGCTTAAGAGAATAACAAAAATAAAAAGAAACAGAATCGGACCTGCCGCTATCTTAGCATCATTTTTAGAATCCAGATCCTTCCCAAGCTGCAAAAAGAACATCGGCCATATAAGAAAAAATCCCAACACCCCCACCATAGCACTCGATGCAAAAATAATACAGCTTCTAATCTTTCTTTTTAATAATAGTACAATAAAAGCAGCTGCACATAGAAAAAATGCATAAAAAACAAAATTATACTGCGTCAAAAAGCCCAAAAGTATTAAAATACCGCTCACAATACTAAATTTTATCTTCTCTTCCCTAATGAATTTCAAAACAAAATACGTCAATAGTACTGACAGCATGGTCAAAAACTCGTACATTCTGATATAGGTAACATTGTTCAACGCCCCCATGCTAAATCCATAACACAGTACTACCAGAGTCGATACCCATCGGCTCCTGTACAGCATCATTGAAGTATAATATATTCCATACAATGTAACAAAAAATGCAATCAGATTTAAACCAAGTCCCAGCCACTTTGAAAAAATTCCCGGAAAAAAAGAACAGATTGTATGTAAAATACAATAATACAACGGAGGTGTCATATCCTGGGCACAATTTTCAAAAATATGACTATACCCAAAATCCTCATCGTCTCCTGCCGTGATGTACCCCAATAAATCATCCGGTGTAATAACCTTATGAATCAGATTTCCGTCAAAAACATCTAACAGAGTAACTCCCTTAGTACTGTTAGAAAATCCATATGAATAATATTCATCCAAATAATATCCTGATTTGATCATACAACAGTAAACGGCAAACAACAACGGAATCAGACATACCAACCATGGAAAGGTTCGCCGCAAATCAATTGTATTTTGTTTTTTTATTTCGTTATTTTCCATCGCTGCATCTTTTTCCATCTAACAAGAAATCCTTCCTTTCCTCCAGTCGCATTGCCGCTTGATAATGAGCCACGTCCCCCAAAGACTAAAATCACCAGCCTTCAAATGTAGGTACCGGTTCCGGCTCACCTTTGCTTTCATAAACCTGCTCTACTGCTTCTGCCAGTTTTTGTTTATCAACAGGGATAGCATCCGGTGAAGGCAATTCCTGCATAAGATTATCCTTAAAGAAAATCAGAAAATCATCATACAAATAAACACAACAATCATCCGAAAGTGACGACAATGGATAAATATAATTAAGGCTGTCAATATTTAAAACATATACAGTATCTTCCCTGATAATTCCGGCATTGAACTCGTCCGTATCTTTCTGGACTGCATTTTTGGGTCCCCTTCCTACAGTGGAAAAATTAGAGGTCATACCATTATGCGCCGCAAAAATAGCATAATCAATATTATAGCTTGCTCCCAAAAAGCATAAATGTTCGGCTTCATCAGTAAAAACATTATCGAATGCTTCTCCACACCTGGTGTCAAGGCCGTTAATATACCCTTCTGCACCATTTTTTGCAGTTTTTGGAACAATATCAAAATACTGCAGCACAACACAGATGAGCAACACAGACACCAGGACTTTTCTATGCTTTTCCCAAATATTTATTATACATATTGCCAATATTAAAACCAAATACCATACCGGCCATATAAACCTGGCAGATGCCCTGAATTCAGAAAGAAAAATTGCTATATCCCGGCTCAATAACGGTCTCATATCATAAAGACTGACCCCTGCAAACCGTCCACTTACTCCCATTGCTAAGCATATAAATACAATACTATATCCTATGATGAAATATGAGTCCATACGATTACTTCGAATCCTAGATTTGAAAAGATCGCGAT
Source organism: uncultured Lachnospiraceae bacterium (assembly GCA_946616835.1). Lineage (GTDB taxonomy): Bacteria > Bacillota > Clostridia > Lachnospirales > Lachnospiraceae > NK4A136. Next base: position 5,721 of record CAMOJK010000082.1, read on the forward strand.
ATTTACAAAGAACTACCAACGCTATAATCAGTATCACCATGATACCAAGACCACAGTATGAAGCTGTTTCCGATGTGGTACCACTCTCCATTCCTGAAAAAAATGACGAAAAATAGACAGGATTAAAATAGTCCGTCAGATCCAGAGAATACACTCCAAGTCCCCGCATCATGACTGATGTATTGGATATGTAACCGCCTCCTTCATAGTAAAACAAGAGTGTTGTGACAACGCATGAAAAAAATATTATAGCAGAATCTTTTACTGTCCCTTTTTTTATGACATGGTAGATCAAATACATTGTCATCAATAATCCTACCATAACAAACAGATAACCATGAATCCATACTGATAAACCACACAAAATGCACCAATATAAAACTTGTTTTTTTAGACTTAAACTCTCACTTTCAAGTATCAAAAGAAAACAAAACAATATGAGCCACTGCCCAGCCAATGAACTATGATGAAAACACCTAAATAAAAGCGGAACATTTATAACAAAAAAAGGAATAGATGCAACGCTGATACTAAAATCCACTTTAAGTTTTCTTAAAAGCAATGCTGCTGCCAATCCCTGCATTATAAAACAGAATAAAATCCAGATCCCAAAAAACTGAAAATCCTGTGGCAAAAACGAAGATATTAATTTTAATGGAATAGCTATAATCGGAAGAGAATCACTATTTATCACAGAGGATTCGTATGGATACGGATAAAAATTTGTCAAGCCAAGAGGATGCCGCCAGGGGGACCGACGATAGAATTCAAACCCCATCTGATGCGACACCGTATCCTTATCGTTACTGTAATACAAAAAAGAAACATTAGTCGGTAGAAGCGTAGCAGGACCATATATGATAATGAAAAAAAATGCACCAATCAGCGCACCTACCAGTGCATACCCAAGCTTCGACCTAACAAACTCACTTATCTTGCACTGAAGCCCATTCTCTTTTTTTATTTCTGTCATCCCCTGTCTACGCTCCTATCGTAAAAGACCTCCGACTGCCTATGCAACCGGAGGTCCTTATTCTCACATTACTTATCAGTTATCAGTCTACGCTGATGATTGAGCATGTTGAGTTGTTCTTACCCTTTGAACCAGAAGCATCTGTACCAGGGATCCAAACAGATACGCTGTTAGCATCGATTACCTGGAAAGACACGCTTGTAGCACCGTGTGACTTAAGGCTGCTGTCAACCTCTGAACCAGTCTTAGCGCCAAGTGTCTCAAGTGCAGCAGACTCAAGCTTGTTAGATGTACCAAGAGCAGAAATGCCCTTTGCAGTCTCCCAAGTTGTGAAAGTAGAGTCATACAGAGACCAGTCATTTACTTCAGGATCAGAAAGTGCTGTAACAACAGCAGTCTGAACTGTTCCGCAAAGCTGTGTATCAGATGATACCTTTGACTTCTCGATGTACTTGATCAGCTGAGGTGCCATAACACCGATCAGGATAGCCATGATAGCGATAACGATGATCAGCTCTACAAGTGAAAAACCTTTGTTCTTTCTCATTTTTCTTTTTCTCTTTTTCATTTGTTTTTTTGTTTGTGGTGATCATGTATCCATGACCCCCCTGTTTTCTTTGTAACTAAATAATAACACCCTACCCCATTCTTCACAAGACAGGTTCATGCCTTGTTTTTTTTAGTTCATGCATTTAAGTCTAAAGCATGAAGTTCATTGCATAATATATCCTATAATACAGCCCTGTATTCCCTCCCGACAGGTTATACAGCCCTTTTTCAGGGATAATCTGAAGTCCTCCATAGAAAAAGGCTGCCAGTAGCAGTAATGTTATCACGAAAAAAACTGCAGTGAACAATTTTTCGTCCACTTTTTCCTTAAAATCGTCATACAATTCCATTATTCCAATGAATGCTATCATAAAAAATATAATGCTAAACTCCATAGTATACCTATCGGTAATACAAAAGGTAAACACCGTTGCAAAGATCATCAGCACAAAAGCACATATCAGCATAGCGAAAAGAGGCAGAAGCAACCCCTTTTCTTTTATTTTCTTTCGATACCCTATACATACCCCCCCCAGCCACAGCACGGGAGTCCCCGTAAAAAGTCCTATATCCGGTTTGGTCACTGCCAGAATACTGCTGCCATCAGTTATCTGCCTCCAGCCCTGATATATAAAGAACGGATATTCAGTCATAAATTTTGCCGGTGCAAAGAGATACTCATATACAGATCTTGCAATAAGGTACGGAATATATCCCTTACTGCCATTAAAGGGAATCGTTGTCATGTTCTTTGAGGCGCCAAAGTCAAACGGAGAATCAAAACGCACATAGTTATAACACATACATATCAAGGCAAAAATTGCATATGGTATAGCTATTGCAAACATGAGCCTTATCAGCCCCCTCCCTCTCATTCCCATTATTTCTTTTTTTTCTTTTACCAGCAGCACCACAATAAGCACTAAGCCAATTATCAGAAGAGTCGGTCGGCATAGAGATACTGCGGCCATGCAGATGCTTCCCAGCGTAAGATATCCTATACGAATCTGGCTTTTTTCTTCGAATTGATTCCCATTATGACTATGAAAAGCCTTCATCCAGCACATTACCCCTGCAAGAGACAGATCTACTCCAAAAGCAATGGCTATCATATAGTGATCCGGCACACTGATAAAAAACGGTATATACATTCCTCCGCAGGCTGCCGCCGTCATTAGCAGCCTTGCCGCATATGGGGTCTGCCTGTAGTACCTTCTTATGATCATCCCCAGAAACAGGTATATCTCTGTCAGCATTATCATACACAGGGAAATCACAGGTATGTAATTTGGAAGGTCCCTGCCTGTAATCAGATAATAAGGCACAAAAAACACAACACAAGGAAGTGCGCCAAAATATACATAATATTTCCCGTCATAATATGCATAATCAAACATTACCTCGTCAGAATATAAATTCCAGAATACGATCTTTCCTTCCGTACTTTTCACAAGTTCACTGGCATTCCCCACAGAAGTCTCCCCCTGCAGAAAGGCTCTGGCTAATGGGGCATACTCGTTATGCACAGGCTGTGTTACCAAAGGGTTTTCCCCGGCCCACGCAAAAGAAATTATAGCTGCAATGCCAATCAGAACAACAGGCAGTATAACCTTCCACTTTGCAGGGGTAACACAGTCTGCACGCCATATCTGTTTTTCAAAAAGAAAAATATAACACACTGAAACAAAAAAGAATACCGCCATCAGCCTTATAAGAGATATATCCAATTCCCGAGTCGCATTAAAAGTCAGATTATTTATCCTAAATACTCTCCCGACACCTGACAGAGAGGAAACTGTAAGTTTTACAGCTTTCACCTCTCCAAAAGTTTCCAGCCAGATATACTCTGAAGCCGCCACCCCGGAAACAATTTTCTTCTCCGTCAGGTCATACATTCCGCTTTCCAGATATGTTTTTTCATTATCCCCCATTCGCTCATGTAGTGCATCATCCCACACCGCCACAGCAACATTACTGACATGATCCTCAACAAAAGGGGACACATCCTCATCAACAATATCTATATCAAGCCGAATGTTATTAATATTTCTGTTTATATTTTTCACTGTAAGAGAAAATGCATCAGTCCCTTCATCCAGTTCTATATACCCATTGTCAAGAACATGTGCATTTTCAAGTGTCATAGCATATACTCCTTCAACCGGAATCGGATCATATAATGCCGACTGAAAAAAACGGACATTAAATATAAATAATTCAACGGCCAAAGATATCACAAATACCAACAATGCCATTCCCAGAATATATCGTACTCTCTTTTTTAAATCTTTCGAATCAATCATACTTATCAAAAAATCCTGAATGCATATTTCATTTCATGCCAAAGTTCCGTATTTCCAAGTGCCATACCGGCATTTCCTGTTCCTGCACAGCACAATTGTAATCCCCCCCACAGTATTGACACCATAAGTACAGAAGCTATTATAGTCCTAATAATGTTCCATATACGCCATTCAGCTGACACAGCACCTGTTTCGTATAATTCCATCAATGTTATGCATCCACATATTAATATCACAGGCGAAAACTCAAGAGTATACCGGGTATATATAGAACTGGTAAAAATAACTCCATATACCATCAAAAATAACGCCGCAGCAATACATACCAGCATCGGATAAAAAATCCTTTTTTGCTTTAAACTGTCTTTGTAAAGCCCTATAAGCACTATTCCCCAAGTAAAGGGATTTGCTGCTATTATTCCACCCTTAACCACAAATAAAACCATTATGTTACCTGCATCTCGTATTTTCTCCCAACCGGTAAATCCTGTAAATGGAAATGAAAAATCTACAAAAGGAGGTCTAAGCAGATATTCATAAAAAGCCCTCACTACGACATAAGGCCAGAATAACGAAGTTCCTTCAATCGGATAGGTCGTAGCATTATATGACGCCCCGAAATCAACGGGTGATCCGAATCGCATTGCATTATATACCATACATATGGCAGCGAAAAAAATATATGGGGTTGATACCGCAAGCACAAACAAGGCCACATCTTTCCGCACCTTTGGCTTAAACTCTGCCTTACTGTTCCATACTTTGAAGCTTATTATGATTCCCCCATATATCAGCATTGTAGGGCGACACAACGATACTGCCGCCATGCACACACTCCCCAGAAAGACATTAATCAAATCTTTCCTGAGATCATTTCCACCGGCATCCAGCCAAAAGCAGCTGCCAGCAAGTGTCAACACCAGTCCTGACAGAATCGGTATATCATAGAACATAACCATTTCTGTCATAAGGATCGGAATATACATACCGCATATCGTCCCCCACCACATAAGCATATACATTGCAAATGGTGTTTTTCTGTAATATTTATTTATAATGATCCATACCAATCTGCCTGTAAGAGCCACAACCAGCAGTCTCAAAACAAGTCCCGGTACTGCATTTGAAAGATCAGCCCCGGTAATAAGCTGATATGGTAAATAAAAAACCAGACATGGAAGAAGTCCGAAATAGACATAGTACTTTCCGTCATAAAGCGCATAATCAAACATAACCTCAGTACTGTCACCGCGCCAGAATACAGGATAGTCTTGGATATCCGTTATTGCATCGCCGGCCTCTCCGACATAGAATTGCCCATTCAATATAGCTCTTGCCAGTTCATTATAGGGTGAAAATCTCTCAGATATTATTGCCTTATCAGAAAGCATCCATACTGATGCAAACAATGCAAATACAGCAAACATGCCTAAGCAGAATACATTTTTCCACTTTTTGGGCGTAACGCAGTCTTCTTTCCACAAAAGGGGATTTATGACCAGATAATACAGTATTAAAATCAAAATAAAAATCACCGTCAGCCTGACTGGGTGCATTCGAATTGGCTTTGCAGCATTAAAAGCAAGGTCATGTATCCGAATTTTCTGTGGTACTCCTGATTCAGGGTAAAGAACTATCTGAAGCTTATGCGTATTACCAAATGGTTCCAGATATACATAATGAGATTCTTTAATATCATGAAGTATATCTGCCCTGGTAGAAGTAACTGTTCCATTAATAAATGATGATGTACCATCCTCCCCTATCACCTCAAACCATGCTTCATCAAAAGTAGAACACTCAGCAATGCATACAGGTTCCTTTTCTACTTCCATTGCATCATTGCCAATGCACTCAATATCAAAACGTATATTATTAAGCGGATAGTCAAAACCTGTTATATTCAGCACCACATATTCCGCATCATTATTCATCACGATGTCACCATTTTCATCAAATCCCCCCCCTATCAGCTCCACAGAATATGACGAATCAAGACTTCTTTCTTCATATCCGGCAGTCTGAAATGATCTTAAATTAAAAACAAAGATTTCAACTACTATTGAAATCAGGGCTATTAATAACCACGCCTTTTTTTTATTCAATAAAGATACAAACTTATTCATCAAATCAATATCTCATCAATTATCACACACATATAACTGATTTTCTCAGATCATAAAAAGTTAAATGCATAGTATATTCTGTAGTACAATTCTGTATTTCCCCAAAGAAGCGGATACTTAAGTCCTGTAAGAAAATAAAAATTGAAATGGAAAATAAGCGACCACACCAATGCCGCAATCAGAAACACAACCATTACCTTTTTGCAGTTTTTTCCGGCTTCGATATCATATGTACTTATTTTTGACAGAACGATCATAACAGATGCTAAAGCACCTATAAAGAATGCCGGGGAAAAATCCGCTTCATATCTGTAGACTATCCCCGCGCTTTCACTATCAAACATCACAAGAAACAATGCAAGCATAACTGATACTAATCCCAAGTATCTAAGACTCATTAGTTCCTGTCCGTTTTCCGCTGCGTGATCTCCGATTTTCCTTTTTTCGTTTGTTTTAAACAGAACCGGTATAGTCCAAAGCAGTATATTTACCGGAAAAAGTCCTGCAAAAATGTGTTCCATATGTATAAAACAGTGAGCTAATGCATTTTTTTCTGTACCATCCCCCGGTATTGACATAAATGGGAATTTGTAAGTAAGCTCCGGAAGCTTAAGCAGATATTCATATACACCTATTAACAATTTATCCAGTGAAACCGGATTCAGTGACATATCTGATACTGTCATATTATACTTATTTCCAAAATCAAATACAGAGCCGAAACGGGCTGCATTATAGCACATGAGTCCAATAGCTACCGGAATAAAAGGCATCACAAGGGATAACGCAAAAACAGCCACATTTACTTTTCCTCTTGAGGTTTTTCCCACTGCGTCATCCGATTCATTTTGTTTTCTCACTTTTATTTCACGGAAGATCCCAGCCGCAAATATCGGGACTGCTAACAATGCATATATTTCCATATTCGGTCTTGTGCCTGCTATAAGAGCCATGATAAATGACCCCGCCGCTATCCTTGCGTACATTCTCCATCCGTTTGCTTTCAGCGATGATATCCAAAAATACAGTCCCCACACCAGCATAGCTTCCGCACAAGCCACCGGCACAGCATAACCATCCGGCTGATTAAGGAAAAAAGGCATCTGCGTACCAAAATAAATGACCGTTGTAAGAATCAGGTGCGCCGCATATTTAAGTTTAGGATAGTATTTTGCCGCCATTGCCTTTATCATCATATAAATACCAACAAGCAACAGCACTGCAGCGCCAAGAACCGGAAGTGAATTAGGCATTCTTATTCCCAGAAGTGCGTAAAGCGGCAGATAAAATATAAGACAGGGTACTATTCCGAAATAAACATAGTATTTCCCATTATACAGGGCATAATCCCATTTTGTTTCTATCCCCATTGCCGATCTCAGGGAATCATCGTATGGATTCGATAAGGATAACAATGCAGGATCCGGTTCTTCATTTATATAAATGTTCCCCTCTGTAAGCGCCTCTGCCAGATCCTGGTATGGATTAAACTCCACAAAATTTGTCAGATATACATTGTCACGGATAAGCAGCCAGGCAGGCATGACATATAAAATACATAGTCCCAGGACAACATATTTTTTCCATGCCGCCTTAGACAATGTCTCCAGCTGCCACAATAACGATGACGGCCGTAATGCATATGCCACCACTCCAATGATAATCAATATAAGAAGCCTCCAGGCTGAAAACATAAGAGGTCTGTGTGCATTTAGTGTAATGCTTTTTATCACCAGAACCTGCCCGTTCGACAAAGAAAACTCTGTTACTATTGCACTCACCTTGCCGGAGGGTTGCATATATATGTATTTTGATGCTTCATTATTCTGCAAAACCGGGTGAGCATCCAATGTCTCGAGAAATTCATTCCCTGCATCTTTTATATGTGTCTTTACATATAATACCCCCGATTCCGCAAACGGCAATTCTATAGCATTCGGTGTTTCCACATCAAGTTTTATACTGTGAACATTCTCATTTCCTATTATTTCATCCAAATGACTCAGATACAGTGCTGCAACAGCATTGCCGTCTCCCTCAACGCCCTGCCCCGTTCCATATTCCAACTCACTTTGGCTCTGTCC
>CAMOJK010000083.1 GCA_946616835.1 uncultured Lachnospiraceae bacterium
GAGCGCGCACTGCCTGATGCGCATTTCATCGCCCAAAAGCACATGCGGAATATTCTCATTTACCTCAACATTGAATTTAAGGCTCTTTTTGACCGCTCTGTCACTTATCATATTCACAAGGTCATTAATAAGAGTGGCCAGCTCATACTGAACAGGTACAATCTCCATCCTGCCTTCTTCCACTTTTGACAGATCAAGAATATCATTGATGAGGGAAAGCAGCGTCTTGCCGGCAGACATTATGTCAGATGCGTATGTCCGGATGGTTTCCTCCCTGCTTTCACGCAATATCATTTCATCCATGCCTAACACTGCATTTATAGGGGTCCTTATCTCGTGGGACATATTTGCAAGAAATCTGCTCTTGGCGGCATTTGCATTGTCCGCAATATCCCTCTGCTTCTGCAGCTCAGCCATATACCTTACATGTTCTGTTTCATCCACAAGGGCATATATGGTTCCAAAAACCTTTCCTTCATGTACTAGATCATTATCCTCGGGACGGTATATCCTGTCATTCCGCTGTATGTTCACATCTCCTGAGATTGCATTTATTATCTCTGCCGGAACCGTTGTGGCATGATCTGCAAGCTCCGGGAAAAGCTCCAGGGCTGGCTCGTTATAATATCTGATTATGCCATCATTATCTACAGCTATTATTCCCTCTGATATCCTGTCAACAATAAAGTCCTTGGCGATTTCCTTTGTGCCCAGCAGATCATAGGAAAAAATAGCAACCAGCATTATTATCGTTCCGAAGAAATATCCTAAGAGAGTAACATCAAAAACATTTGTAAATGGCAACAGGTTGAATAACTGTATGATAAAGAAAAGGCTTTCCACAAAGATTGCCAGCATTACGATAAAATAACGTTTTCTTGTAAATCTGTTCTTTTCCTTATGTCCTGCCCGCCCAAGCAGCCCCAAACCGATAACGATATAGCATATTTGAAGGAGCATAAAAATATGATGTACAGGACCGTTAGTGTGAACGATCCTTGGTATAGGTCCTGCAGATTCAAAATAAATAGTCGAATAATAAAGGCTGTGATACTGCACAGTCATAACAACCATGTATATTGCAGCATGCAGAACGATCAAAAATCTGAGTATAATTGTCGGAATCTTGAACCTGATTAATTCTGACAGGAAAAGAAACATGAAAAAAGCGTACCACACACGCCCTAAATAAGAAAATTTTAACGAGGAAACATATGCATCCAAAGATACCGACCTGAGCTCAAGCAGGTATCCCAGATTGTTGACAAGAGCGGAAATGAAACTCAAAAGAAGAAATGTATGGATCTTGTTTTTCCATTTACGGATAACTATCCAGCTCTCGATAAAAAGACCGAAGATACAGACATACTGTATTATAAGCAGAGCATTATACAGACCAATATCCATTATCTTTTATCCTATCCCCCCTTTTATTTAAAATCTTAAGCTTTCAGATTAAGTCACAGACTCTCTGCATCAATTTCTTTTCCGTCCTTCCAGATGCGTTCAAGATTGTAGAAAAGCCTGTTGTCCTTGTCAAAAACATGGATTATCACATCACTGTAGTCCATAAGTATCCAGCCGGCATTGCGGTAACCTTCCACATGGGCAGCAGTTATGCCCTGGCGTCCGAGCCTTTCGTCAATCTCATCAGTGATTGCCTGAACCTGGCTTACATTTGAACCGTTGCATATTATAAAATAATCGCCAATGGAAGAAACTCCGGATATTTCGATAACTCTTATATCCTCGGCTTTTTTATCCTCCATTGCCATGACTGCTATCTTTGCTTTTTCTCTTGCGTCCATAATCATTTACCTTTCTTCTATCTTTTTTCTGTAATATTCCGCTGCCTGCATGGAATAATCATCTATCGCCTGTCCCTTATGCTCCAGATGCACCAGCGTCTGCTCCAGTATAAGGGACAAAGCCATATCCATGTCATTGAATATTATACTCCTAATTTTGGGAAGACATATAAGCGGTTTTCTGTTAGGTTCAATAAAATCTGCGGAAAATATTATTGCTTCAAGCATGGTCATATCCGGGCGACCTGTAGTGTGCCACCTTATAGCTGATAAAATTTCAGGATCATCCACCCCGTACTTTTCTTTTGCAAGTACTGCCCCCAGCTTTGCATGTACAAGGAATGGGTGGTCTTTTTCTATCTGAGTAAGCTCCACATTATATTTTTTGCAGCACTCATCCCGTTCCTCATCATTAAGGCACTTGGCACAGTCATGAAGTACACCGGCGGTATAGGCCTTTATCATATCCTCATTATACGCCATGGCAAGTGCTGCCGCAGTATAGGCCACTCCCATGGAATGCTCATAGCGCTTGGGATCCAGCTTTTTTGCCAGACGTTTTTTTATTTTTACGAAATCGTAAGCATCATTTAAGGCTGCAGCATCCCTTAGTATATCCGTACCGGGAATTACTGCAGGATCCCTGCCGTAACTTTCAACCGTAGGAAATGGGACTTCGGAAAAATCCGCTATAGTTTTTGTATTCTTTTTGGTTTCTGCCATGTGTTTTCCTAAGAACTGTAAAACTCTATCATTTATACAACATTTTATCGTTAATATATTTATATGCTGCAGGCATAAGCTTTTCGGAAACATCCCTGCCTGCTCTTATATCTGCTTTAATGGCTGAGGATGACATATCCTCATCAAAACGCATTATATGTATCTCAGCCGGGTACTGTTTCATAAGCCTGGCCTGCAGATCTTCTATGCGTTCAAAATTATCTTTTTCATGGTCAATGTCTGTATGTGCGTCATGGATCTCATGCCCGTTTTCATCAAAATGCTGGCCCTGTCTGGAGGGCCTTGCTGCAGCTATGACTATGCAGCCGGCAAAAACTATCTGTGGTTCCCGCCAGGTATCCATGCTCCGCAAAGTATCTTCCCCCACAAGGAAATAAATATTATACTCCGGAAACTGCGTTCGCAGGGACTCTATGGTCTCATAGGTATAGGTTTTGCCTTCCCTTTTTGTCTCCATGTCGGAAACACTCCATTCGCATTCTGCAAGCGCTTCCTTTGTTTCAGGCAGCCTGAAATAATCCTCCACAGAAAGACGGCATATTTCGAGCCTGTCTGCAGAACTGCTTACCCCTGTCTTAAAATATGACTCACCGCTTGGCATGAAAAGCATCCTGTCTATGGAAAAAGTCCTGCAAGCTTTAAATGCCATATCAAGATGTGCCCTGTGCATGGGATCGAAAGTGCCACCAAATACGCACAGCTTTTTCTTTACGGCAGCAGAGTTTACTGCTGTATTTTCCCAGCCAGGCATTGTACTGTCATTTTTTTTATTCCCGTTATTATTCTTTTTCCTGAAAAAAGGTAATCCCATACTCAGTTTATTTCGGCAGTATTATACGATTTGCATATTTCTTGTCATTTTTATCGCTGCTTTTCTTAAAAGGCTTATACAAAACAAGTTTTCTGCCTATATTGCACACGAGTACTGCCCCGGTGCGCTCAGCAAGTACCTCCCCGATATTCCTGAGACCTTCCGCATCCTGCTCGTCGGCAGTACTTTTAAGGATATTTACTTTTATGATCTCACGGTTTGAAAAAGCTTCAGCAACGGCATTGGTTATTTCCGGTGTAAGATTGCTTTTGCCAATAGAAAATAACGGCTTTTCATTAGATGCCAGACCTTTGAGATATGCTCTCTGTTTACTTGTAAGTATTATGGCCATAATTCCTTCTTTCTGCTGCAATTAAATGCGGTAATAGGTTTATATATTCTGTTCGCTTTGATCATTTATAGTACTCAAAGGAAAAACCGTATATCCTGACGGTATCCCCGTCCTTTATCCCAAGCTTTTCCAGCTCATCCAGAATCCCGTTCTCCTTAAGGAACTTCTGGAAGAATACAAAGCCCTTTTCGGACTCAAGATTGGTATATCCGAGCATCTTTTCAATGCGGGGTCCTTCACAGACATACTCATCATTTTTAGCGTCATATTCGACTGTATAAGGCTCATTTCCGCCTGCAAGTGCAATATCGGGATCATATTCCTGCTCAAATATCCTGACAGGTGCATCCATATTTTTGATAGCCTCATAAACATATGAAAGCATTTCCTTTATCCCTGCACCGGTAGCCGTGCTTATAGGGAACACAGGTCTTTCATCCGTCTCCAGCTCTTTCTTTATCCGCTCTATGGGATCAGGAGCATAAATAAGTTCTCCCTCTTCATCTACATCAACTGCCTCCGGTTCTTCCGGTATAAGGTCGATCTTATTGGCTGCGATGACCTGCGGGAGTGCTGCCACTTCCGGGCTGTATTTCGAAAGCTCTGAATTGATATTGTGGAAATCCTCTACCGGATCCCGACCTTCTGTCCCTGCTGCATCAAGCACATGTATAAGAAGCTTATTTCTTTCTATATGCCGTAAAAACTGATGACCAAGTCCTGCACCGTCTGCAGCACCGTCTATGAGTCCAGGAAGGTCTGCCATTACAAAAGTGCTGCCGGCACCAAGATCAACCACGCCAAGATGCGGGTTAAGGGTGGTGAAATGGTAATCAGCGCATTCCGGCTCAGCATTAGTAGTTGCCCTTAAAAGAGAAGACTTTCCAACACTTGGGTAGCCTATGAGCCCCACATCCGCAATAAGCTTAAGCTCCAGTATGACCTCGACGGTCTTTGAAGGCCCTCCGGGCTTGGCATATTTCGGAGCCTGCATAGTAGATGATGCAAAATGCTGGTTGCCGGCACCGCCTCTGCCGCCGGTCAATATCGTGTATTCCCTCGTCTGACCGGATAAGTCTACAATGACTTTGCCGGTCACTGCATCCCTGACAACCGTCCCCTCCGGTAAAGGCAGGATCACATCAGTACCATCCTTGCCCCTGCAGTTTCTCTTGCCGCCTTCTTCGCCGTCTGTTGCTGCGAATTTCTTTCTGTGTTTGTAATTTATAAGCGTATTAAGCCCCGGATCGACGCGTAGTATCACATCTCCGCCTCTGCCGCCGTCTCCGCCGTCAGGACCGCCATCCGGAACGTATTTTTCTCTTCTGAAAGAGACATGTCCGTCTCCGCCTTTTCCGCTGACCAGTGTCAGCCTCGCTCTGTCCGCAAACATATGTAACTCCTGTCTCTCACGATTTCTTTCAAACTCACAAATAGAAAATAAATAAATAAATAACAATATTAACGAATTGCTCCGCAATTCGAAACCACATTCGCACCCCGCTGTGTAGCATGCTTTGCATGCGTCTCGCAGCTTGCTCATGCGGAAAAAAATTTGAGGATGATAAATCATAATATTAACGAATTGCTCCGCAATTCGAAACCACATTCGCAACCCGCTGAGTCGCTTGCTTTGCAAGCGACTCGCAGCTTGCTCATGCGGTTTGGGTTACAAGCAGGGGAAATCTCACTAAAGCGAGCTTTGTTCGATTTCCCCTGCTTGTAACCCTTAATATCACAAATCAAGCCGCTACGATCTGCGCATATGCGCAAACCGGGCGGCTTGTTAAATCACAGTCATATTAACCGTTGTGACATTCTTCTTCCGACAGATTTATTTCTCCTCTGCCTGGGGATAAACGCTTGCCTGCTTCTTATCACGGCCTAAGCGCTCAAAACGAAGAACACCGTCAGCTGTAGCAAATAATGTATCATCGCCGCCGCGTCCAACATTAAGACCCGGATGGATCTTGGTGCCACGCTGTCTGTAGATGATATTACCGGCTTTTACGAACTGTCCGTCCGCTCTTTTTGCTCCAAGTCTCTTGGATTCGGAATCTCTGCCGTTCTTGGTGGATCCCACACCCTTCTTATGAGCAAAGAACTGAAGGTCTAATTTCATCATGGCTTTCGCCTCCTTATTCTTTCACTTCTGTCAACTTAACATATTTACTGCCATATTGCTCTTCTATAGATCTTATACCCAAAAGCATGGAATCTATGAGCAATGCAGCATCTTCTGCCGTTCCTTCCGGAAAAATCACGGACATCCGGCCTTTTACCGAATCTTCTTCCGACTCTATGACTTTACATTTTGTGAAGGTTTCTATGGAATTAATCGTGTTGATCACCAGTACAGATACCGATGCACAGACTATGTCCTTCCCGCCTTCAGCAAATCCTGCATGTCCGCTGCAGTCTATCCTTCTGTAAGAATGTTCCCCGCAGCCGGTAACACATACATCAATCATAGTGCGACCTCAGATTCAGGCTTTGATAGAATCGATCTTAACCTGCGTAAATGCCTGTCTGTGACCGTTCTTCTTGTGATAACCTGTCTTGGGCTTATACTTGTAAACAACTACCTTCTTGTCTCTTCCCTGAGAAACAACTGTAGCGCTTACCTTAGCACCTGACACATCACTGCCAACCTTTAAAGAACCATCGGATACTGCAAGTACATTATCGAAAGTAACGGTCTCGCCTGCCTCTGCTGACAGCTTCTCAACCTTTATTACATCACCTTCGGAAACTTTGTACTGCTTTCCGCCTGTTGCAATAATTGCGTACATAGGACTACCTCCTTCTTCCAATCTCGCTGACTTTGGTGTCCTGCCCGAGAGCAAAAACTTCTACCTCGCCATGCGGCATACCGTAGAATAATAGCATTTAGAGGGATATATGTCAACCGGAAAATTTTGCAATTTTGCTATATCTCCCTCGTAGCCTCCTTTAGCCAGGAGATATCATCCCCTTCCATGAAAGGCATCAGTTTCTTCCTGACAGCCTTATGATAAGCATTGAGCAATGCTTTGTCATTTGGCTCCATCTCATCCGGAAGTATACCATCCAGGTCTATGGGCACATATGTAAGCGGCTCAAAAGTAAGGAATCTTCCGTCATCATTTTCTACTACTTCTTTGCAGAGAAGAATATTTTCAATTCTTATGCCGTGACTTCCGGCAACATATACTCCGGGCTCGTCCGAAACTATCATTCCTGCTTTAAGCGGTTCTTCCTTGCCTTCCCCCGGACGCCACCGTATTGAATGAGGTCCTTCGTGGACATTCAGCATATAGCCCACGCCGTGCCCTGTGCCACACTTGTAGTCCATGCACAGCTCCCACACAGGCTCCCTTGCCATTATGTCCAGGTTTCTGCCTGCGCAGCCTTCCAGAAATACTGCATTCTGAAGTCTCAGCATACCGATGACCACTCTGGTAAACTGTCTCTTTATCTCATCTGAGACCTTACCCAGCACCAGTGTCCTGGTCACATCAGTAGTGCCTCCGTCATATTGTCCACCTGAGTCAACAAGGTACAGACCGTTTGCTTCTATTTTGGCATGATCTTCCGGTGTTGCCTCATAATGCATCATTGCCGCATTAGGGCCAAAAGCGCTTATTGTCGGAAAAGAAAGGTCATTAAAGCCCTCTATCTGCGAGCGCATATTATCGAGCATCATTGCCGCATCATATTCATTCAGTTCTCCCGACTTTGCATTCTTCTTGACATAATGCAGGAAAATAGCAAGGACTGCGCTGTCCAGGGTATAGATATCCTTCATGTTTGCAATCTCACGCTCATTTTTTACAGCCTTCATAAGACCGGTGGGATTGCTGTGTTCAACTATTTTCCCCTTTTTTCTGATAAGCTGGTATGCACGGTAGTTTATCTTCTCAGGATCCACTGTAACAGGCATTGTTATGGGTCCCTTCTCAAGATCAGTGTAAAAATTGTCATAATTTCTGACATTTACATTAAGGCTTCCGAAATAATCCTTAACCGTAGGTGAAACCGGTTCCTTTAAGTATATACTCACATTTCTTCCGTTTATCATGGTATATGCATACGCTACCGGATTGCATTCAATATCGCAGCCTCTTATATTAAAGAGCCACATCTGGTCATCCAGTGAAGTAATGACATGGGAGCTTGCACCGGCTTCGCGTATTTTTGATGAAAGTGCGCTTAGCTTAAATGCTGCATTCTTGCCGGTCAGCTTATCAGGAAGAATAGTGATCTCGCCTGCACTGTCAGCAGGTCTGTCCGTCCAGATCCAGGATGCTGGATCCTCATCTGTCAGAAATATGGCACGCTTTTTCTTTAATATTTCAGCGATCTTAATACCATTTGAAGCGCTAAGGAGTCTTCCGTCTGTTATAAGACGCTCTCCTGCACACACATGGCCCTTTATATATTCTGTAAGCTTCGGAGTATCATCATCCCCTATCTTCATCATTTTTATGCCGGTTCCCGCAAGCTCCTTTTCTGCCTGGACAAAATACCTGCCATCAGTCCAAAGCAGTGCTTCCGACAAGCCTACCAGCAGGTCACCGTTAGAGCCTGTAAATCCGGAAAAAAAGCGTCTGCTCTCATAGCAGGCATTTATATATTCGGAACCATGGGGATCGGAAGTCACAAAAAGACACCAGTTGACCTGCTTTTCCTCCATGACTTTCCTCAAAGCCTGGAGCCTCCCGGTTATAACTGTATTTTCATCAACAGTACTTTCATTGTCATTCTGCTTATTATCAAAATTTATCATATCATCCTCCATATAAATACGGCTCGCTGTATCTGTCGAAGCAAAATCGTAAACTATTTCAATTTCCTCTGTATATATGTGTCTGATTCTTGCCGGTCTGTTTTATATAATACATCGCCATATCAAGCTTCCGGCTTAATGTATCGTAATCTGTTCCATGCTGCGGCGCCAGGGCTATGGCGATGGATGCCGTAAGCCTGGTATCAGCCGATGATGCGATATTTGCTTCCTGCATGGAGACTTCCCTTATATCAGTGCAAAGTCCCATCATCTCGATCTCGTTCAAATTATACGGGATGAAAATAAGAAAACGGTCTTTTCCAAGTCGTCCCAGTATGGAGCCGTTGGGAACGATCTTTTTTAAGCTGTCACAGAACCTTATTATGACGCCATCTGCATTGCTGCTGTGCCCGGTCGCCATAGCCAGCCTGAAATCGTCAAAATCTACCTGCATAAAGGTGGCACCATTATCTGCGATATGCTTGAGCTGGGTATTGATTTCATTTTCAAGGTATTCCGGCTTCCAGAGATCGGTCAGAAGATCTTTCTGGGCTGAACTTAGGATATTTTTACGCATATCCTCCATTTGAAGGACTTTCTCTATGCGTCCTAACATTGCCTCAGCCTCAAAAGGCTTGGTGATGTAATCCACTGCCCCCATCTTCATGCCGCGAATCTCACTCTCACGCTCTGCATCTGCCGTAAGGAAAATAATAGGGATATTTGCTGCTTTTGGATTAAGCTTGATCTGCTCCATAGTCTCATATCCGTCCATATCCGGCATCATAATGTCCAGAAGGATAAGGTCCGGACGGTTCTTTTTCAGAAAATTTAAGGCCTGCTTACCGGATTTGGCCATGGAAAGATGATAAAAAGGCTGCAGAACCTCTGCAGCACTTTTCAGATTTGTGGTAACATCATCAACCATTAAGATATGTTTCATCCGTAACTCCCCTGTGAATAGATATAAACGATTGCACTACTCCGGATAGATTTACACAGCCAGGAAAGATTTAACCTGTGCAGGCATATCTTCCTTGTCACAGACTATATCATGAAGGACTGCTGCACTACGGATATCCTCGATAGCCTGAGGTATTTCCGTGTTGGAGATTTCGCTAAGCTTATCGATAAGCTTGAAATCGTCTTCGTTAGCATTTGCAGGATCTATAGCTGTCATAACTGTCTTTGCAAACTTATAAGGGCTGGCAGTAGATGCGATAACAGTTACCGTATCATCACCGCTTGCTGCTTTGTAATCGTCATATACGGCTCCTGCTACAGCCGTGTGGGTATCGATCACATAGCCTGTCTCATCATACAGTGACTTTATCTTGTCTGCAGTCTTCTTTTCATCCGCATATCCGCTTTCAAAACCATCAAGAGCTGCTTTCATACTTTCATCGATCGTATATGCTCCCTTAGATGAAAGGTCAGCCATAAGAGCTGCATTCTTCCCGGTATCTGCCCCTGCGATGAAATATATAAGCCTCTCAAGGTTGCTGGAAATAAGTATATCCATGGAAGGTGAACCGGTAAGCATAAACTTTCTTTCATTTGTGAAAGCCTTGCTGCTTTCTTCCATCTCGTGATTCTTATCATATGTTCCGGTACTGAAGAAATCATAAAGCACGCGGTTTGTATTTGATGCACAGATAAGCTTATTTACCGGCACCCCAAGATTCTTTGCATAGTATGCCGCCAGAATATTGCCGAAGTTACCTGTAGGAACCGTGAAATTAATCTTGTCCCCCTCGGAAAGCTTACCGTTCTTAAGGAGCTGAACATATGCATAAACATAATAAACCACCTGGGGAACCAGACGACCAATATTTATGGAATTGGCTGATGAAAATACAAAGCCTTTTGCCTTAAGTTCCTTTGCAAGCTCCTCATCACCGAACATTTTCTTAACCCCGGTCTGGGCATCATCAAAATTGCCGGTTATGCCGATAACCCTTACATTCTGTCCTTTTTGGGTAACCATCTGCTTTTCCTGAACAGGTGAAACGCCGTTCTTCGGATAAAAAACAACGATCCTTGTTCCGGGCACATCAGCAAAGCCTGCAAGGGCTGCCTTTCCTGTATCACCACTGGTAGCAGTAAGGATAACAATCTCTTCTTTGAGATCGTTTTTCTTAGCTGCCGTAGTCATAAGGTACGGAAGTATGGAAAGCGCCATATCCTTGAATGCGATAGTTGCGCCGTGGAAAAGCTCCAGATAGTAAGCGCCGCCTGCTGATACAAGGGGTGCTATCTCCTCGGTATCAAACTTGGAATCATAGGCATGCTCTATGCAGTATTTAAGCTCCTCCTCTGTGTAGTCAGTAAGGAAGAGTTTCATTACCTCATAGGCAGTCTGCTTATAGTCCATATTCTTAAGATCTTCAAAGCTTACATCAAGCTTAGGAAGTTCCTCCGGCACAAAGAGTCCGCCGTCATCTGCAAGTCCTTTAAGTACCGCCTGTGAAGCCGTAAGCATCTTTTCATTATCCCTTGTGCTGTGGTATAAAATATTCTTCATAGTTTTCCCTCTGTCCTGTCTTATTTTGCCACTATATTCACGATCTTATTGGGCACATAGATCTCTTTGACTATATTCTTTCCTTCAATGGCAGCAGCCACATTGGAGAGCTTCTTAGCCTCAGCAATTGCAAAGTCCTTATCGGAATCAACAGGAATCTTTATCGTGCCTTTCAGCTTTCCGCAGATCTGTACGGCAATCTCTATCTCAGCATCAACACACTTTGCCTCATCATACTCCGGCCATGCAGACAGTGAAAGCAGGCCTTCGCCTCCGATACTTTCCCATATTTCCTCACAGATATGAGGTGCTACGGGACACATAAGCTTTATGAGTATCACAAGCTCATCCTTAGTAATGCTGCCCTTTGCATATATCTCATTTACAAGCTCCATGAGCGCTGCTATTGCGGTATTGAACTTCATTTCCTCGATATCATTCGATACCTTCTTTATGGTCTTGTGGAATGAAGACTCCAGCTCACTGCTCATGCCCTCTCCGCTTACCATATCCGTAAGTGCCGCAATCCTGTCTATGAAACGCTTGCAGCCGCGGACTGATGAATCATTCCAGGGTGCTGCATCGCCATAGTTACCCATGAAGAGAATGTATGTCCTGAGTACATCTGCACCATACTGCTCAACTACATCCAAAGGATCCACTACATTTCCTCTGGATTTACTCATCTTCTCGCCGTCTGCGCCAAGGATCATTCCCTGTGCCGTACGCTTTGCATAAGGCTCATCAACAGGCACATAACCGCAGTCATAAAGGAATCTGTGCCAGAATCTTGAGTAGATCATATGCCTGGTGACATGTTCCATGCCGCCGTTATACCAGTCAACAGGCAGCCAGTACTTTAATTTCTCGGGATCAGCAAATGCCTTGTCATTCTTTGGATCGATATAACGAAGGAAATACCATGATGATCCTGCCCACTGGGGCATGGTATCAGTTTCCCTCTTTGCATCGCCACCGCACTTAGGACACTTGCAGTTTACGAAGGAATCGATCTTTGCAAGAGGCGATTCACCATCTGTTCCGGGCTCGTATTTTTCGACTTTAGGCAGTCTTAAAGGAAGTTCTTCATAAGGAACCTGCACGATACCACACTTAGGACAGTGGATCAGAGGAATAGGCTCACCCCAGTAACGCTGTCTGTTGAATGCCCAGTCTTTCATCTTGTACTGTATTCCGGCTTCACCGCAGCCCATTTCAGCAAGCTTTTCAAGCATTTTATCTATTGCTTCAGCCTTGGTAGTAATACCGTTTAAGAAGTCTGAATTGATCATCTTTCCGTCACCGGTATAGGCTTCTTTTGTAATATCTCCGCCTTCAATAACAGGAGTGATATCAATACCGAACTTAGTTGCGAAATCCCAGTCTCTCTGGTCATGGGCAGGCACTGCCATGATGGCACCTGTACCATAGCCCATCATTACATAGTCGGAAATATAAACAGGTATTTCCTTCTTTGTAACAGGGTTAATGGCACGGAATCCTTCTATGCATACACCGGTCTTGTCCTTTACGAGCTGTGTACGTTCGAACTCTGTCTTCTTGGCACACTCTGTCCTGTAGGCCTTTACAGCATCCATATTGGATATCTGATCAGCATATTTGTCGATTATGGGATGTTCGGGTGCTATAACCATAAAGCTTGCACCGAAAAGAGTATCAGGTCTCGTGGTATATACTCTTATGAAATCATCTTTTCCCGCTACGGCAAAGTTAACAAAAGCACCTTTTGACTTTCCTATCCAGTTAACCTGCTGCTGACGGATATTGGGAAGATAGTCCACTTCATCCAGACCCTGTAAAAGTTTCTCTGCATATTCAGTGATACGCAGATACCATACAGGCTTTGTCTTCTGCACTACATCTGAACCGCAGACATAACACTTGCCGCCCTGAGAATCCTCATTTGAAAGAACTACCTTACATGAAGGACAATAGTTTACATTTGTGATATCACGGAATACAAGTCCTTTTTCATTAAGCTTAAGGAATATCCACTGTGTCCATTTGTAGTAATCTTCATCTGTGGTATCAATAACACGGTCCCAGTCAAAGGAAAAACCGACAGACTTAAGCTGATTACTGAACTTCTTGATATTATCATCAGTAACCTTTCTGGGGTGCACTCCTGTCTTTATAGCATAGTTTTCAGCAGGAAGTCCGAAGGCATCGAATCCTATGGGGAAAAGCACATTGTATCCCTGCATGCGTCTCTTTCTTGAAATTATCTCAAGACCGGAATAAGCCTTGATGTGTCCCACATGCATGCCTGCTCCTGAAGGATAAGGGA
>CAMOJK010000084.1 GCA_946616835.1 uncultured Lachnospiraceae bacterium
CAAGGCAGTCTTCGCTTCCCAGGATCCGGAGCTGATACTTAAAAATATCGTTCAGAACAGTGTCCGTACCACCATTGGTTCCTATACTGTTGATTCCGTGCTCACCACCGGCAAAAATGAGATACAGTCAAACATCTTTACCATGATAACGGAAAAGCTTGATACCTATGATCTCGGCATACAGTTAGTATCCATAAGCATGCAGGATGCCGAGCCCCCTACAGTTGAGATTTCCGAAGCATTCAAAGCCGTGGAAACCGCAAAGCAGGGAAAAGAAACTGCAGTAAACAATGCTAACAAATACCGCAATGAGCAGATTCCTGCAGCCAACGCAGAAGCCGACAGGATCATTCAGGAGGCTGAAGCAACAAAGCAGGAGCGCATAAATGAAGCTACCGGTCAGGTTGCAAGATTCCTTGCCGAGTACGATGAATATGTAAAATTCCCTGAGATGACCAAGCAGCGTATGTTCTATGAAACCATGGAATCCGTACTGCCCGGCATGAAGATCGTCATTGAATCCTCTGACGGCGATGTACAGACCATTCTTCCTCTCGACAGCTTCACTGCGGAGGGCGGCAGTTACAGCACCGGTAATGCTGACAATTACAGCAATGAAAGCGACAGTGATCTGCCGGATATGCTTGATGAACTCTTGGAAATGGAGGGCAACAGATAATGGATAACAATAAAAACAACGGAAAAGTTGAAAAAGTAAAAAACGCAAATGATGTTGCGGCAGGCATAATCAAAAAAGTAGTAATAGTCTTTGTCTGTCTGGTATTACTGGTTATACTCAAGTCATCCTTAGTGGTCACATTCCCGGATGAATACCAGCTCATCAGACGATTTGGCGAGGTCGTAAGGGTTACCACGGAGCCCGGCTTAAGCTTCAAAATCCCTATTATAGACAGCGCCACTCCCCTGCCTAATGAAATGCTCATATATGACCTGCCTGAGTCAGATGTAATTACATCCGATAAGAAGACAATGATCGTAGACTCATATGTACTGTGGCATATTACTGATCCTCTGCTCTTTGTACAGTCCCTTAACGGCTCTACACGGAACGCAGAAGCCAGAATAAATACTACAGTTTACAATGCTACAAAAGTGGTCATCTCTTCCATGACACAGAATGAGGTCATACAGTCCCGTGACGGCAAGCTCGATATCACCCTTGCCAAAACCACCGATGAGGCAAGCGTATCCTCTAACGACATAACAGTGGATGCGCCGGAAACCGTAGAGATCAAATCCCTGACAGAGCTTATAATGGCTCAGATCGATTCAAAAGAAACCCAGTACGGCATTGTGATCGATACTGTAGATGTAAAGAAACTTGACCTTCCCGAGTCCAACAAGGAAGCCGTATACACCCGAATGATCTCCGAAAGAGAAAATATCGCAGCACAGTATACTGCGGAAGGTCAGGAAGAGGCTCAGATGATAATCAACACCACTGACAGAGAGACCTCAATACTTAAGTCAACGGCATCAGCACAGGCAGAGATACTTATTGCAGAAGGCGAAGCAGAATATATGAATATTCTCTCTGATGCATACTCGGATCCCGAAAAGGCTGAATTCTATGCCTTTGTAAGATCCCTGGATGCACTGAAAGCTTCCATGAATGGCAGTCAGGACAAGACAGTCATCCTCAGTGCAGACTCCCCCATTGCCAAAATATTCTATACCGGACAGTAATGCGTTGAAACGATAAAATGTTTAACACCCCACCATGTAAGGTGGGGCGTTTTTATTATCTTAGCTTTTTGCACTCCTGCTTTCCAGATATATGAGCAGCACATTTACATCCGCAGGGCTCACACCGCTTATGCGGGATGCCTGTCCTAAATTCTCCGGCCTGAATTCTTTAAGCTTCTGCCTTGCCTCAAGCCGCAGACTTGTGACATCATCATAATCTATTTCTGCAGGAATACGCCTGGTCTCCATTTTCTTAAAATGCTCAACCTGCTGTTTCTGACGCTTAATATAGCCCTCGTATTTTACCTCTATATTTATCTGGTCAATTACCTCTTTAAAAAATTTGTCCCTGCACTCAGCTGAGATCACATCATAGCGGTCTTTAATGTCTGCATCTTCACCTATGCTGTCGGTTTCCGTAATTTCCCCGAATATCCCGGACTCATAATTCCTGTATATTTCTTCCCGCTCCCCATCCAGTGCGGATATCTTCTCATAATCCAGCTCCGGTCTGCATATTAGCTCCGCAAGTGAAGTGTTCTTTTTTACATCTGCTGAACCTAAAGCATTCAGTGCATCACAGACACTCCTTGCAGCCCCCACATAAGTATCAAACATGCGCTGCTTTTCAGCTTCTATTATCATCCGTTTTTTTTCAGTATACTCATACTGTTCCCTGCTTATGAGACCGGATTCAAAACCGTATTTCCTGAGCCTTAAGTCAGCATTATCCTGCCTGAGCAGCAGTCTGTACTCGGCCCTGGACGTCATCATACGGTATGGTTCCCTGTTTTCTTTTGTAACCAGGTCATCTATAAGGACTCCGATATAGGCTTCGGAACGGTCCAGAATAAGAGGCTCCTTTTCTTCTATCATACGCACTGCATTTATGCCCGCCATAAGTCCCTGAGCCGCTGCCTCTTCATAACCGCTGCTTCCGTTAAACTGTCCGGCACAGAAGATGCCTTTTATGGACTTAAGCTCCAGTGAAAGCTTTAGCTGACCTGATGCCAGGCAGTCATATTCTATGGCATAGGCATTACGCACCATTTTACAGTGCTCAAGCCCCGGAACGGTCCTGTACATTTCAAGCTGCACATCCTCTGGAAGTGACGAGCTCATGCCGCCTATATACATCTCATTCGTATGAAGCCCCTCAGGCTCAATAAAAACCTGATGTCTCTCCTTATCCGCAAATTTAACTACCTTATCCTCTATGGACGGACAGTACCTTGGGCCTGTTCCCTCTATGATACCGGCATATATAGGAGAACGGTCTAGATTTGCCCGGATTATCTTATGGGTTTCTTCGTTGGTATATGTGAGATAACAGTCTGCCTGTTTAATCTGTACTGATTCAGGATCCGTAGAAAATGAGAACGGCAGCACCCGCTCATCCCCGTGCTGCGGCTCCATCTTGCTGTAATCAAGGCTGCGTCCATCCATCCTGGCAGGTGTCCCAGTCTTAAACCGTCTGAGGGCAATACCATGCTCAATAAGAGATGCTGAAAGTGAATTTGCAGGCTGCAACCCGTTAGGTCCCGTATATACTATAGACTCTCCCGTCAGACATCTGGCCTTAAGATATGTACCACTGCAGATAATAAGCGCCCTGCACTCATAAAAAGCCCCTGTAGCAGTCCTTACGCCCTTTATGATGCTTATGCCGTCTTTATCTTCCGTTTCTATCTCACACACTTCTGCCTGCTTTATTACCAGATTATCCTGTTCCTCGAGGACATGACGCATAGCCCGTGTATATTCCTGCTTATCTGCCTGGGCTCTCAGAGAATGGACCGCAGGTCCTTTGGAGGCATTAAGCATTTTGGACTGTATAAAGGTCTTATCGATATTTCGTCCCATCTCCCCTCCAAGTGCATCCAGCTCCCTTACAAGATGTCCTTTTGAAGATCCGCCCACATTAGGATTGCAGGGCATAAGGGCAATAGAATCCACGCTTACGGTAAATATCACTGTCGATAATCCGTTCCTGCTGCACGCAAGCGCTGCTTCGCACCCTGCATGTCCCGCACCTATCACGCAGACATCCACGTTCTCGTGTATTTTATTTTTCAATACCGTATTATCCATACTTATGATTCCTAACCTTCTGTATCAGTATATCTTAAGATTTTGTCTTTCTTCTGATCATATATCTTTACTGCCTACTTTATACATTATGCGCAGCCGCTTGGCTTCATTCGCCTTAAAACCGAATTTATTATAAAAGGGCTCCTTATCCGGCAGTGCAGACAGTTCAACAGCTATCTTTGTACCCTCTACTCCGTATGTATTTACAAAGTTTAATATTTCTTCTATAAGCAGGCTTCCTATCTTCCTGCCCTGGTATTCAGGTCTTACTATCACATCCTTGATATAATAGCACATTCCCAGGTCTCCTATCACTCTTGCCATTGCAACCGGCACTTCCCCATCATATACGGAAACTCTGAAAAGCGAATGTTCCATGGCAAGCCTCGTCTGCTCCAGAGAGGGTGCTGATGTCCAGACGGAATCCCAAAGCTCCAGAAATTCCTCGGCAGTAAGCATATTATATCTGACAGAAAGCCCTGATTCCGTCTCATATCCACTGGCGGTCTCTTCCGCTGCAGAGCCTTCCGGCTCGATGTCTTCCATTCCGGAACTTTCCGCTGCAGGGCCTTCTGGCTCGATGTCTTCCATTCCGGAGCTTTCCGTTCCTGATACTCCCTCCGAACTTATGGCGACTACAGATATCGAGCTCGTTTCAGACTCATCTTCCACGGCGGTAATGCCGGTTTCAGCGCTATCGGCCGCTCCTGCAGACTGATTATATGAAGGTCCCACTTCAACAGAACCGGTATCTGCAGTTTTGTATACAGCGGTCTCATTTTCAAGCTCTGCCATTGCAGAAGTGATTCCCTCAGCCAAAAGCTCCATACACTCTTTTTCCTGAGGAATGTCCTTCCTTATATCCACACAGTTGGTCAGATGCAGGATATAGCCGCACAGAGCCATAACCACGCAGCAGATGCTCATTATCACATAACACTTCACATACCAGTCCGTATGGCGCTGTACCAGATATTCCATGTATATTGCCCCGCCAAAGCCTGCTATGAAGAAAGCCCATATTAACGGATGATAGAATTTAAATCCATTGCCTTTAACTGACCGGATGCTGTAAAAAATAACCACTGCCAGAAAGCATAATGCAGAACATACCTGAATAATGCTTACAAATCCGTTACTCCTGAAATAAGACGAATCATAGCGCATACTGTCACAGACCACTTCAAGAGCTGAAAGAAGCAGCATAAACAATATAAAAGTGGAGCCCTTGTAACTGCCTTTCAGCAGATATTCAGGATTGCGTCTTATATAAAAAACAGATGTCAGTAAAAATATAATACAAAGTCCCGCAAACAGTACAAAATATACTGCCAGACGGTATGCCCCTGCATTCCCTTCTTCTGCCGTAAAAATCGGCAGCAGGGTTTGCTCTGAAAGCGAAAAAACCATCTTACTTCTTGCCGCATTCCCAAACCGGTCCGAAAGGTATATTATCCCCATTCCCAAGGCAAGTCCCGGTGAAAAAGCATCCAAAAGTCTTCTCGTACCGCTGGAGCCAATAAGCCTGCCGCATAAAAATGCAGTAAGCAGGGCTGCCGCAAGGATTCCCGGCATGTCATAAGAGCCATAGGAAAAATTTCCGGTCCATAAAGAATAAAATGCGTCTTCTACTCCTTTATACAGTTCCGGATGACTGTACCAATGGACTGCCCTGCCAAAAAACAGTGAAAAAAAGACCATATACGGCAGACAGACAAACATTACATATCTTTTTCCACCATGAGAAACATACAATGAATAAGAAACAGAAAACCACACAAACACTGCACATATCACTATCAGTGTGCTCCATCTTATCTGTGTATTTCCTATAAAAACCGCAACATTTTCCATATTTGCTTAGATTATGTTTTATTCCTTATTCTCTGCTTCCGGAATGGCAGTCGAAAAATAGATTATATCGCTCACCATTCGCTCACTTGACCAGTCCACAGGATTTACCGGATAACCGTTTAGCACAAGCTCCGCTGTCTGACCTCCATCCAATGCGTAAGCCTTTTGGCAGCCAAAATCATGCATATACTGGGCTATGCTTTCTATCCTGCCTCCATCCGGCGAAGCCTTGGTGTGATTTATGTTCATCATAAAATAATGCAGCTCATCAATCTGCCCAATGGCCGACCTGGAATACCCCTCATGAACCTGTCCCAGGGCATAATATCCAATATTCTGTATTTCACCTTCATCCACAAGAACAGGACCGAAGGAAACAGCGAAAAGCACATCATTTGCCTCTATGTATTCCTTTACCTCATCCGCATTCTTAAACTGACCTGCCTTTGTAAATAACATCTCACCTTCGCCGTTAAAATAGCAGGTGTCTGTGGTTCTTAGCTCTGCCCTGCACAATTCCCGCTGATAGACACAGATACCGTTTCCTCTGTATTTATAATAATCCCCGTTAACCGCAAGAACCGCATTGGCCTGCCTGGCCAGCGCAGAAGCAGTCTGTTCCATCGGTGAGCCGAAAGTATCCATGGAAAGCTTCCTGCGAAGCTGGGATGGATCAAGTATCTTAACCTCAGCACAAGTACAGTACTCGCCGTTTATGCGCTGCCTCCAGGTAATTGCAAGTATGGTATCATCACAATAATAATTTATATATGTTCCGTGCACGATTTTAATAGAAGGGCTCCACGAAAGCTCCTGGTCTCCCAACAGCTCCCAGGCTTCATCAACAACAGCCTGCACCTCTTCCGGATCATCGGTCTTTCCAAAAAGAGCCTGGTTTGGTTCCGGCCCCCAGAGTGCCTCCTCTGCCACCACATAAGTCTTTGGAATATAAATCACATCACTTAATGCATCACTCTTTGCATTATCACAGAAGGTCCCTGTATTATCCGTACCACCGTTTAAAACGGTTTTAAGCTCATCATCCATGATGATGCGCCATTTCCCCTCGACATATTCCAGCTCAACCTCTAACATATCATAGCTGTAAAAATAGCTTTTTCCTCCACCTACAACAGACTTTACGGCCCGTTCATACATAAGGTCGGTTATACCTTCCAGATAATTATTTTCCTCATCATATACCTCATCTTTTGGATGTGATTGCACATAATCGTCAAGATTAGCCATAGTCGCAGCTTTTACATCTGTTCCCGTGGAAGCCATATCAAAATACCTGACTCTTACATTCTGACTTGCCTTAAGCCCCGTGATTAACGGCTCGCCTATCATTTCATAGCGGTATCCGTCCCGCAGCTTTTCAAGGTAATATTCCTCCAGATCATTTCCTGCAAGCTGTTCCACACCGTAGGCAGCCTCAGAATCCGTGAGCGCATGTGCTGCAGCATAATCCTCAAGGCATATGTCGGTAAAAAATTCATTCACCACAGCTTTTGGTTCTCCGGCAGGATGCAGGGATACTGTTCCCGCATAGGGTGCCATGACAAAAAGGTACATGGCGCCAAAAAATACCACTGTCCCTGACGCAGCGGCAAAGAATCTTATCTTTTTCTTTACTGATAAAAGCAGAATGACGATAAAAGAAACCAGTGCAAGTATTACAATCCCATAGACATAGTGCTTAATCTCATCAGGCACCAGAGCAAAGGCTCCCTGAATATTTAACAGTGCCTCTGCCAGTATCATCATTATCCCGGAATACAACTTTCCCATAAACTCCCGCAGCCTAAAAATCCAGGCTGTAAAAAAATCAGACCGCTTCCCTGCGAACTCTTATAATGAACTACAACTTAATTATTTTATCACAATTGCCCTGCTTTTTCACTTTACAACCCCTTAATTTATGACTAAAATAAATCTGTAGTTCACTATTGGCACAGGGTATCTGAAGCATAAAAGCTTCTGTGCACAGTCGCAATAAGCGGCGGAAAGGGGAAAAATGAAATCAAAATTGACAATGTTGGCAAGTGCTGTCCTACTGCTCATAGTGGGAGTAGCTATGATAATCTATCCCGCAGCATTCGTTACCGTAACGGTTAAGGTTGTCGGCTGCGTACTTGCAATAATCGGACTTGTAGGTATCATTTCGACAGTAATCGCCAAGAATTTCGGAATATCCGGCATTACCACTATAGTAGGCTCGGTTGTTTCCGTAATCCTTGGTGCAGTCATATTCTTTAAGCCGGAGCTCCTTACAAACTATGCTCCTTATGTTATCGGCGGACTGATATGTATTTATGGCATCATAAATATGATACACTGCTTCGATATCAAGAAAAATACAGACAAAAATTGGGCTGTACCTCTTGCCCTGTCTGCCGTAGCTATACTTGCAGGAATCATCATCATAGTATTCGTAGTACTTAATCCTACCCTTGTTATGGATATACTGATCCGTATCGCAGGCATCATCGTCGTATACAGTGCCGGCGTAAGCATCTGGATCAACCTTATGCGTAAGGTAAAGACTGATAAATAAACCTTAAAGATAACAAAAAGCTGCAGGTCATTCGCCTGCAGCTTTTTAAGTGCTTATATCATTTATCCTGTATTTATTATCTTCCGTTTAACTTCTCGACAATCTTAGGCAATTCTTCGTCAACAATATCATTCTCAAGCTGGCAGGTACCTGCATTAGCATGACCACCACCGCCATACGACAGACACAGGTCACCGATATTAACTTTGGAAGCCTTATTGATGATAGATTTACCTATCATTACAGCAGTATTCTGCCTGCGGAAGCCCCATGCAACATGAACGCTCATTTCTACCTCCGGCCACATTGCATAAACCATGAAACGGTTACCTGTATAAATAGGATCTTCTTCACGGAGATCCACAACAGCTACCCTGTCATATATCTTAGTGACTTTCTTAAGCTGTTCCTTGAAAAGCTCCTGCTGCTCAAAGTACATATCCACTCTTTCCTTTACATCAGGAAGAGCCAGGACATCTTCTATGGAATGATCAACACAGTAATCAATAAGCTCCATCATAAGGTCATAATTGGATATCCTGAAGGAATGAAATCTTCCGAGTCCCGTCCTTGCATCCATAAGGAAATTCATAAGAACCCAACCCTTAGGATCAAGAATTTCTTCACGGTTAAAGTCAGCGCTGTCACCTTTGTCAACAGCTTCCATTATCTCATCGGAAACCCTGACGAATTTTTCCTTTCCGCCATAATAATCATATACAACCCTGGCAGCAGACTTTGCATCACCATCGATAATAAATCTGCCCTCCCAGTTCTTATCCTTGCACCGCTCCAGCTCACTTTCGTGGTGGTCAAATGCTATGCCTACCCTGTCATCAAAAGGAAGGTTAGTAGTAATGTCGTTAGACGTGATGTCAATCTTGCCGTCCTGAACATCCTTGGGATGAACAAACTTGATCTCATCTATAAGATCGATCTCTTTCAAAAGCATCGCACAAACAAGTCCGTCAAAGTCGCTTCTTGTAACCAGTCTTTTTTTCATGCCCTCTCCGTTCCGGGTAGAACCCCTCATTTATTATATCTGTGCAACAGCATAAAACACCACTGTATCTGCACATCAAAATCTTGTTTATTTTAACATTATTTTTTTATTATATCAAGAGATGTTATGTTAACGTTCACAGCTTATTTACAAAAAACAATCCCCATAATCACTGTTCTGGCGCTACAGGAGCTGTGTATTCTTCTATAAGCGCATATACATCTTCAAGCCCCTGCTTTGAAACCGATGAAAAAGGGATCAGCACATCTTCCGTTTTAAGTCCAAGACTTTCGCGCAGCATCTTTTTATGCTTGTCTAACTGGCTTCGCTTTATCTTGTCAGCCTTTGTTGCGATTATCACGGGCCTGTATCCCTGATATATTACCCACTCATACATCTGCTGATCATTTTTTCCAGGCTCATGCCTTATATCGATCAGCAGGAAAATAAGCTTAAGCTGCTTCGATGTATGAAGATAATTCTCAACCATGCGTCCCCATTTAGCGGCTTCATTCTTTCCTGCCTTGGTATAACCATATCCCGGAAGGTCCACAAGGTAAAAATCTTTATTGACATTGTAAAAATTTATGGTCTGCGTCTTGCCCGGTTCCGAGCTGGTACGAGCCAGTGACTTACGCTGGACAAGGGAATTGATCAGAGAGGACTTACCCACATTGCTTTTACCCGCAAAGGCAAATTCCGGAAATTTATTTTCCGGCAGCGTGCTTGTTACTCCGCATACACATTCCAGTTCTACATTCTTTATCTTCATACAAAAGCTCTTTCAACCACTTCATCCATATGCTTCACGAATACCAGTTCCATTCCCTCAAGTATCTCTGCATCTATTTCTTCAACATTGCGCCGGTTTTCGTCGGGAAGAAGAACAGTCTTAATACCTATGGTCTTGGCAGCCAGGATTTTTTCCTTAAGGCCGCCTACAGGCATAACATTTCCCCTGAGGGATATCTCGCCCGTCATGGCAATCTTTCTGTCCACCTTCTTTCCGGTAACGGCAGAAAGTATAGCTGTAGCCATCGTGATTCCGGCACTGGGACCGTCCTTAGGTACAGCGCCTTCCGGGAGATGCACATGTATGTCGTGATTCTGGAAAAATTCCTTTTCCACATTCCACTTTGGTGCCACCGACCTCACATAGGAAAACGCAGCCATAGCCGATTCTTTCATCACATCTCCAAGCTGTCCCGTAAGCGAAAGTTCGCCTTTTCCCGGAAGTATATTTACTTCTACCTGAAGAGTCGTACCACCCACAGAAGTCCATGCCAGTCCTCTTGCGATACCCACCTCATTCTTCTTATTCATCTGTTCCGGCGGGAATTTGATCTTGCCAAGATATTTTTCAAGATTCTTTGCGGTAACAGTTATCTTTTTTGCATCCTTATTCTCAAGGATCTCAACAGCCACCTTCCTGCAGAGCTTGGATAGCTCCCTCTCAAGCTCACGGACGCCCGCTTCCCTGCAGTAGCACTCGATTATCTTTTCTAACGCACTGTCGGCAATCTTAAGCTGTGAAGGCTTCACGCCGGTCTTTTCATAAGTCTTTTTAACCAGATGTTCCTTGGCAATATGAAACTTCTCATTATTGGTATAGCCTGCTATCTCAATTATCTCCATACGGTCCAGCAGCGGACGGGGTATGCCTTCTTCATCATTTGCGGTAGCAATGAAAAGCACATCCGAAAGATCCTGGGAAAGCTCCACATAATGATCCCTGAAGTTCTTATTCTGCTCTGAATCCAGTACTTCCAGCATAGCGGACGCAGTGTCCCCCCTGTAGTCCTGGCTCATTTTGTCAATCTCATCAAGAAGCATAAGAGGGTCCTTGACGCCTGCACTCTTTAAACCTGCAGAAATCCTTCCCGGCATTGCACCCACATATGTCTTCCTGTGGCCCCTGATCTCTGCCTCATCCCTTACACCGCCAAGGCAGATGCGAACATAGGGCTTCTCAGTAGCTTCTGCCACTGACCTGGCGATAGAGGTCTTGCCCGTACCGGGAGGTCCCACAAGACACAGTATGGCAGCGTCAGACTTGCCTGTAAGCGTCCTTACCGCAAGATACTCAAGCACCCGCTCCTTTACATCCTTAAGTCCATAATGATCCCTGTCCAGAATCTCTTTTGCCTTTTTTATATCGATCACATGGTCATAGCCGGCAGATTTTTTATCCCACGGGAGCTCAAGAAGAGTCTCTATATAAGCTCTTTCCATGGCACCTTCCTGGCTCATTCCACCGTTCTGTTCAAAGTGACGTATTTCCTTTTTAAGCTTTGCCTTAACCTCATCTGATGCTACAAGAGCTTCTGCAGCTTTCTTGTACTGCTCCACTTCCGAGACTTCATCAGGATCATCATTTAATTCGCTTTGAATATAACTGAGCTGTTCTCTAAGAATATACTCCCGCTGGTGTTCGTCAACCTGTCTGGAAATCTGCTCACTGATTTCCTTCCGGGCGTTTATGATACTCTTTTCATTCGAAAGAATTCCTATGAGTTTTTTACACCTAAGCTCAAGCTCAACCGTCTGCAGGACATTAAGCCTGTCCCTATCCTCTAACGGGAAATTTGAGCAGATATCATTGGTAAGCACATCAAGATTCCTTATCTTCCTGATACGCTTTAACTCCCTGGCTCCCGGTGCACCGTACTCCCTGAGAAGCTGTTCGGAAGATGTAATGACTAATCGCCTCAAAGCCTCTGCCTTTATAACATCATCTATGGCAAAGTCATTATATTCTTCCACATGCCCCACATAATACGCAGGATAATCCTCATAATCCGTAAGCACAGCTCTCCGCAGTCCAGCCACCTGTACGCGTACTACGCCGTTATCCTGCCTGATAACCTGGGTAGTCTTTGCAACAGTACCTATGCTTCCGCTATGCAGTACTTCGGGGATCGTTTTATCTTCCTCTTCTTCGTTTGC
The DNA here is from genome assembly GCA_946616835.1 of uncultured Lachnospiraceae bacterium. Lineage (GTDB taxonomy): Bacteria > Bacillota > Clostridia > Lachnospirales > Lachnospiraceae > NK4A136. The sequence goes on from CAMOJK010000084.1 coordinate 12,159, forward strand.
AGCAGGATCTTTATCGCCGGCGATCATACCTATTAACTCAGCAAAATCAATCTCCTTATCTTTATTTTCCGTGATTTCGCTTAAAAGCAGAAAGCGACCATCTGAAAGCATGGCAGCCTCTACAGCCCTTATGGACTGCTTGCTGTCCAGGTCAAACTGCATTGAGCTCCCCGGGAAAAGAACCAGATTCTTTACCACGATAACGGGAATCTCATCCGGAGCGATTATTGCATTATCAATATTCTTTGATTTCTTTGTTTTTTCAGCTTTTTTATTTGCCATTTTTCCTTAAAATTCAGGAAAGACCGCCGTGGCGGTCTTATTCCCACGGATGTTCCATCCGTATTATTAAACTATTCCGGTATGCATATGGAATACTTCGGTGGTTAAAACCCTGCCGGTTCTTCCAATTATGCAGTATTTACGCCCTACGCATCCTTCTTAAGTTTCTTCTTTGAGTCTGCAGATTCAGCGCCTCTTACTACCGAAGGCTTTTCCGTACCCTCAGCAGCTTCTTTGGTAATTGTGCACTTCTGGATAGTGTCATCGGAAGGTATCTCAAACATCACATCCATCATGATATCTTCCAGTATGGATCTGAGTCCTCTGGCACCAATCTTTCTCTCAAGAGCCTTTGCAGCAATAAGCCTTACAGCCTCTTCGTCAAATTCCAGCTCCACATCATCCAGATCAAACAGACTCTGGTACTGCTTAATAAGTGCATTCTTAGGCTCTGTAAGTATCCTTACCAGTGCATCTTCATCAAGTCCTTCCAGCGTCACATTTATAGGCACACGGCCGATGAACTCGGGAATTAGTCCAAACTTGGTCAGATCCTGAGGTGTAACGGATTTAAGCAGCTCTGATACCTCAGCATTATTCTGCGAGGTAATATCAGCCTTAAATCCGATGGCCTTTTTATTAAGCCTCTCACCGATTATCTTGTCTAGTCCGTCAAAGGCGCCGCCACAGATAAAAAGTATGTTCGTGGTATCTATCTGGATCAGCTCCTGATGAGGGTGCTTACGGCCTCCCTGAGGCGGAACGGATGCAATAGTACCTTCAACAATCTTTAAAAGTGCCTGCTGAACGCCTTCACCTGATACATCTCTGGTGATGGAAACATTTTCGCCCTTTTTGGTGATCTTATC
>CAMOJK010000085.1 GCA_946616835.1 uncultured Lachnospiraceae bacterium
GAACACATCAGCAAAGCGTCTTGAGTCCTTTAGATACTCAAGCATTACGTTATTCTTTTGTCCCATGCTTCCTCCTTTTTTTGCTGCAAAGAAAGACATGACAGGGATAGAGCACACCTTACTCTGCGTTAATCTAATAAAATGTGATTTAGCAGTTCCTCCCGAACCGGGACGCCGAATGGCTATGACTTATGATTTACAGATAAGTCTTACTGCTGATAATGAATTTAGCACACCAAAATAAAATTTGCAAGAATATTTTGCAAAGAATCTAGCTAGATTGGAACCTATCTGAATTAACAAGGCTCTCAAACAAAATCGGTCTGACGGTTACGGTGATTGTAAAAATCATCGAACACCTGACCAGGAAATAAAAAAAGCCACTAACTCCCAAGTATTTGCGACCACGAGTTAAGTAGCTTTTTGAAACAAGGGCTTCCCCAAGTAGGTTTAGTATAACACACAATCATCAATACAGCAAGCCCGGGACGGGCAGAAAGTGAGGACAGTATGAGTTTTGCACCTATCTGAATTAACAAGGCTCTCAAACTGCATAGTAAATGCTACGCATATGAGAAAAGTTTTGCACCTATCTGAATTAACAAGGCTCTCAAACCTATATTATGATCTATTATAAAATTTTAAGTTTTGCACCTATCTGAATTAACAAGGCTCTCAAACCGATTTAGTTGGCACGGAAGGTAAAGTTTGGTTTTGCACCTATCTGAATTAACAAGGCTCTCAAACCCGGAATAGTAAAAGCATTGCCGGATATCAGTTTTGCACCTATCTGAATTAACAAGGCTCTCAAACATATTGTATAAAACTTAATTTTGTGATAAGGTTTTGCACCTATCTGAATTAACAAGGCTCTCAAACATATTGTATAAAACTTAATTTTGTGATAAGGTTTTGCACCTATCTGAATTAACAAGGCTCTCAAACTGGACAGTACAAAAACAATCCCAAAGAGCAGTTTTGCACCTATCTGAATTAACAAGGCTCTCAAACTTTACTGTCTGCTTGTAGATCGTACTCAGTGTTTTGCACCTATCTGAATTAACAAGGCTCTCAAACATTCTATTTGACGAATTTATCGGCAAAATAGTTTTGCACCTATCTGAATTAACAAGGCTCTCAAACTGTTTCTTCGTTCGTTTTCAGCGGCAAGGTGTTTTGCACCTATCTGAATTAACAAGGCTCTCAAACTCTGCTGGGTAGGTGCGGATAAGATACCGAGTTTTGCACCTATCTGAATTAACAAGGCTCTCAAACGCCCTCAGCTCTTCATTATATTTCTCAATAGTTTTGCACCTATCTGAATTAACAAGGCTCTCAAACCGGACACAAGGCAGAAAAGGCTGCAAAGCAGTTTTGCACCTATCTGAATTAACAAGGCTCTCAAACACTGAAAAAACCGAGTGGGTAAAGGCTGATGTTTTGCACCTATCTGAATTAACAAGGCTCTCAAACCTGCTGCCGTAGTCATGGTACGTGCTGCAGTTTTGCACCTATCTGAATTAACAAGGCTCTCAAACTATAACGAAAACTATCTTACAATTAAGGAGTTTTGCACCTATCTGAATTAACAAGGCTCTCAAACTAAGGAGGTGAAAAATGTCGCTGTATCAGATGTTTTGCACCTATCTGAATTAACAAGGCTCTCAAACTTACAGCTAACTTGTGAAAAGCCTTTTTAGTTTTGCACCTATCTGAATTAACAAGGCTCTCAAACGGCGATAGCTTTCAGAACATCGCCTACCCGTTTTGCACCTATCTGAATTAACAAGGCTCTCAAACTTCTCGTGCCGTTTTCGCACCTTTTACGGTGTTTTGCACCTATCTGAATTAACAAGGCTCTCAAACCCGGTCTTACAGTCTTTTTCTGAGCTACTAGTTTTGCACCTATCTGAATTAACAAGGCTCTCAAACCCGGTATCACAGTTACCGTCTTATGTGGATGTTTTGCACCTATCTGAATTAACAAGGCTCTCAAACTGACATGTAAGGAGGTGGCCGTTTGTGATAGTTTTGCACCTATCTGAATTAACAAGGCTCTCAAACTCAGGACAGCTTATGGATAAGAATTATTTGTTTTGCACCTATCTGAATTAACAAGGCTCTCAAACTTAATAGTCCTGTATCCACCGGGCAATCTTGTTTTGCACCTATCTGAATTAACAAGGCTCTCAAACCTCAAATTCATAAATCTGGTTCTCGCCGAGCTTAACATATTTGCGATATGCTGTTAATTCAGTAGACAATTAAACATTGATCCTTATCGAGAATAGCAACTTTCTCAGTATCCAATCTCATCCCAATATCAGATTCAATGTCTATAAGATAGATTTTATCATAAAAGACATCCTTATATAAGTTCTCAAGGTTCTCCTGGGTAAGATATTTTCTTAAACCTACAAAAACAAAGCATTTCACGCCGCACGCTTTTGCCATAAGATCTATATACTGTGACAATAGCTCTGGATAGGTCTCTGCATCCATTCTTACTGTCAAATCATATAGTTTAAGCAAACTTTGTAGATTTAAATCAAGATTATAATCCAAATCATACGGCAATTTACCTACTGTATCATCAAGAAGAGAAATAACCCTTCTATTAATCTCAAAAGCATCATCTATTTTTTCATTCTGTATTATTTCTACTGTTTCCTGATAAATCCTGCTAAGTATCTTCTTGTTGTTGCAGTCAATATCAAAAGGATTTATTACCACCTCAATATTCTTTCCAAATTTAAGGCTAGTCCCATTATCCGATAGAATAATTTCGCCATCATTTCCCTTATGTTGTTCCCAGAGTTCACGGACAAAACCGGAGTATAATGCCACATCTTCTAAAACAATTATCTGTGTCATATTTTCCGATAGTTCTATATCAATTCCCAGCCTATCACATAACAGCCTCATAATATAATCAGCCTTTCATCTGTATCAATCACATCCCCCTTTTTCTCACCGACCACATAATCCATTTTGGAAAACTGCTTTTCAGTTACCCTGAGCACCTGCACCAAACCATCTCCAGGTTTATGTTTCTTAATATTCTCTACCAGAGCTTCACCCGCATTTGAATTCGGAACCAGCTTGCAATATACCGATTCCTGAAGCATCATAAATCCGCTTTTTATCAGGTATTTTCTAAATGCTCTGTATTCCCGTCTGTCAGCATGTGTCAATACCGGAAGATCAAACATTACTATCACTCTCATATATCTATAATTCATAAGAATAAAACTTTATAAGAACAACATCCTTATCGTTAAGCGCATCCAGTACACTACGAGTATATATCTTCATAGCATTGCTCACATATTCATTCCTTCCGCCTATCGTCACTTCATCCTGAAGAATTTTCAGCATTTCCATTTTCTCTTCGTGCTCAAATTTCTCTGGCATCATCTTCATCACTTTCCTGTCTACTATAGGACGAAAAGGCTCCATCAGGTCAGAAGCAAAGTTGAACGGATTGAACATATTGTCATGAAACAATCCTAACTGCGTAATGTATCCATTCGAAACCACTTCCCTGTTAAATGTGGAGAGCAAAAGGCTATATCCGTAATTCAGAGCAGCATTTATACTATTCTCTTCCGTTCTCGTAAAATCCTTGCCAAACAATGCATTAAAATAGACCTTTGCGGCATGTCCCTCCCTATTTGTAGCATCACCCAGTTCAATTTCTGCCACATACTGATCGAGCATAGCAGCTTCCGGTTTTCCAATATCATAAAGGTGTCTTGCCTGATTTCTTATTTTTTCCGATACTATTGCAGTCCAGACTTCTTCCTTTATGCCATCGGTCCATACTATCTGATTCCTGACTTTTGCACTTGTATCATGACATCCATAATACGAAACAAGTTCGGATGAAGGATTCCTTTTTTCATCACAGAATATCACCTTTACTTTCTTCTTCGTAAGTTCACTAAGCAATGCAGCGGTAAGGGAAACGGCTGTCGATTCAATAATAAGGGTTTCTATCTCGTCAATATGAATCTTAACAGTTTCCGCACTACGTACCACAATAAAGCCCATCTGATAGTCCAGCTTAGCACTATTTGCAATAACCACAGTCCGCCAGCTCATACTGTTTTTAAATCAACAGATTCATTAACAAAAAGTCCGGTATTTGACTGCTGAACAAGAATAAACTTTTCATATTTATCTATACTTTTGTTTATCTGCATGTTTCCAGCCATTGAAACTCCACCTATCAATGACAAATCTGCCTTATTATTACCCATTGCAGATATCTGAAGTATCTGCAAAATGACTTTACATTGTTCTTCTTTTTTCAGTGATAAAAACTTTTCTTTTCCTACAATCAAAAACTTACTAATACCATTGGGGCGTTTTGAATAAATCCCATTTATATGTTTTTCAACAAGAGTATCAAACAACTCAATATTTTTCTCTATGCTAATTCTGTCATCATCATATTTATACTCACTCTCATTAAGCTTTTCTATAAAATGAATATAATCCAACCATTCTTTGCTTATCGATAACGAAACAGCATTCCTAACTATCAGAGAATTTGCCGACTTTCCCGACAGGTGCATATAATATCCATCCACCTTAAATAATGACTGTATCCTAATCTTTCTATACCTTACAGAAGGATTTTCCAATCCCAGACCTTCTACACAGTATTTTTCAAGTTCTTTAGGATCATTCTCAACTCTTTTCTCCAGATATCCCGGCAACGCCTCTATGGTACGAACCTTATTTCCCTTCTTTTCATGTTCCACAAGAAAGAAATAACAAATATTAACACTGGTATAACCACCATATTTGGTAACATCCTGCATTTTGGGATCAGACATTTTTAGTGGTATATATGCACCAGACGTTGCTGTATTCTTACCGTATAAAGTCACTTTATTGATAACACCAGACTTCACAAAACTCTGTCTTGTAAGCAACGGCGTATTCTTTGCCAGCATCTTTTCAACCGTCTTAATAGTTGCTATATCCTCATTTCCTTTATTTAGCGGTATCCATGCCGTATACCCATCACGTTCAACTTTCCACGCAAACATCTTGTCAAGATTGTACTCAAACTTCTTTGCATCCTTTGAATACTCATTCTTGATAAAATTCATTGGACTGCTTGTAAATTTTGTGTAATAAACATTTCCCACAACAATATTCAGATAAGCATCATTTGCATGATGGAAATCATTAATTAACCTAGATTTATAAAATTTATTATCACTACGGAATCTTGATACATTCCCGGCCTTCGAGTAAACTACTTGTGTATCCGGAAGCACCTGTTTCAGTATATCAGCAACGCCTTTGGTTCCCTGGCTAGTTTCTACTAACTGTCTTGCAATAAAGCCGGCCTTCTGTTCATCTGTAAACGATTCATTGTTTCTTAATCTTGCATATTTAACATCATTTATAAGATTCCTCTTATGCAGCATCTCCCATAATTTCCATACTTTAGGATTATCCTTTATAAATCCAGGAATAGGATATATATCTGTTTTCTTTGCATTGGAAGGCTTGTTCACAAGCACAAGATTGTTTTCAAGATTATCATCCTTAACAAAATGCCTAGGATAGATATGATCTATATCATACCTGTTTTCATCAAACAAATAATCAAGATCTATAGGTTCGCCAGTGTACATATCCATTCCCATCTGTTTAATATACAAATACATTCTCTTACTGCGAAGTTTTCCATTAGCATCAGCACTCTCGATAAGATCTTTCCAATAATTCTTATCGTGAAGCTCATCATTTATATTTTTATAAAGTTCCAACAACGCCTTTTTCCTGGAATCCTTACGCCCTTTGTCACCCTTCTCTCCTTCTGACCTTGTCATTTCAATAAATATACGATTAGGCTCACATTTCATAATCTGCACAATTTCTTTGATAACTCCCATAGTCTGAAGTATCATTTTCTTAACCGGTGCACTAAAATAGTATTCATCTAGAAGCTCGGGCGTAACTTCTGAAAGCGAATTTATGGCAGATTTACTCTTTTCTTCCAGCAGTTTCTTATACTCAAAAGATTCACTGTTTATTAATTCGATAAAATTCCTGTTAGTTTCCCATAATGCCGTAAGAATAGAATACACTTCACCTGTTTCATAATTACATCCCTGAAGGTCAAGCATCTCTTCAGAGAATCTTCCCCAGTCTTTGAATTTGAAACCTATAATTCTCTTTATAGTCTTTTTATTCAGAATTGGATATTCTGATTCCGGATAATTCTTCTGGATATACTCATAGATAAATTCTTTTGAGTCTCCGTATACAGTACAACGGAAGATAATATCATCCACCATTTTTTTAACGGAATCTTTTTCTAGTTCATCACCAAATATATCTCTGAACTTTCCGTATGAACTCAATGCATTGTTAAGTTCCTTATCTACGCCGGTAATCTGTGCGTCCTTAGGAACACCATTGCTATAGAGAAAACTCTCAATCTTCTTTCTGCTAGGCTTCTTTCCATTCAGATATAATTCGTTAAACAGACGCTTCTTCAGCTCATTATCAATTCTCGAGTTATCTATCCTGATATTGTTTATCTCATTAAGCACACAGTATCTTTCGTACTTAAGAGATGATTTGGGCATAACCATCTCATCATTCAGGTATGTGCATCTCCTAACCATCCTATCGATAAAACATTTTGCCGTCTCTGTCCTATCGATTTTTTCATCAAGTTCCCAGGGTAAAACTAACCCCTTTTCATATCCTGGTTTCCGTATCACCCAGCCGGTCTTACTATTGGTTGAAACAGGTCCAACATAATAAGGAAATGTGAATGTATATAACCGAATGATCCTTTCCTTAACTGTCAATCCACTTTCATCTACATCATTCAGGAAACCCAAATATCCTGACGCATTATCCAATATTTTTTTCAGCTCCATTGCATGAAGCTGATTAGGTATTATGCCGTTTCCTGCAGTAAGCTGTTTAGGCATAAATGTTTCATTTTCTATTTTCTTATTGATATCAATAACATCAGCATCATCTGCCGGCATCCCCTTCAGTAGCTTCTTTACCCCTTTGTAAAAATCATCACGAGAGCGCGCCTTCATATTTCTTCTGTTAGGCTTTGTATCCTTCGATCCTAAATCATTATATTTTTCAGTATTTACACTGTTAACATAGGCGCTGTATGTTCCATCCTCCTTTTGCCTAAAGAAATAATCATACTGATCAGGCGCATATTTCTTTACCACCTTTTTCAGCTTCTTTAAATCGTTTTTATGCTGCTCATAATCTTCCACTCTAGCAAACGAAAGATATTTCTGTCCTTTTAATATTTCCGTTAATGACCCTATATCATATACTGTCTTTACCGCCATAAGCACAGATCCACAGCTATCCCCAAGCTGATCGAGTATCTCAGGCTCTTTTTCCGCATACCCAAAATCAGAAAACTTGGCCGTTATCTTATTTTCAGCCTCAATATCAAATAATCTGCAACAATCTACGGATAAACCTACCATTCCATTGATTATTTCCATTTCCTTTTTTTGTTTTCTATCAATCCCAAGTAATTTGGCAACTTTCTCACTTTTCTGTTTTCTTCCAAATTCCCTTGTGCCAAGTATATTCTGCAATTCCAGATAAGTATCATCAGAATCAATCTCAGGAAATACTATTGATAATTCCTCGTTTAAATTCTCCTCTATTGAAGCAAGCATATTTGAATATGCATCCTTGAGATTAAATTCCACACTTTCATCATCCAACTTTAAACTCGAATTAAGAAAATGTCCCCGGCGTTTAAATAAATTCAAAACAGCAAGATAGACTAATCTTACATCGTAGGGTGCGTTTTCGTTATTTATGAGTTCTTTTCTCAAATGAAATATCGTAGGATACTGTTTATAGTATTCTTTATCTGTATACTCTTTATCATTAAATACCCCATTCGGACTTTTTACTTTTTCATCCTTATCCTCCGGGTAATACTTACTGTTATCTAGCCTCTCATAAAAAAACGGATCAATCTTCCGTATTTCCTCATCAAAATACGTCTTGATCAATCCAATCCTTACTTTAGAACGTTGAAGCCTTCTTCTGCTTATCCTATGCGTGCGTCTTTCCGCAGAGGTTTTAGCCTCCTCAAACTCACGGATTCCCCACATATCTTTGCCTTTTCGTCTAATCAGATGATAGCTATCATCAGTAACCGCCCATCCTACACTAGATGTTCCCATATCCAAGCCTATGTAGTATTTCTGTTTTTTCATTTCCGTATCCTCCTATAACCCCAATTTTTAATTTTATCCTTGACTGAATGTATGTTGTATGATAAATTTTAAGAGAATTAACAAGGCGAGTGCAAATAAGGTTTAACCGAATTCACCGTTTATGGACCGCATTGTGCGGATTTTAAAAAAGACTTTCAAAGTCTTTTTTTATTTTATCCTCCATATTCACTATATCCTCCCCCTAATTTATACTATTATTTCTCTGCGTATAATTATAAAAAAAAAGTAATTCTACATCAACCCCTCATCATTATTGAGTCCCATTTATAACCCTCAATAGGTCCCTATCACTAATTCAGCTTGATTTTTCCGAAAGCAATGATTAAAATATCTCTGCTATAACATCCCCATCGCTTTCACCAGCTTTTCTGCAAAGGCTTTTCTTGAAAACATTTTTCCTGCAGTTTGGAAACCGTGGCATGCTATACGTTCAAGAATAGTATTGTCATCGGTTATATGGGATAAGTTCAGATAATCCTCACCTTCAGCGAAAAACTCATCAATGTATTTATTGGAATTTGTGATCACGGCAGTTCCTGTCATCATGCCCATGGTGACTCTGTCATGTATGCCATTGGTAAAGCCGGGGAGAACATTCATAACAGCCCTACACGACGAGATCAAGCCTGATACCTCACGGTAATCTACATCTTTTATCCACTCGACATTCTTTCTGTTGCATAATCCGGAGATGTCCCATTCATTTCCGCACAGCAATAAAGGCACGCCTGTATCTGCAGCTTTATATACAGCCTTTCTGCGAAGTATGGCCCTGGCATAGATATCCGCCACAAAACACTTATTCAATAGAGTCCTGTATATTGTTATATCATCACTATAACAACCATCAGTGACCACCTGCATGGCAAGTTCCTCCACTGTCTTTCCCATGTCGTTCAGTGCTTTGTCAAGAGCCTCCTCCGGTGCGCATACAATATTTTCCCCGTTTTCAGCAATAAGGATTTCTGCCATTGATTCACACAGTTTTTTTATATCATCAGGCAATTCATTCATTATCTTTTCAAACTTTTCAGGCGGATAGTATGATCCAGTAAAAAGCAATGTATTCCTGCGCCGTTCAAAAGGCATAAGAGATGAATGAAGTCCCACCGGCACCGGAAGAAAGCTTACTCTTTTGATATGATGATAATACTTTCTTACATAATCTGCGTGATCACGGTCTATGCAGATAACATTGAAATTTTTAACCGGCTGTTTCAGTATAGGATCATGATACAGCGGATGATCGACGATATAATCAAAAAAAGGAGCATCTATCATATCGATAAAATGCTCCTTGTCAGCCATCACACGCGGCAGAACAGAATTAAAATCAATTACGGCATCGTACTTCTTTCCCACATAAGACAACAATATCTGTTCTGCATCTTCATCGTTCATTATGTCGCAGATCTCAACATCAATCCCCAACTGTGTAAGTGCCACTCTGCATTCATGGGCAAATACTATATTGGAAGCATACGCTAAATATCTGGTAACAAATATGAGAACTTTCTTCATCTTATGTCGCTTTTGCATTTAGGAACTGTTCTTCCCACTACTGTATGTGAGAATTTTAAAATTTAATAAACAATATTAAATCTTCTATCCAGATCAGCGTAGCTCGGCCATTCCGAAGTCTCCTCTGCCGCACTTAACATTCCGAAACCGCTGTCATAGATTACTAATGTTCCATCCGGCTGGAACATAAATATTAGATCATATAAATTTCCGGATGCAACACTATTGCCCAGCACTTCCACTTCCGGCACATAGGTAAACCAGTAGTACTCTGCCCCGGGAACGATACTGCCGGCGATATCGTTATAATATGACGACGCATACAGGTCATTTTCGGAAACTTTGGTGCAGGTCACATCTCCATATGCATAATCATTCATATAATCCGAAATCATAAGACAGCCATCGTTTACGTTCATTATGTTTATTCCCCAGTCATACTCAAGCTGCTCAATTACAGGATCCGTTGACTCAGGGCCAACAAAATAATACTGTGCCCACTCAGTCTCCCATGCTGTACCTGCATAAGCAAATTCACCGCCTGACAGGGAACTGCCGTATTCAATGTTCTTTTCCGAAACATCTATCTTTACAACATAGCCTTCTTCCTTATCAACATTTTTCCCGGTAACGATAATCGATGTCTTGCCCGGATTCATTGCCGTAACAGTCACCGAACCGTCATAATTATCTGATATGCGTACTACATCATTTGAATAATATCCGCCTCCCGCAACTTCCCAATCTATATCCCGTGGGCTTGAAAAGTCATCTATATTTTCAACTGTTATAGTATGTGTATCACCTACTTCCATGTAAACAGTCTCTGTGTCTGATAATACCAAACTATGCGTTCCACCTATGGGATTGCCGGAAATCAGGTCGTCAAGTCCTTCAATCTGTGTGGCCAGTGCTGCTGATGCGACAAGTGCTGCCACTATCACCACGATCATTATAGCCACAAGAATAGCAATCAGACAGCCATTCCCCTTCGGCTTTTCAGGTGGAGTGGCTGTAGCATATGCCGGATTCATGAGTGCCGGACCACCCTGCTGCTGCCCATTCATCTGAGAACCATTTTGCTGAACACCTGACATCTGAGGACCATTCATCTGACCTGTAGGCACCTGTGTGCCAAACTGATTACCCTGCATGTTCTCCCCGGGAATAGTGATATTTGACATACTGTCGGCTACAGGCTGTGTATTATTAAATTCCGGCATACCGTTATCTATCGGATCGGTACTCATAACAGGTGAGCTGTTTACCACCGGCGGTGCAATTTCCGCAGATGTATCATTCGCTACCGTTTTCGCAGTTTCTATCGGTGCTTCATTAACATTTTCCATCGGAGTAATATTTGCCGTCGACGATGTATTTGCTGCAGGTATTTCATTCACTACCGACTTCGCAGTTTCTATCGGTGCTGCGTTGATAGTTTCAGCCGATATACTATTTACTACCGGTTGGACATTTTCTGCAGGAGTATTATCTGCCACCGGCTGTTCATTCACTGTCGGTACATTATCTGCCACCGGCTGTTCATTCACTGTCGGTACATTATTTGCCACCGGCTGTTCATTCACTGTCGGCGCATTGTTTACCACCGGCTGTGCACTTTCTGCAGATACATTATTTACCGCAGTTTGTACATTTGCTTCCGGCACATTGTTTACTGCCGGCTGTGCATTTGCCACCGGCGTATTGTTTACCACCGGCTGTACATTCATCACCGGAGGTGTGTAAACCGATGCCCCGGGTATGGTCTCCTTAGGGAAAGCATATCCGCAGTTGTCACAATACTTTGTAGTTACCGGAACCTGATCCCCGCAACTGGGGCAAAACTTTGTATCGTCCATTATTCCCCTTTCTGCCACTTTAGCGGCTCTCTTTTCTTTCTTTTTTCAATATACTGTCAAACCCGTTAAGTACCTTATCAGCCATTTCCAGCATCAGCGCACTTCCATGCGGTCCGCTCTCGCTGCTGTCATTATATACCAAAGTAAAAATTGGATCGCCAACAGTTTTTAATCTCAGATCGCCGTCAAAGCTGTTCAGAAAAATAGGGATCTCCGCCACATCCACGGGAGCATTACGCTCCATCCTGAAAGTAATGTAACCCTCACGTCCGCTTATCCGTGTGATATATTTCCTGCAGCCCTTTTCCTTAAGTGCGGAAACTTTAAGCAGATTATCCGCCTGTGGAGGTATCTTTCCAAAGCGGTCCTCCAGCTCATCACAGATATCCTCTCTGTCAGCTTCGCTTCTTATGCCCGCAATCCTTTTATAGATATCGAGCTTCTGCATCTCGTCCGGAATGTATTCCGCCGGAAGATATGCATCGACCTTTAGCTCTATCTCGCAATCAACCTTTTTCTCTATCTCGATGCCGCGCTTTTCAAGCACTGCGCCTTCAAGCATCTTGCAGTAAAGATCATAGCCTATAGCTTCCACCTGCCCGTGCTGAGCCTTGCCCAATACATTTCCGGCACCCCTGATCTCCAGATCACTCATGGCAATCTTGAATCCGCTCCCCAGTTCCGTATACTGACGGATGGCACTGAGCCTTTTTTCCGCTGTTTCCCTAAGTATACGGTTCCTGTCATACATAAGGAACGCATAGGCTGTACGATCCGAACGCCCCACACGGCCCCTCAGCTGGTAAAGCTGAGACAGACCAAGTTTGTCCGAATCCCTTATAATTATAGTATTAACGTTCGGTATATCCAAGCCTGTCTCTATGATAGTGGTGGAAACCAGCACATCAATCTCATGATGTATGAATGAAAGCATGATATCTTCCAGACTGTTTTCCGACATCTGTCCATGGGCAAATGACACCCTGGCATTCGGTACAAGCATCTGTACTTCTGCTGCCACATCAGTTATGGTCTTTACTCTGTTGGAAACATAGTAAACCTGACCGCCCCTGTTAAGCTCCCTGTTAATAGCATCCCTTACCATCTCGTCATTATACTCACTGAGATAAGTCTGTATGGGCTGGCGGTTCTGCGGTGCTTCCTCTAAAAGACTCATGTCCCTTATGCCTGTAAGACTCATATGAAGCGTCCTGGGGATAGGTGTCGCCGTAAGCGTCAGCACATCCACATTTTTCTTAAGCTGCTTTATCTTCTCCTTGTGGGATACGCCAAAGCGCTGCTCCTCATCGATGATGAGCAGTCCCAGATCCGCATACTGCACATCCTTTGACAAAAGCCTGTGGGTTCCTATCACTATATCTACCTCACCGGCTTTAAGCGCTGCGATCACTTTTTTTATCTCACCTGCAGTCCTGAATCGGGAGATCATCTCGATACGCACGGGATACCCCTTCATACGCTCCGCAAATGTGGTGTAATGCTGTTCCGCAAGTATGGTGGTGGGAACCAGGTAAGCCACCTGCTTATTTTCCTGCACAGCTTTGAAGGCCGCACGGATGGCGACCTCTGTTTTACCGAATCCCACATCTCCGCAGATCAGCCTGTCCATTATCTTGGAGCTTTCCATATC
>CAMOJK010000086.1 GCA_946616835.1 uncultured Lachnospiraceae bacterium
CCTCAGACATTCAGGATGTCACTTATAAAAGCGGCCTATGAGCAGGCTGAAAAAGAGGCGTCAGAAAAGGGATTGAGCGGTTTCTTTACTGATGATGCAATGGTGGCTGAGAGATATTCCGGGCAGAGAGTAAGGATTACTATGGGAAGTTATGAAAATATAAAGGTGACAACACCGGATGACCTTAAAGTTGCGGAAGAGATATTAATGAACCGTTAAGGCTGTACCTAAAAAGTCAGCTGCGGTTGAATATAGAGACAACCATGGAAACAAAAATACAAAACAGTAATAATAATTTTATATTGAATAAAGTGCAGGGAATAGTGTACCCGGTTCTTTTCATTCTGTTAGTGACAGCTGCGGGAATCATATTTGGAAATGATTTTCCGTATATGATGTTGTGGTACATGACGATGCTTGTTCTTGGCGCATCGGCCTATCCTGCCGTGAACAGGCTTTTTAAGGATTTTTCCGACCGGGGCTGGATCTTTTCTAAGATTCTGGGCTGGCTGCTTGCAGGGTATTTAATGTGGCTTCTTTCCTCTGTGCATCTGTTGAAATTCTCTTTTGCGTCTTGCGTTGTGACTGCCCTGCTTATGGCTGTACTTCTTGGAGTTGTACCGGCTGTCATATGCTTAAAAAAGAAAAAAGAATTCAAGGGTAAAATATTAGAAGCACTGTTTCCTTACGGTGTTCCATGTGGTTCAGTGTTGTTTATGGAATTTATTTTTCTCCTTTCATTTTTCTTCTTTTGTTATTACCGGTGTTTCAGACCTGAAGCCTTCGGGCAGGAAAAGATGATGGACTTCGGTTTCATGAACAGGATGTTCTTTACTGACTATTTTCCTCCTGATGATATGTGGTTTGCAGGCGAAAAGCTTAACTACTATTATTTTGGCCAGTATATTTTTACATACCTGACAAAGCTTTCGGGAAATACTGTGTCACTTGGCTACAACTTTGGTATGGGTACAGCTTTTGCGGTGTATTTTACAGTTCCCTTCGTACTTGCTTTTGAGCTTATGTCCGCTTCCGTTAAAAATGCAGAGAATGTTAAGCATAAACGTTTCCATTGCTTTAGTGCAGGCTTTGCGGCAGCAGCAGTATCTGTCTTTTCCTCAAATATGCAGTATGTTATCTATAGCAAGCTTGTGCCGATGGTAAGAGAAATGCTGCAGCTCAACGGTGATTACCAGGAGTACTGGTATGCTGATTCTTCACGTTATATAGGGAGCTGTCCGGATGTGGAAGATAAGACTGCAGTTGAGTTTGGTGCTTATTCCATGGTAACAGGCGACCTGCACGCCCATGTGGTAAACCAGCTTTATGTCATGACATTTTTAGGGCTTCTGCTCTCATATATAGTAGATGCCCGCAATAATAAATATGAGGATGAAGAGGATCGGATAGACTGGATACATGAGCTTCTTGATCCAAGACTGGTAGTTTGCAGTGCATTAATGGGTATTTTTTATATGTGCAGTTCCTGGGATGTGGCTATTTATTATGTGGTGGCCGGTTCTATTCTGCTGGCGCTCAATATCAGAAAACATAAAAAGCTACTGAATGTTATCCTGCTGACGGCTGCACAGGGTGTTATGTTTATCCTGGGCGGTCTGATCGTATCGCTGCCTTTTGTTGTCAGTTTTGTGCCTATGGCAAGCGGTATCGCATTTACATCAAAGCATTCGAGGTTTTACCAGCTTGTTGTAATGTGGGGGCTTCCCTTCGGTATGTTTACTGCATTTTTTGTAATGCTCATAAAGAACCGGGCGGGAAAGAGCTTCAGGGGATTTTTAAGGAATCTTCTTCCGGATGAATTGTACCTGATGCTGACCTGCTTATGTTCGGCGGGACTGGTAATGATTCCGGAAGTCATATATCTTAAGGATATCTATGCCGGTGCGTATGAGCGTTTTAATACCATGTTCAAGCTGACATACCAGACCAATTCAATGATGGCAGTTTTTATGGGCTACATTCTGATACGGTTTATTCTCAGACCGGAAGTAAAAGGACAGAGGAAGTGGGGGATTATTGCACTTGTGCTTACCCTTATGTCATGCACCTATTTCTTCGGCTATGCCAACAGGTGGTATGGAAATGTATTGGACAAAGAAGAAAAGGAAGAGCTGGAGGCAGATCTTTTCATAAAGAAGGAAGCTGATGAGGATTATTACGCAATTGAGTGGGTAAAAGAGAATATTGCTCCGGGAACGGTAGTGCTGGAAACGCACGGAGACGCATACACTCTTGATGACAGGGTTTCTGTTTTTGCGGCTACAAAGACTGTGGCCGGATGGCGTACCCATGAATGGCTGTGGCATAATGATGTGGGGCCCATTGACGGACGCAATGAGGATGTTGATGACATTTATACTGCATCATTTGGTGACGAAGGTGTGGTCCGGGAGCTACTTGATAAATACGAAGTGGAATATATTTTTGCAGGCAGTCGGGAATATGCAAGGTATTCGGATGAGATAGATACTGCTTTTCTCTGCAGTCTGGGTGAAGTGGTTTACGAAGGTGTCAGTGATTCGGGATATGAATCCGTATACATTATCAAAGTAAGATAAGAAGATGGAGAATTTTAAGAAATTATTAAAGCAATGCAGAACCTATGCAGCGGCATTTTTTATACCGGTGTTTTCTGTATATGCTGCCTATGCAATATTCGGTATGTATCCCTTTGGGGAACGTAGTATACTGGTGCTGGATTTAAACGGTCAGTATATCTATTTTTTTGAGGCGCTTCGTGCAGCTTTCCATGGGAACGGATCCTTATTTTATGACTGGTCTGGAAATCTGTCCGGAGGCTTTATGGGGACGGTGGGATACTATCTGGCATCCCCCTTTTCACTTCTTGCGGTTATCCTTCCGGAGAAAAATATTGAGCTGGCCCTCCTTCTAATGCAGCTGGGAAAGCTTGGCTGCGCCGGAGTCACATTTAATCATTATATAAGAAAGTCAAAAAAAGTATCCGAAGCCCCTTCCCTAATCTTTTCTACAATGTATGCAATGATGGCATACGGTGTCATACAGCTTATGAATCCAATGTGGCTGGACAGTCTGGTTTTCCTGCCGCTTATCTGTCTTGGGTTAGAACTGCTTGTTGATGAGGGAAATATGAAATTATACATTCCCTCCTTAGCGCTTATGTGTATCTCGCAGTTTTACATAGGCTATATGATATGTATATTTGTGGCTTTGTATTTCTTTTATTATATTTTAGCAGGCAGCGAAAAAAAGTTTGAGATAAGCAGTGGACTAAAGACCCTGGGGCAAATGGCATTTGCTACAATAATCGCTATGTGTTTGGCTGCCTTTATGCTGCTGCCTACTGTAAATGCTTTGTCCTTAGGAAAATTTAGCTTTACTGCGGATCCGGATTATAGTTTCCGTTTTCAGAGCACTCTCAATACGGAACGGGCAGAGGATGATATGGAAGCAGTCAGAGGCTGGATGTCAGGGAGCCTTCCGGAAAATCTGGCGGATAAGTATATAATAGTGCTGCTTCTTGATCTTGTCGATCTTCTTCCACAGCTGTTTCCGGGACAGTATGATTCGGTCAATGTATGGGGAAAACCTGAAATCTACTGCGGCTTCTTCGCAGTACTTCTGATTCCGTTCTTCTTCATGAATAAGGAAATCAATTTAAGGAAAAAGATCGGTGTGTCAGTACTTACGACGGTTATTGTTATGTCCATGCTGATCGTGCCTGTTGATATGTGGTGGCACGGAGGACAGTCACCTAACTGGCTGCCATTCAGGTATTCTTTCCTGCTTTCTTTCATCATGCTGTCTGCAGCGGCTGAAGCTTTTGCGAAAAGGACAGGTACTGACAGGAAACATTTCATAGTAAGTATAATTACAGTGCTGATATTGGATACCGTTGTTTTTGCTATTGGCTTTGAACAGTTGGCTGGCAGGTCAGGGTGGATAGCAGCGGATATCTCTGTGATCTACCTGATCCTCTATTTCTTCCTGCTTTATCCTGGGGAAGGCAGGAAAAAAGAATGGGAAAAGGATAGCGCAAAGCAGCTTAAATGGAAAAATATAAAACAGTTGGCCGCGGTTTTGGCACTGCTTGCCGTATCTACAGCCGAGCTTATATGGAATGCCCAGGATACCATAAAGAATGTGGATGATGAGCTGGATTATGCATATTATGGAACCTATCAGAACTATATACAGAACAGCAAGGCAGCCGTAGCCGTACTGAAGGAGCATGATGATGGTTTTTACCGCGCGGAGAAAACCTATTTCCGCTTTGTAAATGACAATGATGCCCTGCGTCTTAGAGGCGTATCCCATTCGTCATCAGTAATGAATGCACGGATACTTAAGTTCCTGGAGGCTCTTGGCTATGATACAAAATCCTACTATTCGAGATATGATGGCAATACTGATATTTCGGATTCGCTGCTGGGCATAAAGTATGTGCTGGCAAGGGAAAACGGTTCTGCTGCAAATGAAAGATGTCTTAATCCTTTGTATTCTGAAACAGGACTTCATTACGAATATGCGGATCATGACGGGGTTTCTGTATCTGTCAATATTTATGAAAATAAAAATGCGCTGCCGATAGGCTTTATGGCGTCGGAGGATGCATTAAAGATAAAGTATCTTGGAAATGATAATCCCTTTAACAGCCAAAATCTGTTCATGAGCACCCTGGCCGGGAAGACAGTGTTTGATGAAGAACGTCATTTCCAGGAATGGCATAAGTATTTTGAAGAAATGGAGCAGGATGATGAGCCGGTTGTCGCTGATGCGTTGACATATTCACCATATGGGGAACAGACAAAATATGATGTGACAGGCGCCGGTGACCCTACGATAGATTTTCATTATACAGTCCATAAGGATGAACCGGTATATCTTTTCATAAAGACGGAATTCCAGCATGAGGTAAATCTTTGGCTTTCTTCGTGGACTGAAGAGGAATGGACGGAATGTGAAAACAGATATTTAAACGAGCACCCTGAATCAGAGGTTTTTGACAGGCATATGGCAGATATGCAGGCTAGTGCAGACAGAAGATTTAATTTCAAGGGTACATATTTTGAAGGGGATAATTATATAATCGTAAGGCTTGGAGATTTTTCGGAGGGGACAAAGCTTACGCTGAGGATGACTGTGTCCAATGATTTTGTCATATATCAGAAGGTTATTGTGGCCGGCTATGACAGGGAGCTTTTTGAAAATGACCTAAAGGAGCTATCAGAGGATGTCTGGGAGATCAATACCGAAAAGTCTACTGAAAGTTTCCTTACAGGCAGGGTGAATGTTAAGGAAGGAAAATTGCTTGTGACATCAATACCGTATGAACCCGGCTGGACCGTGTGGGTTGATGGTAAGAAGGTCAAGAGTGTTATAGGTGATGATACCGATCCGAAAACGGGGAAGGTAAAAAATGATTCAGGTGCTGCTGATCTTCTAAACCGAAGAACGGATGAAGAACAGTGTGTGTGTGTGGTGGTAAATGCATTATATGCAGTAAAGTTGACACCGGGGGAGCATACGGTCAGCTTCAGTTATACCCCGCCGGGACTTGTGTCTGGAGTATTTCTGTTCCTTTTGGGGGCAGCAGCATATGTTTTGATCTGCCTTTCGAATAATCTGCTCTCGGATAAGCTGTTAAAATACATAAGAAAAAGTTCCAAAGGCAAAAGGCGCTAAGACAGGAGAGTGAAATGCACTGCCTATAGTCCAAAGCTATGGATTGATAGAGAACTCTGATTATGCTATAATTTCAACTATAAAATCAGATGCACGCGGAAGAGTAATGATCCGCCGCGTAGTGTGAACCGCAGTGTGAACCGCATTTTAGACAAGGAGGGATCTGGTATGAAATTTGTGATCTTAGGCAAGAATATCGAGGTTACGGAAGGGTTAAAGAGTGCAGTAGAGGAGAAAATCGGAAAGCTTGAAAAGTATTTCAACGAGGAAACAGAGGTACATGTTACACTTTCCGTTGAAAAGGACCGTCAGAAGATCGAGGTTACTATCCCGGTAAAGGGAAGCATCATCAGGTCAGAGCAGATAAGCAACGATATGTATGTTTCTATCGATCTTGTAGAGGAGATCATCGAGAGACAGCTTAAGAAGTATAAGACCAAGCTCACTGACAAGCATCAGGATGGCGGATATTTTAAGAAGGAGTACCTTGAGAAGGATTTCATGGATGACGAAGAGATCAAGATCATCCGCAGCAAGAAGTTCGACATCAAGCCCATGTATCCCGAAGATGCCTGCGTACAGATGGAACTTCTTGGTCACAGCTTCTATGTATTCTGCAATGCAGAGACGGATCAGGTCAATGTAGTATATAAGAGAAAAGGAAATACTTACGGTCTGATAGAGCCGGAGATCTGATAACCGGAATTTAGTATGATGAAAGTAAACCCCGCTGGCACGGTACGTGCAGCGGGGTTTTTTAGTGCTTTTGTAATTTCTGGAAAATTGTGTTATAATAACCTAGTAATTTCATTCGGGTATGGTTCAGGCGATTCGCCGGAACGTTTTCGTTCCAAAGTCCCGTATTTGATATATCAATGTTTTGTTAGTGGAAGTTTTTATGGTTATTCAGACTTAGTTTATTTTTCTTCCATGTCCGGATGAAATGGCAGATTGTCAGCTGGTGTATTTGGCATATGGGTTTTGAAAAAAACATCAGTCGTTTAATGGGGTTTTTTCTCGGAGGAGGAAAATGGGTGAGCACTAAAAACGAAGCAGTAAGAAAAAAGTCAGGTGTGGAAAGGAATCTGCTGTATTCAAATGTGGCTTATGACAGCGCTTTCCGGACAATGGAATCTGAATGTGATGACATTCTGATACCATTTGTTAATTATTTATTCTGTGAGTCATACAGGGATGACGCTGTGGTCAGCCGGATGCGAAACGAGCAGTTCTCAGGGGACAGGAATCATTCCTCGCAGAAGAGGATCACGGATTCAAATTTCAGGATTACACAGGACGGCGTATCAAAAAGCTATCATCTTGAATGTGAGAGCAAGCCTTATGACGGTTCACTTCTTGTGAGGTTCTTTGAATATGACTCACAGATAGCCAAGGCTGATTCGGATATCGAGTTTTCAAAGCTGAAAGTCAGGATACCGAATGCGGGACTTCTGCTATTGAGGGGACCGGACAGTGTTCCGGATAGAGTCTGTATTGAAATAGAAACACCGGAGGGAAGTGTATCCTATCATGTGGCGGTGGTAAAAGAGTCTGATTTTACGATAGACAAGATTTTTGAAAAGAGGCTTTATCTGATGATACCTTTTTACATCTTCAATTACGAGAAGGATCTGAGTGATATAAATAAGGATGAGGACAGGATAAAGGCATTAACGGATTTTTATAAAGATATAATTGCTAAACTTGATGAAGAACATGAGCAGGGCCGATTGTCAGCACTGTCTCACGGTGTTATTATAAGATTAACACATTCAGTGATACATAAGTTTTTAATGAAATATAAAAATGTACAGAAGAAAGTGGGTGATGTAATGGGTGGAGAAGTACTGGATTTACCGGAGATAAGAATAGCGCACGAGGCTGAGGCAAGGGGAATGATGAAAGAAAGAGTCAGAAGTGAGGCAGAACGTAAAACGCTTCAGGCTGAGATTGATGCACTAAGGAAAGAAAATGAAAGACTGAAACGAAATGCAGCAAAGATAAAGTCCTAATCAAGGACGGTTATAAAAGCACTTTAGGTTTTACGAGAAAAGGCTGCTAAAAAAGTGGGCATATGCCCACTTTTTTCAATGGTAGTAGTGTATTAGTGATATATTTGAGTACTGCTTAAAAGTCAATGGCTCAGGCGAAATCCGTCTGAGCCATTGTGTTTTGTGTGCCTTATGGCACGTTTTATTCTGAGCGATTATATTTAACTGTCCGAGAGTGATGGGAACCGGGCAGTTATTTATATTGTTCGTTTCCCAGATACCTGTCGAAAAGGTTCTTCACACCGTATCTCCAGCAGAGCATCATTCCGAATACTGCACCCAGGGTTCCTTGTGCTATCTCATAGGGCAGCTTTATCATTGCGTATTCAAAGGTGCTGTATACGAAGGTCTTGCCCAGGGTATAACCCACAACCATGATAACTGCACCGACTGTAACGGCTATGCCGGAAGCAAGCTTGGGGTGGTTTTTAAGTGTATTATGTGCGATAAGGGATATGACCACTGCCTGCAGTCCGTGTGTTACCAGGGAAACAAACATGGGGGTGGGATAGAAAAGCATGTCCCCAAGGAATGAACCTATGCCGCCTACGATAAATGCTTCAAACGGATTTAACAGAAGTGCAGCAAGACAGATAACCGCGTCGCAGAGATAGAGATGTCCGCCGGGCACCGGGATGCCGAAGGATGACATGACAATGTTAAGTGCCATAAAAAATGCTGCGATGGTTATGCGGATTGCCGGTATGTGCTTTTTCTTTACCATAGTTTTTGTCCTCCTATAATTCAAGCATGTAAGCAGTTGTTCAGAACCTTCCGTTTTTATGTCGACTGCGATAAATTATTTGCTTTGTGTATGTTCTTTACAACTGACAAAAAAAAAGATATCATCAAACTGGATATATTAAAATAACCAGAATGAAACAAAATGATATGACCAGATTTAAGCCGCTGTGTAATCTGTTTTTTTTCATAACACTAACTTTTACTAAAGCGCGATATAAACTGAATTCGTTTAATACAGAAAGGTTAACAATGAACTACAGTATAGACAAAAATTCTGAGCTTCCGGCCTACATACAGCTTTACCGTTTTTTTGTGGAAGATATTATCTCCGGGGTATATCCGTACGGCAGTAAGCTTCCGTCCAAGCGGGTGATAGCCGACGAGACCGGGGTAAGCGTGATAACCGCTGACCATGCATTAACACTGCTTGGGGAGGAAGGCTATGTACAGAGCAGGGAACGGAGCGGTGTGTATGTGATTTACAGGGGAGATGATTTTCTGGGCAATACAGAGAAAAAAGCAGTCACGTCATTTGAAGAAATAAAAGACCATAATATCGGAGATTTTCCTTTTTCGGTATTTGCAAAAACTATGAGAAAAGTAATATTGGACAGGGGGGAAGATATTCTGGTAAAGTCGCCGAATCCGGGACTGTCGGAACTCAGGAATGAGATATGTGGGTATCTGGCCAGGAGCCGCAGGATATCCGTGGACTCCGGCCAGATCATAATCGGATCCGGAGCAGAATATCTGTATGGTCTGATTGCACAGTTTCTGGGAATGGGAAGGATCGTGGCTCTTGAAAATCCTTCATATGAAAAGATATGTGATGTATACAGGGCCATGGGGCTTGAATGTGACATGCTTACCATGGAAGCCGACGGGATCAGTACTATGGAACTGGAAAAAACAAAAGCCGATGTCCTTCATGTGACACCCTTTAACAGCTATCCCTCGGGAGTGACAGCAGATATTTCAAAAAAACTCGAGTACCTGAGGTGGGCAAAAAAGCGTAACGGTATCCTTATAGAGGATAATTATGATTCGGAGCTGACAGTATCGAGAAAGGTGGAAGAACCGCTTTTTTCTATGAGCAGGGAAGTGAATGTAATCTATTTGAACACATTTTCAAGGACACTTGCACCGTCAATGCGTATAGGTTATATGATACTGCCTGAAGCACTTGTTAATGAGTTTAATGAAAAGCTGGGGTTCTATTCCTGTACGGTGCCTACTTTCGACCAGTACGTGATGGCGGAGCTTTTAAAAAGCGGGGACTTTGAGCGTCATATCAACAGAGTGAGGAGGAAAAAAAGGTCGCTTATAAAGTGAGTCACAGATGGTATGAAGCCAGTATTTATGGTATTATATTCTTTGGTTTATTACGATTATTTTTATAATATTTTATGACAGCGCGAAGCACTTGAGGTAAAGGATATGCCAAAGAATAAATTTGGCAACAGCAGTACGATATTGGCATAGCTGATACTTTATTGTGGACTGCTGAAAGCGGAATAAACGATAATTTCTGATACGCTGTTATGATGCAGATCAGGGACATATGTTGTTTATAAAAATGGAGGATCAATATATGAAAAAGAGAAGGATAATAGCTGCTGCACTTGCCAGCGTATTGATGATACAGACGGCCGGATGTACGACGACAGCAGAGGAAAATGTGTCGGATGACAGTGCTGTCTCGGAGAATGTGGCAACGGAAGAGACGACCCCGGATGAAGGAAATCCAGCTTCCGGATTTAATGGTGATATGGTGGGGCAGAAGGCTGAGAAGAAGCCCGCAACGCTTGCGGATAACGATGCTGCAAATGCCTCTCCCTATACGAATGCAGTAAATTCAGAGGCTTCGGCAGATGCAGCTCCTGTTACAGGGGATGTGCTTGTGGATGTCAATTTTGATGATGGCGAAGTGGATGACTTTACTATATACACTAATGGCGGATTCTATGACCTGTCAAATACGGATGGTGCGCTGGACTGCTTTATACACAGCTGCGGTTCCGTTGACTATGGCAATCAGGCATACTGGGACGGGTTTAAACTTGTGCAGGGCTGTGAATATACATACAGTTTTGATGTTTCATCTGACATTACCCGCAAGATAGAATACAGGCTTCAGATAAACGGCGGTGACTACCATGCTTATCAGGGAGATTATATTGAGATAGGCCCGGATGTGACGTCTTTTTCCGTAGATTTTACTATGGAAGAGGCTTCCGATCCTTCTCCCCGTATAGTATTTAATATGGGCAAGATGGATGATATGTCATCTGATCCCGGTGATCATCATATATATATTGATAATGTAAAACTTGTGGTAAAGAATGCTGACAATGCGCAGGCGACAGGCGGACTTCCGGCATATCTTAATGTAAACGCCGACCAGGTGGGCTATACTCCGGATTCCACGAAGACAGTTTTTGTAAAGACCGAAAATGACAATGAGACTTTCTATGTCTGTGATGCTTCTTCTGAAACAATAGTCTATCAGGGGACTCTTTCAGAAGCTGTTGAAGACAAGGCCGCAGGTGCAAAAATCGCCAAGGGTGATTTCAGTGAGGTGACAGAAGCAGGTGAATACTATATTTACACTGAATCGGGTGCTACATATGCATTTAAGATCGGCGAAGATGTATATGATGACCTGATGGCTGAGACGGTACTTATGTTCTACAGACAGCGGTGTGGTGTGGAAACGGATCCGGCCATAAGCGGTGCAGATTATGCCCATGCTGAGTGCCATATGGACAAAGCAACAGTGTACGGAACTAATGAAAAAGTGGATGTGTCCGGTGGCTGGCATGATGCAGGTGATTACGGCAGATATGTAGTATCCGGTGCAAAATCTGTTGCTGATCTTCTGGGTGCTTATACATACAATGGATATGATGCTGATGACCTGGGGATTCCGGAAAGCGGTAATGGAATTCCTGATGTGCTGGATGAGGCACGCTTTGAGCTTGACTGGATGCTTAAAATGCAGAATGCTGAAGGCGGTGTATACCATAAGGTTACTGCTATGGTATTCCCTGGTGCAGTTCCACCTGAGGAAGAGACGGATGAGCTTATCCTTTCACCTGTATCAATAACAGCGACTGCTGATTTTGCAGCAGTAATGGCGCTGGCATCTGTGGTTTATAAGGATTATGATCCCGAGTTTGCACAGACTGCTTATGATGCTGCGGTTAAGGCATGGGAGTATGCTTATGCTAATAAGGATCAGGCTGGTTTTGAGAATCCGGAAGGTATGGAAACCGGCGTGTATCCGGATGGAAATAATGCTGATGAAATATACTGGGCAGCAGTTGAGCTGTATATTGCAGAGGAGCTTTATACTGTACCGGAGACAGATCCTGCTCAGGTGATCAAGTCTGTAAGTGAAATAAATGAAGGCCTGGGCTGGGCGGATATGGGACTCTATGCGGAATACGACCTGGCAATGTCCGGTAAGGACGAAGCTGCGGATGCGGCAGGTAGGCTTATGGCAGCGGCTGATGAAGTGGCGGAAAAGTCGCTGGCCGATGGATATCTGATGGGACTCATGAATAATTATCCCTGGGGCAGCAATATGACTGTCGCAAACAACGGTGTATTATTCGGTATGGCTGCGGATGTGGCAGCAAATGGTACTTCTTCTTCAAAGGGATATACTGCGGATGATTTTAAGGCCCTGGCAGAAGCACAGCTCGATTATCTGTTAGGAGCAAATCCTCTTGGTTACTGCTATGTAACAGGCTTTGGTACATTTACGCCTGCTGATCCTCATCACAGACCTTCACAGGTGGCAGGTGCTGCAATGCCTGGTATGCTGGTAGGCGGTCCCGCAAGCGGACTTGAAGATCCCTATGCAGCATCAGTGCTGGCAGATGTGCCGGCAGCAATGTGCTATGTGGATAATGTGCAGAGCTATTCAACCAATGAGGTGACTATATACTGGAATTCACCATTAGTTTATCTGCTGACTGAGAGAATTGGCAGATAGACTGCAGACCGAAATTGTTTCATGATGGGGATGTGAACAGCA
>CAMOJK010000087.1 GCA_946616835.1 uncultured Lachnospiraceae bacterium
ATCGACAGAAAGGATATCGAGAGAGGACAGGTTCTTGCAAAGCCCGGTTCAGTTAAGTGCCACAAGAAGTTTACTGCACAGGTTTACGTATTGACCAAGGATGAAGGTGGACGTCATACACCTTTCTTCAACAACTATCGTCCTCAGTTCTATTTCAGAACAACAGACGTAACAGGTGTCTGCAACCTGCCTGAAGGCACAGAGATGTGCATGCCTGGTGATAACGTTGAGATGACAATCGAGCTCATTCATCCTATCGCTATGGAGCAGGGTCTTACATTCGCTATCCGTGAAGGTGGCCACACTGTAGGATCAGGAAGAGTTGCTACTATTATTGAATAGTCGTGAAAGCAATGAGTTAAGCGCCTAAAGCCACTTAACAAACGGCCGTAGCAAGCTTGCTTGCGAACGGCCGTTTTTATATGTTTGGGCAGGAAATTCAGGAATGTTAAGAATATCAAAAGACTTCCCGGGGATCAGATGTATGCCAATGATTATCTGACATTTCAGCAAGCTTTACAAGGATGGCAATGCATATGAGTATATGGGACGCGTGTATTTGGGAGATGAAACGCTTACGCCTAAACAGAAGGAGGTAGGTAAAAAGCTCTGGATGAATTTGATGATATTCTTAAAAATAAGCTTTCTGACAAGTCATTCGGGGATGAGTACAGTGTGGCACCGGCTGTTGCAAAGCTGACGGCATACCGCCAAAGAGATATTTACCGGAGTCTACACGGAAGCCGCTCTTTCAATGTATGCTGATATAAAGACCGGATAAAAGGTAAGGATCCTGTCACTGCGGAAACCAATAAATTCCTTCATCTTTTTAATGATAAAAAGCTTAAGAACGGTCTTGTTGCTTCGGAACGATTTCGTAAGAGTGTGTGTCAGGAGTGTGTGCCTATGATTTGGTTGAAATGTCAAATGGCTTATGATAAAATCAATCCCGTTCGTGTGTGCACGGATCTATAAAAATAATAGGGAAAAGAGGGAAAGAGAAAATGAACAATCTGATGATAGTATGGGGACCGGGAAGCATTGCAGGTTTGGTGATCGGTGTTATCCTGTGCGGAGTATTTGCCTTTGTTGCACTTAAGATAGCCAAGAAGGATGGTGCAAGGCTGGAAGACCTTCTGAAAGAGGTACCTGAGGAAACAAAGCAGCAGATCATGGATATGGAATATACTGAAACTGACAAGAAAGGATTTTATAACACCAATGCTTACGTGGCCCGTGTTACTGAGGATGGTGATAAAGTAAGTGCCTCCATCCTGTTCTTTGCTGCAGAGCATGGAGATTTTTATGACAGAAAAGTAAAGTTAAGCAAGGCAGAGGCTGATGCAAAGGGGATAAAGGAAGGTGCATTCGTACCTGCATTGATGAAATACGATAAAGAGATGCATTTCTTTGATTATAAGAAGCTGCTGTAATTTGCAGATGTTAACCTGAATGATATAAAAAAACAGCCCTCGTATGGAAGGCTGTTTTTTGGTGCTCAATTCACCTTTTTTTCATAAACACAAAAAGAGGAAAGATTAATGGTATATTTAAGATCAGGTATTTGATGAAGCAGTCTGTTCTGCTGGTTTTGCACACCCACAGTTTCCGCAGAAATTAAGGGCAGAAAGTGTACCGCATTGAGGACAGGTCCAGGCACTTATCATCGGACGCATGCTGCCGCATTTAGGGCAGTTTCTTAAACGGTTTACGCTGCCGCATGAGCAGGTCCAGCTTCCGGCAACCTGTACTTTGTAAAGAGTCTGCCTGTCTTCCGGCAGGGTAATTATACAGAAATCGTTTATGGAAGAGTATAAGACCAGGATAAAGGATGCGATAAACAAAATGAATATGACCACGATCCACAGGATTATTGCCAGTCCCACAACGATTGTTTCGTCAGTTCCGCTGACACCGCCTAAAATAAGTGCATCATATATACCGTGTATTATAGTGGGAATGATTATGGCCACTGCAAGGTAAAGAACGCAGCTCATTTTTTTGCCGGTCAGGCTGGCATTTTTGGCCTTGCTGTAAAAGAATCCCATTATCACTGCGTAGCACGCATGCCCCGGAACTGCGGTGAACATGCGGAGGAGAGCTATGCCCCAGCCGTTACTGAAGACATATATGACATTTTCAATGGCGGCAAAGCCGAGGGATACGAATACAGCATATACTATGGCATCAAAGCTGTAATCGAAGTTTTTATTCTTCCATGTTATCAGGCTTAATATGAGGAATTTGCCCAGCTCTTCCGCCGGGGCAACGACTATGAGTGCCATGAATGCCCCTTTGAGAATCGAATCATAGGGGATGATCGCATCAAGTATCAGTTCGGCAGGAACTTCAACTAGTATGGCAGGGATTGCAGTTGCCATTCCGGCGAAAAATAATCCTGCCAGGAGTCCTATTGGTTCCTTTTCTTTTTTATCAAGTACATAGATGAAGATCAAAAGTGCGATCACTGGGATCAGTGCTAAAGCAAATAACATAATACGCTCCTTGTAGTTTTTTGGATGTTTCGGCAGCACATATCTAAACGCTTCAGCGTAGAAAGTGCTTAGGGCCGGTCTGAGCTGATTCAGTTTGCAGTCATTTAAACTGAATAGATTATATCATACCGTATTTTCCCTAAATTGAAAAATGTCATCAGCTGAAATTTGAATTTTCTTTTGCTTTGAGAGTGAGGGTGATATGTGGTATTATGGAAATCGTGAAGTTGGTCCGCAACTGATCTTTAATAGTCACATGGGACCATCATGAACGGATATACGGCTGGAAGAAGTTTAGTTTTATGAGTGTTATAGATGTAGAAGACTTAATAAGGGTAGCTGTTGATATATCGCCACTTTTTATTATAGCGGCAGGGATCATCTGTTTTGTTTTCGCCATGATCAGAAAGTCATGGGTGTGGCTTATGTTATCGTCTGTTTTTAATATAGCGGCAGGAATATCAGGTGAGATTGGAAAACATTATTTTGACAACCTTCCGGCATATGGCTTTATGGCCGGATTTACATATTTGGGCGACTACCTTCTTCAGTTTGGATATGAGATTGCCGGCTTTGTTCTGTTTGTGGTATTTCTGGTGGCAGGGAGTATCGTGCTGAGAATACATAAAAAGAAGGAGAAAGAGCTGCTCACGGCGATTCAGCGTGACGCAGACAGAAGGCAGGTTTAAAATTTTTCTTGCAAAATGCCGCAGCCTGTGTTAATATTTCAAATGTTCGACCTAAGTGTATGGAGGTTTTGTTATGTTAAGAACGATATTAACGATAATCTTTATTATAGACTGCATAGCCATAGCGGTAGTTGTGCTGATGCAGAAGGGGCGTGATCAGGGACTCGGAGCCCTTGCCGGTTCATCGGATACATATTGGGATAAGAATAAGTCCCATTCTCTGGAAGGCAGGATGCTCATGATAACCAGAATACTTGTTGGCATATTTTTTGTTATGGCACTGGTACTGAGTTTGACGATGTTCTGATCATAGAGACAGAAGTGTAAGGCCCCGCTTTTAGCGGGGCTTTTCTTATTATCGAGGAGGCGAGTGGAAATATCAGTAAAGTTGTTTCGACCTGCCGTGGGATAACGGGGATTTGCCACGGAACTGCCTGGTGAACGGTAATATCGTCAGATGCGTTGACGGTGTGAGGAAGTTAGGTATATAGCAATTGGAAAGTTTAGATATACAGGCTGTCAAAATGACAGCGGTGATTCACAGGAAAAGGAAAAGAAATGAGTAAGGAAAAAAAGAAGAAAAAAGAAAATACAAACAGAAATAACATTTACACAGGAAAGCTCATAACAAATAAAAAGGGCTTCGGATTTGTTGTGGTCGAAGGTCTTGACGAGGATATCTTTGTGCCCCGTTCAGGGATGCATGGCGCATTTCACCAGGATATGGTGGAAGTGGAAGCAAGGACCAGCTACAGCGGAAGACATCGTACTGAGGGAAATATAATCCGCATAGTGGAGCGTGGTTTTTCACAGGTGATAGGCACCTATGAAAAGAGCGGAAGCTTCGGCTTCGTAGTACCTGACGATAAAAAGATAGCATCGGACATTTATATTCCAAAAGGAAAGACTAAGAATGCAAAAGACGGCCAGAAGGTAGTTGCAGATATTATATCCTATGGCGGTGACGGAAAGAGTCCGGAGGGCATAGTATCGGAGATACTGGGCTATGCGGACGATCCAGGAGTGGATATACTGTCTGTCATAAGGGGACATTCTCTTCCGGAGAAGTTCCCTGCAGAAGTAAAGGAAGAAATAAAGAGCATAAGGCTTAAAGTCCCTAAAAAGGATATGAAGGGAAGAAAGGACCTGCGTGACCTGCAGATGGTCACAATCGACGGTGAGGACTCCAAGGATCTTGATGATGCTGTCTCTTTATATAAAGATGGTGATGACTACATCCTGGGGGTGCACATTGCGGATGTCAGCAATTATGTAAGAGAGGGATCACCGCTTGATAAGGAAGCACTTGAAAGAGGCACCAGTGTATATCTGATTGACAGGGTGATACCTATGCTCCCCGAAAAGCTTTCCAATGGTATATGTTCACTCAATGAGGGCGTGGACCGCCTGGCGCTTAGCTGCATAATGAGGATAAGTCCGGAGGGGAAAATAGGGGATTATGAGATATGCGAGTCTGTTATCAATGTGGACAGGCGCATGACCTATACTGCTGTAAAAAAGATACTTGCTGACAAGGATAAAAAGACCATCAGGCAGTATAAGGAACTTATCCCCATGTTTAAGCTTATGGAGGAACTGTCCTATATCCTGAAAGCTATGCGTGTAAGGCGCGGAGCAATAGATTTTGACCTGCCGGAAAGCAAGATAATCCTTGATAAGAAGGGCTGGCCCATTGACATTGTTCCCTATGAGCACAATGTAGCCACTGCCATGATAGAGCAGTTCATGCTATCGGCAAATGAGACTGTGGCAGGGCATATGTACAGGAAAGGACTGCCATTTTTATACAGGGTGCATGAGACTCCGGATGCGGACCGGATGAATGACCTTATGGAGTTAGTACAGAGCTTTGGCTACTATATAAAAGGGAATCCTGCGGATATAAAGCCTATAGAGCTGCAGAAGATGCTGGCCGGCATAGCCGGTCGTCCCGAGGAAGACCTTATCAGGTCGCTGTCGCTTAGAAGCATGAAGCAGGCCAGGTATGATACGGAGTGCCTGGGACATTTCGGCCTGGCTGCAAAGGAATATACACATTTTACTTCGCCTATAAGGCGTTATCCGGACCTGCAGATCCACCGCATATTAAAGGAAGAGATGCATGGGCGCCTGGATGGAAAGCTCTGCGGGCATTTTAAGTCATTGCTTCCTAAGGTGGCAAAGCAGTCTTCAGAAAGGGAAAGACGGGCGGTTGATGCTGAGCGTGAGGCTGATAAGATCAAGATGGTTGAATATATGGGAGCCCATATCGGAGAGGAATATGATGGCGTTATCAGCGGCGTCACCGGATGGGGCATGTATGTGCAGCTTAAAAACACCGTGGAGGGTATGGTACCTGTGGCCAAGATAGCCGGCGACGATTATGACTATAATGAAAGAGAATATGCCCTGGTGGGGCGTTATACCGGAAGGAAGTATTACCTGGGACAGAATGTCAGCATCCGGGTATCCTCCGTGGACAGGGAAATGAATACCATAGATTTCGAGCTGCTTGGTGAAGAGCTGCCTGCGGATACTTCAAAGCGTAAAGGGCGTGACAGCCGGAAGGATAATAAGTCTGCCGAAAACGGCGCAAAGCCAAAGCGTGTAAAGCGTTCAGAAAACGGTACTAAGACAAAGAAGGAGAAGACTTCGGAAAACGGTACTAGGACAAAGAAGAAAAAGCCTGCAAGTGCCGGAACAAAGTCAAAGAAAGCAAAGTCTTTGGGGACCGGTACTAAGACAAAGAAAGAAAAGCCTGTGGAAGCTGACAGCTCAAAAAAGAGAAAAATTGACGGTAAAGTGGTAAAATCAAAGAGCAGGAAAAAGGAAAATAAAAAGCAGCCGGCTAAAGCCGTAAAAGCAGCGGTTAAGCCTAAAAAAGGCAGTTTAAAGAACGTACAGAAGGTAAAGAGTGATGAAAAGCGAAGGAATAAAGCTCGTAGCAAACAATAAAAAGGCATATCACGATTATTTCATATTGGAAAAATACGAAGCCGGTCTGGTACTGCACGGTACGGAAGTAAAAAGCCTTCGTGCCGGCAAGTGCAGCATAAAAGAGGCTTATGTTCGTGTGGATGACGGGGAAATTTTCGTAGTGGGCATGAATATCTCACCTTACGAGCAGGGGAATATCTTTAATAAAGATCCTTTGAGAGTGAGAAAGCTTCTCATGCACAAAAATGAGATTGCAAAGCTGGCAGGTGCAGCTTCCGACAAGAATATGACCATAATGCCCCTGCAGGTGTATTTCAAGAACGGAAGAGCCAAGATCGAAATAGGACTTGCCAAAGGTAAGAAGCTGTATGACAAGCGTGATGACATGGCCAGGCGTGATGCAAAGAGGGACATCGAAAGGGCAATCAAAGAACGCAACAGGTAGGACTTATGTCTTGCGCATCGCTTTCTTTTAGGTCTGCGTATCTTGACGCTTCTGCCTGCTTGGAATATAATTTTCATGTTGTGCGTTTATTGCTTTAAAATCATTTTTATTACAGCCGGCTGACCTTTCAGACGCTGCTGTGGCAGAATGGGGATTACAGATATGGTTAAGAGTATGACGGGTTTCGGCAGGGCCGAGATCGAAGAGAATAAGAGACGGATCACAGTAGAGATAAAGGGTGTCAATCACCGTTATCTTGACGAGTCGGTAAAGCTGCCCAAGAGCCTCGGTATGTTTGAGGCTTCAATCAGGAAGGTGCTCAAGGAGTATATTGAAAGGGGCAAGGTGGATGTGTTCATATCCTGCGAGGATATGAATGAGGAAAATGTCACCATAAAGTACAACAAAACGGTGGCAGCAGAGTATCTTAAATATCTCCGCGAGATGAAGGAAGAATTCGGATTGGAGGATGACATAAGGGTTTCCACATTATCAAGATATCCTGAAGTGTTCTGTCTTGAGGAAGAGCCTGCTGATGAAGATGAAATCTGGAAGAGTCTTGAGAAGGTTGTCCGGATGGCTGCAGAGAAATTCGTAGAGAGCCGCCGCAAGGAAGGTGAAAACTTAAAGAACGACCTTAATGGTAAACTTGATAACATGGAGGCAATGGTTGCAGACATAGAGAAACGATCTCCGGATGTCATAAAGGAATACCAGGAAAAGCTTACTGCAAAGATAAAGGAACTCCTTGCAGACCGGGAGATAGATGAGGGACGGATACTTACGGAAGTCGGCATATGTGCGGATAAGCTCTGCATCGATGAAGAGACGGTACGGCTTAAGTCACATATAAAGGCTGTAAGGGAAGAACTTGAAAAAGACTGCTCCGTTGGAAGAAAGCTTGACTTTATTGCCCAGGAAATGAACAGGGAGGCGAATACTACCCTGTCTAAAACTAATGACCTGGAGCTTTCAAACATAGCCATCAATCTTAAGACTGAAATAGAAAAAGTCAGAGAACAGATACAGAATATAGAATAGGATCGGGAGAACTGATATGGACAGAAAAGGCGTATTGGTCGTTATTTCGGGCTTTGCTGGAGTTGGCAAGGGAACGCTTGTCAAATCTCTTATGGAAAAGTATGACAACTATGCCTTATCGGTGTCTATGACTACCAGGTCACCAAGAGCCGGTGAACAGGAGGGAGTTTCCTATTTTTTTGTCAGCAGGGAAAAGTTCGAGCAGACCATAAAGGAAGACGGTCTCATCGAATATGCCGAGTATGTGGGCAACTACTATGGTACCCCGAAGTTTTATGTTGAAGATCAACTGTCGAAAGGCAAGGATGTTATCCTTGAGATAGAGATACAGGGAGCGCATAATATCCGGAAGATATACCCTGATGCGGTACTGATATTCGTGATGCCGCCAAGTGCAGAGATGCTTAAGGACAGGCTGACTGGACGGGGTACGGAAACTGCTGATGTGATAAAGAAGCGTATGGATCGTGCGGCACAGGAAGCAACAGGAATCGAAGATTATGACTATATAGTTGTAAATGATACCGTTGAACGTTGTACGGCACAGTTAAGGGAAATTATCGAGAGCGCACACTGCAGACCTGTGATGAATGAGGATTTTATCTCTGCGGTAAGGGGTGAGCTTAAGGATATGGCCGGTGAAAACTGAAAGACAGTAGTTTACTGTTCCATTTTAAGATCGGATAGTGTATAATATATAGCAGTCATTTTTTAGGAGGAAAAAGCTATGATGTTACATCCGTCCTACACGGACCTTATGAATGTTGTAAATTCTGAAGTTGAAGAGGGTGAGGCACCAGTAGTGGCAAGCCGTTACTCTATCGTGATGGCAACTGCAAAGCGTGCAAGACAGATTACTGCAGGAAGCACACCGTTAGTTTCAACTACAGGTAAGTATACTAAGAAGCCTCTGTCTGCAGCAGTAGAGGAGCTTGAAAAGGGCAGAATACGCATTTTATCTGCTGATGATGCTGAGCAGTAAATAGCTGTAGTCTGTAACATTGTTTTTTGGAGTGTACGGCAGATAGAAAAATGCCGGCATCTGTTGTGGCACTATGGCTGTGGAGTGCGTAACTGCTATAAAGCACAGGGTTTAGAACTGATAAAAGCATGATAAGAGGGGCGGACTTGAGATTCCGTCCCTTTTTAAATAAAAGTCAGGGGGGCGGCTGTGTCCGGTATTAATTCTGAAAATATGTTTGAGAAAAATATTTCTGAAAAAAAAGAAAAAATAATGGTAATATCCCTGGGATGCGATAAAAACCTGGTAGACTCGGAAATGATGCTGGGAATACTGGACAGGGAAGGCTTTGAAATTGTGGATGATGAGACGCAGGCGGATGTGATAGTGGTAAACACCTGCTGTTTTATAAATGATGCAAAGGAAGAAAGCATACAGACTCTGATAGACTGCGGCAAACTGAAAAAAAGCTCTTCGCTTAAATGTCTGATCGCAACAGGGTGTTTGGCCCAGCGGTATGCGGATGAGATAAAAACAGAGCTTCCGGAAGTGGATGCCATTATCGGAACTACTGCTTTTGACAAGGTGGCAGAAGCCGCCCGTGAGCTGCTGGATGGGAAGAAGCCGACACCAAGACTGGATGATATATCCAGGCTGGTGAGTGGAAAGCCCAGAGTTCTATCTACCGGAGGACATTTTGCTTATCTTAAGATAGCTGAGGGCTGCGATAAGAACTGCACTTACTGCATAATCCCCAAGATCAGAGGCCCCTACCGTTCCGTACCTATGGAGACTCTTCTGACGGAAGCTAAAGAACTTTCAGACAGAGGCGTTAAGGAACTCATACTGGTAGCCCAGGAAACTACGGTCTACGGGGTGGATCTGTATGGAAAAAAATCCCTGCCAGAGCTTTTGAGGAAGTTAAGTGATTCCTGTGATTTTCACTGGATAAGAATTCTTTACGGCTATCCTGAAGAAATTGATGCAGAGCTGATAAAGGAAATATCGGAGAATCCGAAAGTCTGCCATTACATAGATATGCCCATACAGCATAGTGAGGATGGAATATTAAAAAGGATGGGACGCAGGACTTCAAGGGCTGATCTTGTCCGTGTGGTAAATGATCTCCACAGATCTGTTCCTGATATCTGCATCAGGACTACGCTTATAACCGGTTTCCCCGGAGAAACGGAGGAGGACTTCGCAGGTCTTAAGGCATTTGTAAAAGAGATGAAGTTCGACAGGCTTGGGGTTTTTACCTATTCGAGGGAAGAAGGAACAGGTGCGGACAGGATGCCGGATCAGGTCCCGGATGAGATAAAGGAAGCAAGACGGGACGAGATAATGGCATTGCAGCAGGAAATCGTTTTTGAAAAGAATGAAGAAAAATGCGGACGGATAATGGACTGCATTGTAGAGGGGAGGATACCTGAAGATAATATTCTGGTATGCAGGAGTTATATGGATGCACCGAATGTGGACGGCTTTGTATTTGTGGAGACGGACATGGATCCCATGAGCGGAACCCCCTTAAATATAAGGATAACAGATGCTGATGGATATGACCTTATCGGCGAGATATGCGGGTGATATGTACTGATACGCTGAAATATGCTAAAATTATGGCAGTTGTTCAAAATCTACAGGTTCCTGGACTGCTATATATTTATACAGGATGTTTTTCGGAGGAACGAAATGAATTTAGCTAATAAACTTACACTCTTAAGAGTGGTGCTTATACCTTTCTTTGTTTTTTTTATTCTGAGTGATGTGGCCGGGGTTTACGGCAAATGGATCGCACTGGGGATTTTTGCAATCGCATCGATTACTGATTTTTTTGACGGGAAAATAGCCAGAAAATACAATATGGTAACTAATTTCGGCAAATTCATGGACCCGCTTGCGGATAAGCTGTTAGTCTGCAGTGCCATGATATGCTTTGCGGCGACGAGGCAAATGCCGGCGTGGATAGTTATAGTGGTGGTAGCAAGAGAATTCATAATAAGCGGCTTCAGACTGATAGCGGCAGAGCAGGGGATCGTCATAGCCGCAAGCTGGTGGGGGAAATTTAAGACTGCATCCCAGATGATAATGCTCATCATGATGATAATGGATCTGGAGATCCTTAAGATACCTACAATGGTTATGATGTATATAGCATTAGTGCTTACCGTGGTGAGCCTTATCGATTATATTTATAAGAACCGGAAGGTTTTGTCGGATCCGGAGCATAAGGAGAAATCGTCAGAAGCATAAAACATGTGCAATATTCAGCACTGCCAGTAGTGTGCGGATTTACGGCGTACTGAAGCACAAATCAGCCAATCACAGGAGGAGATATGTTGACAGCGGAGACTATCAGCGTAGGAACGGAACTTTTACACGGAAATGCGGTAAATACAAATGCTGCATTTCTCGCAAGAGAGTTTTTCAAATACGGCTATACATGCAATGCCATGACTGTGGTGGGGGATGATGAGAAAAGTATCAATTCAGCACTGGCTGCAGCAGTGGGACGCTCAGACATCATAGTCATCACCGGAGGTATGGGGCCTACCCCGGATGATATCACCAAGCAGACAGTAGCTTCCTTTTTAGGGCTGGAACTTATTGATGATTCTGCTACGGAGGTACATATCAGACAGTGGTTCTCGGAAAGAGGACTTACCATGGAGG
The DNA here is from genome assembly GCA_946616835.1 of uncultured Lachnospiraceae bacterium. Taxonomy (GTDB): domain Bacteria; phylum Bacillota; class Clostridia; order Lachnospirales; family Lachnospiraceae; genus NK4A136. The sequence goes on from CAMOJK010000087.1 coordinate 11,245, forward strand.
ACCGGGAACTGATACAGGCCAAGGTGCCGAAGGGGGCTGTCATACTGGAGAATGCAAATGGTACTGCGCCGGGGCTTATAATTGAAAAAGAGATTGAAGGACGGGCGCATACTTTTATATTGATGCCGGGACCGCCTTTTGAGATGGAGCCAATGTGGCGTGAGCAGGCTGTGTCATGCCTTAAGGAGAAAAACGGCACAGTGATAGTTTCTTCGCTGGTAAAGATATGCGGACGTACCGAGGCTGAGGTGGCTGACCTGGTGGATGAGTTTATCCGGGGAAACGACTCGGGGGTAAGTGTATCGCCACATGCTACTGCAGGTGAGGTTCAGCTTAGGATCACTGCAACAGGTGAGGATGAAAAAAAGGCGAAAAAGGCAATAAAGCCTGTTGTGAAAGAAATAAAGGCCCGGCTTGGGGACAGTGTGTATACCACTCATGAAGAGAAAAGCCTAGAAGAGGTGGTTGTGGAGCTGATGCTTGCTAACAAGCTGACTGTAACTACTGTTGAATCCTGTACCGGCGGATTGCTTGCAGGCAGGATAATAAATGTTCCCGGCGTATCTGAAATATACAAAGCCGGCTATATCACTTATTCAAACAAGGCAAAGAGACGCATCGTGGGTGTCAGCCGTAAGACTTTGGACAAATACGGTGCCGTAAGCGAACAGGCAGTCAGGGAGATGGCAAAGGGAGTTACCGGGCTGTTTAAGGCTGATGTTGCTGTTGCAGTTTCAGGAAATGCAGGTCCTGATATGTCAGAGGGCAAGCCTGTGGGGTTAGTATATATCGCTGTGAATGTTGCGGGTAAGATTACAGCGCGTGAGTATCATTTCAACGGAAGCCGTGCTCAGATCAGAGAGATGTCGGTGGCAAGCGCACTGATATTATTAAGGCACTGCGTACTGGAATATTACGGCAAATTGACTTTCGGAACTGAAGAATGAATATAAAGACCTGGATGGTTGTATCAAGCCTGTTTGTTTTTCTGATAGGCTTCATTATTGCACATGTCTGCCTGAGTGATACCTCCGGAAACGGATGGTTCAATAAGCTCAGGATCTATATCTATTTTCCTTTGACCATGTGGTGTCTGGTCTATTATTTTGTCTGCTTATGTTATGCGGGCTATCGTCTGTCTCTGGTGTGGATGTGGCTGCTCTTTGCTCTTTTCGGTGCCCTGCGTATCGCTATGATCATACTGG